>JAHJCN010000045.1 GCA_018812905.1 Patescibacteria group bacterium
AGGCCTTTACGAAGACGAAGGCATTGTAATTGACAGCATTAGATTAAGAAATGAAAATACCTATAAATAAAGAACATAGTGGTATATAAAAAAATGACGGCATAGGGCCGTTATTTTTAATTTGTGTCTGGACGGGACTCGAACCCGCAACTTTCCCGACTGAGTCGGGATGCTCTAACCTGTTTGGAGTAAATGATTTTGCGGGTCGGACGGGACTCGAACCCGCAACTTCCGCCGTGACAGGGCGGTGCTCTAACCAATTGAACTACCGACCCGCAAAATCATCTATTTATATTTTAATGAATCCGCAACTTTCCCGACTGAGTCGGGATGCTCTAACCAATTGAACTACCGACCCGCAAAATCATCTATTGTGCCAATGATTATAATGTACAAATATTACAATAAATTCGGGCGGATGTCAACATTGCACACGAACAACAAAACACCTCATTTCTAAGAGGTGTTTTTGTTTAATATTAGCCAAAACAAGTCCGATATCCCTTGACAAACTCATACTTTTATGGTATACTAATTCGTTAATTCATTAAATGATACCGGTCGGTATCTTTTTTAATTAGATATATATGAACAACGAGAAAATCAATAAAATTGGCTCAAATACCCTTGTCGTGCTTACCTTAGCCGTTTCCGTGCTTATGCCATTTAATACCGTTTTGGCCGCTGAAAATAGCGTAACCAAGACTACGAGCTTTTTTGCCATGATCGTCAATTTTTTGACTCCCGGTGCCGTGGCCCAGATCACTGACGACCGTGCCGCTCGTTTGGATGCCTACTTTGCCAAACGCAACATGCCTTTGGAAGGCTATGGCGCCAAGTTCGTTGAGGTGGCCGATAAGAATGGTATGGACTGGAAGCTTTTGCCGGCCATTGCCGTGCGTGAATCTTCCGGTGGAAAGCGCCTTATGAACAACAACCCGTTTGGCTGGGGATCTTGTAAAATCAAGTTTGCCAACTTTGACGAGGCTATTGAAGAAGTGGGCGCCAACCTTTCCGGTAACGATCCGGATACTGCCAAATATTACAAAGATAAAACCGTTTTTCAGGTCCTTTGGGCCTATAACGGTTCTGTGATGCCTTCTTATCCTAAGGAAGTTATGAACATCATGAACATGTTCTAACAGCGAAAAACTCCTCGATTTATCGAGGAGTTTTTTGTTTATTTGATTTTAGATTTATTTATTAAAACAAATTGGACAGAGATGCTGAAATAAATTCAGCATGACATTGTGGTAGGATGACATTGTACAAGGATGATAGTGTTTGATGGATGACTGGTTTATAAAAAAGACAAATGCAATCTGTCTCGCAACCTTTTTTTGCCCGGCATAATTCCCAGTTTCTTTTCCATGGCCGCGATGCGTAGGCGCGTTTTCAAGACAGTGTCGGGATTCAAAGAAATGCTATCAATCCCCTCTCTCACTAAAAATTCTGCGAACTCCGGATAGTCACTAGGCGCTTGTCCGCATATTCCAACTTTACACCCATATTTATGCGCGCTGTGAATAACTTGGCGAATCAAAGTCTTCACTGCCAAATTATTTTCATCATACACATGCGACACCAACGCCGAATCACGATCCACACCAAGCGTGAGCTGGGTAAGATCATTTGATCCGATGGAAAATCCATCAAAAATTTTACTGAATTCTTTTGCTAAAATCACATTGGATGGAACCTCGCACATCATATATATCTGCAAGCCGCTTTTTCCGCGCTCCAAACCGAATTGCTTCATAACCGCGAGCACTTTTTTACCCTCGTCCACGGTACGGCAAAACGGAACCATGACAATTATATTTTTTAATCCCCAAACTTCACGCGCTTTTTTCAAAGCCGCGCATTCCAGAGCAAACCCTGCTTTGTATTTTGGATCATAATAGCGAGACGCGCCACGCCAGCCAAGCATTGGATTTTCTTCGTGTGGTTCATAATCCGTGCCACCGATGAGTGTGGCATATTCATTGGTTTTAAAATCGGACAATCGCACCACAACATCATTGGGGTGATAGGCAGAAGCGATAAAAGCGATTCCTTCGGCCAATTTGTCAATGCAAAATTGTTTTTTGTCTTTATAGCCGACAGTGAGCGCGTCTATTTGGGCTTTCACTCGTTTGTCAGTGATTTTATTGTAATTTACCAAAGCTAGAGGATGAATTTTTATGAAATTGGTGAAGATGAACTCTTCGCGCGCAAGACCAATGCCGTCATTGGGAATGGCTGAAAAAGAAAAGGCCTGATCGGGATCGCCCACGTTCATCATTATTTTTGTTCTGGTTGGCAACATGCTCTTCACTTTCGTTTTTTCCACCTTAAACGGCAAACGGCCATCATAGACATATCCTTCTTCGCCCTCGGCGCAAGACACGGTCACCTGTTGGCCGTTTTTCACAAGCTGACGGGCTTTGGATGCTCCCACCAGACATGGTATTCCAAGTTCACGGCTTACAATGGCCGCGTGCGAAGTTTTTCCTCCCTGCTCGGTGACAATGGCGCCGGCCATGCGCATGATCGGCTCCCAATCCGGATCGGTGATTCTGGTTACCAACACTTCGCCGGCTTTAAATTTTTTCATTTGTTTGGGCGAATCAATGATGCGTGTTTTGCCTTGTCCGATTCGCTGGCCGATACTAATGCCGGTAATCAATACTTTTCCACGACGGCCAAGCCGATAGCTTTCGATAATATTTATTTTTTCTTGTGATTTTACTGTTTCGGAACGCGCTTGCACGATAAGAAGCTCGCCTGTTTCTCCATCTTTTGCCCATTCAATATCCATGGCTCGGCCATAATGGTCTTCGATCATTACGCCCCATTTGGCCAATTGCAAAACTTCGTCTTCGGATAGAGAATATTTTTTTTGATCTTTTGTGTTTACCTTTTTCTGTATTGTGCCATTACTCGCATAGATCAATTTTACTTCTTTACTGCCCAAGCGACGGCTGATAATGGATTTAAAACCCTTTTTTAAACCGGCTTTAAAAACATAGAATTGATCCGGAATAACACGACCCTTAACAACATTCTCACCCAAACCATAGGCGGAGTTTATCAAAACCACGCCGCTAAAACCAGATTCGGTATCCAAAGTAAACATCACGCCGGCAGAACCCGAATCGGAACGAACCATTTCTTGCACGCACACCGAAAGTGCAACTTTGGAATGTTCAAAGCCCATTGCCTCGCGATAGGATATGGCGCGATCGGTGAAAAGCGAAGCAATGCATTTTTTGATAGCCAGCATAAGCGATGCTTCTCCTCGCACATTCAAATATGTTTCCTGCTGTCCGGCAAAACTGGCGCCGGGCAAGTCTTCGGCCGTGGCGGATGAACGAACTGCCACAGAGAATTTCTTCTTTTTTCCAGCCAACTTTTTATATTCTTTGACAACTTCTTTTTCAATTTCTTTGGGAATTTTTGCGTTCAAAATCATTTGACGAATTTTTTTGCCCGCCACCGCCAAAGTTTTTACATCTTTTACGTCCAAATCTTTCAATGTTGTTTTTATTTTTTTATCCAATTCATTCGCCTTAAGAAATTTCCAATAGGCCTCGGCTGTGAGCGCGAAGCCATTTGGAATTTTAATCCCCTTCTTGGTAAGCTTGGAATACATTTCACCGAGCGATGCTGTTTTCCCCCCCACCAATGGAATATCCTTTATCGTAAGGTTTTTAAACCATTGAATTAGCATACGGCGATATTATACCATAAAAATTGTTTTTATTATTTCTTTCCGCGAAGAAAGTCTCCTATTCTGCCAAGGAAACCTTTTTTCAATGATTGTTCCATGGTTATAGACTCTAACACGGAAGCCAACTCTCGAGATTCAATGGGCATTTTTTTCAAATCTATCTTACCACCATCAACGGCTTTCAAATAATCAATTACTTCTTGCGTGTTAAAAACGTCTTCATCGTTGAATGCTATCTCATCAGATCCTCTTTTAAGCAAGCTTTCCAATGCAGTTGTTATCTCCCTAATAGTAGACGCTTCTTCCAGAACCTTTTTCATGGCATGTGATCTATCAAAAATTTGCATATCAAGGGGCTTATTAAAGCTGAAACCTCCAGCTATCTTTTTAGTGCTTAGATCCAAAGGCCTTGATTTTGGCGCCGTTTTTGGCACGCGTGCTTTCTCCACCTTCGTTGTTTTTTCCGGTTTTTTCGCTTCCGCGGGCTTTGTCGGCTCCGATTTTGCGTCAACCCCAACCCGTCTTTTTTCCGCACCAGCTTTTCTTCCGCAAGCATCCAAAACAGCTTGGCGCAATCCGCTATCTTCGGGCAAGAGATTGACCAAACCCTTCAAACCCTCTGAAACTTTTTCACCTTTTTTTTGTTTTGATTCTATTATACAAATATCGGTTGCCCAATTCCTGCCTGTTTTACCTTTTAATAAAGCATTTTCTAATTTATTCAATTTTTCTACTATCCCGGCAATCTTTTGTCTTTCGAATGGTTTTGTTTCGCCGATATGGGCGGCAAAAAACATTTTGTGTCGTTCGGCCAATGCATTCGCTTGCCTTATTTTGTCTTCTTTCTTTTCTCCGGATGGTTTTTGCAATTCTGTCATTCTGTCTCTAAGACCGCTATCCCGAGTGACATAGCCCATATTGGCATCGCGATCCTGAGCTATTTTCAAATTGACAGTTAATACAGCAAGGCGATTCCCACGAATCCAATCCGCAAGTTCTTCGTTCTTATCCTTAGACATCGTTTCTTCGGCAAGAAGAAGAATGTTGGCAATTTCTTGAGGATTTTTCTCTTTAAAAGGTTCCCATTTTTCCCTCAAACCTCTGAAGAGCGACTGCTGTGCGAGTAATCCTTTTAATTTTTGTTCATCCAACGGTTTCATTTTCTCCAAAACGCAGGACCAGACCAAATCGCGCAGACCGCTTTCATCCGTCACCGCGTCAATTTCGTTAACAGGGATCTTATCCGGTTCTTTGTGTATTTTCCTACTTACCAATTCCACTCTTGCTATTCCATCTACTACAATAAATTGTCTAATTTTTTTATCGTTCTCTATCAATTTTTCACCTATCGGTCCCACGATCGCTTTCTTAAGAGCAGATACGAGATCAGAAAGATTAGTGATATTTTTAAAATTTTCGCCAACCAAAGTTTCTATCAGCATTCTCTTGTCGATTGCTCTCTTAATCATAAATTCTAAATCAGCGGGGTTTTCTACCGGCATAAATACAGTTTGTTGCATTTCAGATAAATCCAATGGCAAATTATCGTGTTCTCCTGACATATAATTAAAATTATTTAATAATTTTCAAAAATTCTTTTTCGCCCAAAATATCCACGCCC
>JAHJCN010000130.1 GCA_018812905.1 Patescibacteria group bacterium
ATTTAGGATTTTATTGTGCTCCTTGCCAAGTGCTCCTTGCCAAGTGTTCCCCCGCTCTTCGCGAAGGGCGGGGTTCCTTGCTCCTTGCTTTAGTGCTCCCTGCCAAGTGTTCCTTGCTTCATTCAATTACCGCCAAAATATCAGCTTCGCTCAAAATCAAATATTCTTCTTTGTCGATCTTGACTTCATGAGGAGAATATTTTGTAAATATGACTTTGTCTCCCGGCTGAATTGACATTGTTGCGCGCGTTCCGTTTTCCAGCAATTTTCCCGGTCCCACGGCAATCACTTCGCCTTGCTCGGGTTTTTCTTTGTTAACGGTGTCCGGAAGAATAATTCCGGCGGAAGTTTTTTCTTCCTTGGCGATCGGTTTTACGACCACATGGTCATTCAATGGTTTGATCATATTTTTGATTTTGCAGACATGAAAATATTTCGGTTAAATTAAATATTCTTCATATCCGTTTTAGCAATTAATAATTTCGAGCGCTATTTTGCAATCACAATCTTATAATAAAAAACCGCTGTTCGTCAAGTTTGGTCCGGCGATTTATTTTATGACATTTTTCGGAAAAAAAGAAAGGCTGTTAGACAGCCTTGGAAATTGTTTTTTACGGTTGTGAAACTTTTTTGATATGGCGCATTTGCCGCCAATGGCGAAGGTCGCGAATTTTTGGAAACATGAATTGCAACAAAGTGGCGAAAAAATCAATCATTTGCTTCAGATCGGAAAAAATCGTTCGCGAGCGGTCGAAATCAATGACGTTCACAGTTGCCTTGACTTGGCGCGAAAGGATTCTGCGACAGAGAAGCCTGACTTTGCGTCGGCGTGAAAACTCGCCATGAATAGTGATGTGAGTGAGAGAATTTTCGCGTATCATGCAATCAATCCATTTGATGTTTTCCCAGCTGGTGATGGAATCTTCATTTTTGAAAACGATGATTCCGGATTCTCTGAATCCCGGTATTGTCATCAAATACTTGTGCATTTCTCCGGCTTCCGATTTTTCGGGATAATGAATATTTGTATGTCCGCCGCTCAGAAGTAATTCCTCGCATTGGCTGAGATTGATCGCCAGCCAGGCATTCTCCAGGTAGCGGTTGTAATTTCCATCCTTGAAAATGTCCGGCGGTACTCCATAACCGAGAATCGCGGCGCCATGTTTTTCTTTCATTTTCGGCTCCTTTGTTTTGAGAGAACAATTACCCTTGAATTAATTTAGCAAAATAATCAAAAAGTTTCAAATGAAGTTCAAAAAGTTTTTTTTGTTCACTTTTCGGTTGATTGCCCGCGCGAACATCGATGACAAGAGATCCGAGCAATCTTTCCAGCAATAAAATATAAAAAATTTCATCAAAATCTTTTTGTTTTTTTATCCATGGAATGGAGCGATAAGCCGTAATCCATTTTTCCAAAAAGAGAATCGTTTTTTCAAATGAATAATCAGCCGGAAGTTTTAACAGACACGCCCAGAGATTGAACGCCAGATCATAATATTTCGGCCGCCAGCTCCAGAATAAATTTGAGAGAAGAACGAATTTGTTTTTTTGAAGATACAGATCATTGCAAGACAGATGTCCGCGGGAGAAGACCATGGGTATTTTATCGGAATTTGCTTTGATGATTTTTCTGAATTGTTTTACGCGGATTCCTTGGAGATTTTCATCCCAAAATTTTTTGTGTTTGCTGATTTTGATCCAGCCCGCCAGTCTCTGCAAGATGAATTTTTCAGTATTGATACTATTTTTCCACCAGGGAACCGCAAAAACTTTTTCGCGATATTCATTGTAAAATTCACAAAACAGCTTGATTTGTTTTTCCGAAGCAAATGGAGGCGCAAAAATTTTCTTTTGCGGAATATTTTCCATGATCAAATAGCCGAATCCGGTTTTTCGCGAATATTTTTTCTTGGCGAATAATTCCGGAAGTTTTATTTTTGCGCTGAGATTATTTTTTTTGAATAGATTGAAAATATCAATTTCGTCAATCTCCGGTTTCAAACCTTGAATTTTTAGAATTGCCGGTTTTGCATTATATTCGCCTGAATAAATCAAACTGCCGACTTTATTTTTGTCATAAATAATGCCGCGCCAGATTTCCTTTTTGATTTTGAATCCGGTTTCATCGATTGTTTGGGCAGTGATTTTTTTTATATCAGGATGAAAAGTGTGCTTGCCGAAATATTTTTCAGAAATTTTATTCATATTA
>JAHJCN010000046.1 GCA_018812905.1 Patescibacteria group bacterium
TAATTTAAAAAAAGAATTGACCGCAAGAGTAAAATAATTATTTATGCCACAAGCACAAATATCAAAAGATGATGCGGTAAAAAAATTGGAAGAAAAATCCGATATGTTAATGGCGGAAGTTAAGCGATTGCAAAAAGAAGGCCGTTTGATTAAGGCTGAATTACGGGAACTTAAAGACAAAGAAGATGCCGTCGGTTTGTTGCATAACATTATCGAATAAATTTTTATGGCTAAAAGGAAAGAAACCAATTTGCCGGAAGTCAAATTGGGAAAAATTGAAACCAGGAGAGATGTCGGACAAGCCATGGTTGAATTGCGCCGACAGTTTACGCGACTGGACAAGGCTGGAAAACAACTAGCCGAAGACCGGCTTTTGGAATTGGAAGAATTGTTTGCAAAAATTACATATCGGGGAGACATGAGAAAAAAAATTAATGATTTTAGAAATAATGCAAAGCGCCTGGTTCGTGAAATAAACAACTACAAGAAAGAACTAGCCACCGCCCAAACGCAGACAGAAGAACTAGCACCGCCCGAACCGGCGCCGGCGCAGGAAATTCCCGCACCGCCTTCTCAAGCGGAAATCGTATTGCCACAATCCGCAATAGATTACAAAGCCCCGGTTTTGCCTCCGCCCGCGCTCGCGCCCGAAGCCGAGCGAGCGCAGGATTTGTCCGAGATAAAAGATGAAGTTGACGAAATATATAATTTAATAATGGAAAGGTTTGCGAAAATGGACGAGAAAGATAAGCGGATTATTGAGGAAGATGTCGGGCTTCTGAAAGCGATGTATGCGAATTTGGAAGAAAGCGCGAGCGATACGCAACTGGAATATTTTGCTGAAGTAGCTTCTAAGTTGTTAAAAAAGTTGCAAGAGATTGCGCGAATGAAAGAGTTGGTCGCGCAGGCTGAGGCGAGCAAACCGATTAAGCAAGAGCGTGAAGCCACCCCTCCTCCATTGCCCTCGATTGAACCGGAAATCGCAGTTGAGCCTGAAGAAGAAAAAGTTATTGAGGTTGAGCCGGAAGACATCCTTGAGGAAATAGATGCAAAAGAAGAGGTTGTAGAATATCAAAACGATACGCATAGCGTGATGATTGATGTTGATGAGCCGAGGTCAATGGAAGATGTTTCGGAAGAAGAAAGAAAGTTGGAATATGAAGGTTTTTACGGGCACATATCAGCCAGATGCGATTACGGCGGAGAGGGTTCAAAATATAAAAATAAAAACGAAGACTCCATGTTTGTCGGCTCCAGCAAAAAAGACGGTAGCCTTTTTTGTGGCGTGGGGGATGGAGCGGGGGGAAGCGGAAACGGTTTGGAAGCAAGCATTGTGGCCACCGAAGCCCTGAGTTATGCGTTGGCAAACGGCGATAGTATGGCGGAAGCTTTAAATCACGCGAATGAAAGAGTGGAAAAACTGGCAAAAGAAAAAAAAAGAAGAATGGGAAAAGCAAGTGAAGGCGCGCGGAGGACATGTTAGAGAGGAAAAGTTTAATCCGCCCTATTGTTGTGCCGTATCAGTGGAAATAAAAAAAGATGGAAAGGTCAAATTGGGGTGGTCGGGTGATAGCAAGGCCATTACTTTGCGCGATGGAGAAAAATTAAAAGAAGGTGCGACAATAATGCAAAATGTTGCCGCCAAATTTGTCGCTGGTGACGCTATTGAGCCCGAAGATTATTTTAATAGCCCCTACAATAATCAGATAACCGGCGCGCTGGGATTGGCTTCCACGAAGGGAACAGATAAGCCGGAAATCAAAGAGTTTCAAGGCCAAAATGGCGACAGAATTATTCTCGCCTCCGACGGAGTGTGGGATATGGTGAGCGAAGAAGAAGTTCAAGCTCTTTCCGAGCAATACACCGCACCGCAAAAATTACAGGAGAAAATTTTTCAGCTCGCGCTTGAAAGAAATAATGCCCAACAGCCGTTTGTTATAAAAACCGAAAATAAAGATGGGATAATGGCATCCGTGAATATGAATGCCAAGTTCGGAAGAGGCGATAACATCACAGTGCAAGTGGTGGAGCTTCGCAATATTGGTGTTGAGCACCCGGCATTTATCAAGGAGGCGCCGATTGAGACAAAACAGCCTCCGGTTGCGGAGGAAGCCGAGGTGTTTGAGGCGGAACCGCCAATTGAAATACCCGCAATACCGGAAATTCCAAGAGACAGGGTGGATATCTTAACGGAAGAATTAAAAAAAGCGCAAATAGAATTGGCGGAAGCTATTGTTAATAAAGACAAGAATCAAGGATTTTTCCGTGGATTATTCAACAAAAAAGCAAAACAAGAGGCCGAAGAGCGATATGCCACCGCGCTGGACAACAAATGCCGTCTGGAAGTTGAGCTCCAGCAAGAAACAGAAAAACGGGGAAGCAGATTGCTGGAGGCATTGAAAAGCCACAGTAAAGATTTTTTGGACATTACCGCCAAGCAATACGAAGCGAAAGAAAATGTTGTATCAAGAGCGTGGAAAGCAATGGGCGGAATGAATTTTGGTTCGCTTGTATCCAAACTTGAAGCGCGAGCTAGCGATTCAACTTTGATTGGCCAATGTGTTAAAGAATTTGCTCAAAAAAGCAAGAAAGTATTGGAAGAAAACAAAGTGGCCAGGGTTGTCAATCAAGTGGCAAGCGTACGCAGTGTTGTTTCGGCAGGATTGCTCGGTGGTAGCGTTCTTGGTATTCCGGGTTTCACATCAACCAGAGTCGCCTTTGGCGCGCTCGGAACGGGCATGGGCACGAGAGCGGGTTCGGACGCGATATACAATTGGTATTCTCGTTGGTTTGGCCGGCGCGCTGATGTTTTTTACACGACCCAGCAAGCCAAGCAAGTTTGGGATGAAAAAATGGATAAAGCCGGCAAGCTGGGTAAAATATATTTAAAGGTGATGGGTAAATTACATAAGAAAAATTTCTTGTCTGAAGAGCCGGAAACTGCTCTGGAAAATATAGATGAAGCGATTTCCGCCTATGAATCCTATGCCTATGTTAATAATATACCTTTGGAGCAGGTGGCAAAGCAGGATGAAAACTACGCGCGCTTGTTGCAAATGCAAGAAACGGCAATGGAAGAAATTATGGCAAAAATGAGCGAGCAGGCCGTCAGTGAGTTGGGAGGCTGGACGAATCTTGATCATGTAGATATTAAGGTGGCCGAGCAATATTTGGATCTTCATGCCGAAAGACAAAAGAAGCAAATGGATGCTTTGTTGAAAAATATTAAGGCGGAAAGGCGGGCTGTGGCGGCAAAAAGACTGCTCTCTGTGGCTGCCGGCGCGGCCGGAGGCATGCTTGCGGCATATTATGCCCTGAAGCGTGTGGGAAAGATGACGGATCTTGGGGCGGAGGCGCCACCCACTGAAGCGCCGACTCCGGCGGAAAGCGAAGTCCCAACAACAAAAGCAAGCGCGCCCGAAGCGCCTCCTTCGGCTGAACCGTCAGCACCCACTCCCAAACCAGAACCCACCGCACCAGAATCCGAACCTGAAGTCATCGGCGAACCTCAAGCCGAGGCTCCAGAAGAGATCTCTTTTGAACCGGAAGGTGAAGATGTAGGTATAATGAATGATATATTGGAAGAGAAAAAGTTTTTTGCGATTCCGAAAAATTTTGGATTTCTTCGTGCCGCCGAAAGTTTTCAAACCGAATACAAAGACCAACTTCTTGAGGCTGTTAAAACGCACGCTCCAAAATGGTTCAAACAGGGCATGTCCGATGAGCAGATTTTGCGTAATTGGAGGGTGGATGTGAATGGAGCGCATGGAGGCCGTATCGTACCAGAAGGAGAATGGGTTAAAATTGAGCCGAAACCAAACGCGCGAATGCTAATATCAACCGAATATCCTTATTTAAAATTGGATGAGAGCGACCCAAGCTTGTTTAAAGTGCACAAAAAACCATTTCTTCGTCCGCGTATTAACAAATAATTAATATATGTCAAAAAAACATCCCCCGCATTTGCCTCCGCATGTGTGCAATATAAAAAGCCACCGCAGTTGGAAAAGAGTTAAAATTTTGTTGGCCGCGGCCGGTGTTGGCTTGCTTGCCGGCGTTGCCGGCGCTTCCATCATGCTTGGTTGGATTTGGCCCGGCTATGGCGGGGGAGACACTTGGATTGTGTCGCAAAGTCGCCTGCTCGCGCCCAAATCTCAATTGGATGAAAAAGTAAATCAAGAAATACGCGACAGAATTTTTGGTGTATATGGAAACTCTTCTGTTTTGAACAAAGACACTTATTCTTTGCGCCAGCAAGACAAGCTGGGCGACGCGATTGTTATCAGCTCGGATGGTTGGATGGCCATGTATTTACCCGCGCCTTTTGGAAATTACAAAAATTTGAAAATTGTTTCGTATGACGGAGCGGTTTATACGGTTGAAAAAATATTGCCCGATCATTATAGCGGAATGCTCTATTTTAAACTGGTCTCTCGTTCGGTGGTCGGGCAAAGCGGGGCGCAGTTTAAAGTCGTCACATTTGACGATCAAATCAATTTTGGCGAAGAAATTTTTGTATTGAAAAATACCGATTGGCACAGAAACTCCGTGGGCTATCCGGCCAACGCCAAAAATCCGGTCGCGCATCTGGACACGGCGCCATCGTATTTCTTCGGCTTGGAGAACCAGTCCGATCATGGCGCTGTGATCATCAATAATCAGGGGCGCATATCCGGATTTGTGAACCAAAACGGCGATCTTTTGCCCAATATTTATATCACAAGAATTCTGCCGACACTATTAAGCAGTAACAAAATCGTCTATTTGTCGCTTGGCGTGGAGGGTTTATTCAATCATGAACAGCCCATTGTGGTGGATGGTGAGCGTAAAAGCGGTTTCCTCATCACCAAAGTACGCGTCATTCCGAGCGGAGCAAGCGATCCCACGCTCAAAAAAGGAGACATCATCCTGGAAATCAACGGCCGTGAAATTGAGACGGATAATGTTTTGTGGTATAATAAGGATGCGACGGCGAGGGTGAAGGTTTGGCGCATGCGGGAGGTTTTGGAGATTGAAAGCAAAGTTGTTGAGGTGAATTAGTTTCAATAATTTTCAATTTACAATTTTTAATTTTCAATCAATTTTCAATGAATCAATTTTCAAGGACGTTTGATTTGGAAGAAAGGACGGCTTGTTTTGGGGAAAGTATAATAAAATTTTGCAGGACGCTTAAAATGGACAAAATTAGTGAGCTTGTAATCAAACAGATTGTTCGATCGGCGACGAGTATTGGCGCGAATTATATGGAAGCAAACGGCGCTAGCTCAAAAAAAGATTTTAGAAATAAAATATTTATCTGTAAAAAAGAAGCGCAAGAAACAAAACATTGGCTAAGGATGCTAAATGCTTGTTTACCAGAAAGAGCACCCGAATTGCGAGTTTTTTGGAAAGAAGCCCAAGAATTAACCCTAATCTTCCAAAAAATTGTAGGCACTCTAAAAGCAAGAATTGATAATTGATCGGTTGAAAATTGATTGAAAATTAAAAATTGAAAATTAAAAATTTTATGATTCATATATTATTCAAACACCTTCGCCTCCTCCTCCTCTGGGGCGTAATATTAGCAATTATCTCCGTCGGAGCAAGTCTCTTATTCCCAATGTACTACAGCGCCGAATCCCAAGTTCTGCTCATCTCGCGATCCATCGCCGGCGTTGACCCATATACCCAGGCCAAAGCCGCCGAGCGCATTGGAGAAAATTTGGTACAAGTGATGAATACCGTGGATTTTTATAACAAAGTAATGGAATCCAACACCGTTGATTTTGACCGCGCGCGCTGGCAAAACACAAGCGAACGCAACCGGCGCAAACAATGGCAAAAAGACGTGGTTGGCGAAGTGGTGTATGGCACCAGCCTGCTCAAGCTCACGGCCTATGCCCGCACCCAAAGCGACGCTCAAAATTTTTCTCAAGCCATCACCGACACCTTGGTGTCCCGCGGTTGGGAATATGTAGGAGGCGACGTCACCATCAAAATTGTCAGCACTCCGCTGGTTTCGCGCTTGCCGGCCAGGCCAAACTATGTAATCAACGCCATTGCCGGATTTGCTTTGGGTGTTCTGCTTTCCGCTTGGTATGTGTCACGGCACAAAAAAGGGGTGTTTGGGAGGTTTTAAAAAATTAATTTGAATTTAAATAAAAAATATGCCAGAACAAAACTTTTTAGAGGAATATGTTCTAAAAATTTTACAGGAAAACGGTTTTGAGAATCTTAGCGATGAGAATCGAAAACTGATGTTGCCACAATTTGTCGCCCAAGCCGAAAAAAGAATCGGAGCCGCTTTGTTACCTCTTTTGGACGAAGAAAAAGCCAAAAAATTCACCGAATTAGCTCAAGATGAGAAAACCACTCCCGAAATATGGTGGAATTTCTGGAACGAAAATATACCTAATTTTACCGAGGTGGTAAAAAAAGAATTGGATAGTTATGCTGAAGAAGTAAAAAAGGCGCTTGTGGCCTAGTTCCTATGGTTGATAATAAAGTACAAACAAATAGTGCAGTAACCGACCAACATCTATTAGACTTAGCCAATTTTGTGCTACAGAAATTTTTAATTCGTGCGGATGTGGTTGAAAAGGAAAAAACAATTCTTGCAAAGGCCGTCAATAAACTTGAAGAGCAAGCGCAGATTATTAAAACAAAGAGTGATATAAAAAATTTGATTTAACCTATTACATATGTGCGCAGTCTCCTCAATCGAGCGCCGAAGTGCCCAAGATAAGTTTGATAATTTTGATCCACAGGACTATACAAGTTCTTTTTTGGCTTTTTATAATCCGGCCAGCGGGAAATGGGA
>JAHJCN010000047.1 GCA_018812905.1 Patescibacteria group bacterium
AACTTAGCGCGGCGTACAAACACAAAGCAAACACAGCCAAAATACCAGGCAAGCGATAATATATTATCATAAAGATTACAACCGCAAGAAAACCAATCAAACCGGCCTTAACGCTTTTATTCAAGGAATCCACACCCAAAGTGGCATCCACTTTTTGCTGGGCGATGAGTTCTACCGGAACAGGTAGAGCGCCGGTGTTTAACCTTTGCGCCAACTGCTTGGCTTCAGACAAATTAAAACCACCGGTAATTACCGCGTTGCCCGAAAGAATCGGCTCGTTCACGCGCGGAGTGCTAATGGCTTCGCCGTCCAAAAATATAGCAACCGGCTTGCCGTTGTTTCGTGTTGTAATTTCACCGAACAATTTTGTACCTTCATCATCAAATTGCAAACTCACCTGGATTTGTCCGCTCTGCTGATCTTCAACAACTTCGGCTCGTTTCAATTGCTTTCCGGTAAGGCCAGTGAATTTCCATTCATCCTTGGGCGGAACAATATCTGTTTTTGATTTTGTTTGCACATAAATTCTGGCCACCTCATATTCCTTTAATTGCTCTTCCGCTCTTTTAAAAATCAAATGATAGCCAAATTGCGTTTCCACCGGATCGGAAATTGTGTTGACAGGCATTTCAAACGCGACTTTTTCAAATTCCGGCACCATCATGCCTTCGCTAAATGTTCCCAAATCACCGCCACGCTCTTTGTCGCCCGGTTCGGTGGAATATGTTCCGGCTAATTCAGCAAAATTCTTTACAGTTGCTTCGTTTTTCACTTCTTCAGCTTTCTTTCTGGCGTCTTCTTTGGAAAGATCGCCGGCACAACCATCTGCGCCTTTGAAACAAATCAAAATATGAGAAGCAGTCACTGTTTTTTTGCCATCGCGTTCGCTTAATTTCTTAACAACATTCACTCCATCAAAACTCTTTATTAGAGTTCGGCTTACTTCTCCATCCTTGTGTATTTTGGCCCAAGCATAAATTTCCGGATAGATATCGGCGGTAACAAAGCCAATACTGCCGTCATTATTTTTTGATTGAATATCTTCGGTATATTTTGTGACAACCGCGCCAAAATCAGCGCTCTTCAAAGCCTCTCCCAGCGCCAATTTCGCTTTTTTGTTGGCTACCGCGTTAAAATCATTCAACTCCTTTTGCTCTTCTTTGGTTAAATCTCGTTCCGGATCATTGTTTTCTTCGCGGAACTCCAACACCGGCGTGTCTCCAATCATTTTAATAGCCTGATTCACATCGGAAACTCCGGGCAATTCCACAATGATGCGCATTTCATCACCAACTTTGGTGGTTTGTACCAATGGTTCGGCCACACCCAAACCGCCTCGCACTCTTTTTTCAATCACGTCGCGCACGCCTTCCACGGCGTCGGTTTTGTCTCGTTCCGGAATTCTCTCGGTGTTGGCACGATAAACCAAATGCGCTCCACCCTGCAAATCCAATCCCAGATTAAAACCGGCGGACGGCAAGCGAGGTATACCCAAGTTAGCTTTGTTGTTAACCCAATCAATACCGCGATTGGCATAGGTTGGCGCTACCACGATTAAACTTAAAACCGACAAAGCAACCGCTCCGGCCACCCTCCAGTTTACCTGCTTGCGACTGAGGCCTCTGGCGCTCAGAGTTCTATATTTTTTTGACATAAACGAAGCTAGATTAAAGCAAATTTATGATTTTTGCCATATTACTATCTTTTCGGAAATATGGCAAGTGGACAGAAATTATTTTCCACAGCATTTTTTGTACTTTTTCCCAGATCCGCAGGGGCACGGATCGTTGCGCCCCACTTTGCTACCATCGACGTTTTTGGGCTTCCGGCCGGCGCTATTTTGTTCAATCGCCACCTCTTCCGCTCCACTATACATCATATTCCCCTTTTGCAAAATAGAAGGAGCAATCTGAATTCCCGCGCTTATCTTGTATATGGTATATACCACTTCTTTCTGAATAGAGCTTAGTAATTCATTAAACATGCGGTATGTTTCTCGTTTGTATTCCACCAATGGATCTCGCTGGCCATAGCCACGGAGCCCGATGCCGGTGCGAAGATAATCAACGGCCACCAAATGTTCCACCCACAGATTATCAATGGAACGAAGAAAAATTTGCTTTTCGATTTCCGCCACAATTTCCGGCTGGTTGATTTTCTTCACCAACAATTCATCATATTTGATCTTGGCCAATTGCGTGAGATATTCAATGATTTTGGTGCGCTCCACCACATCATCCAACTTTTCATTTCCGCGCTTGCCAAAATTAAGCAAGGTATTTTTTTCATTCTCGCCGAGCGGAAAAATCGTTGCTACTGTTTCCACAATTTCTTGCATATTCCAAACCTCTCTGTCTTCGGCATTGGTGTGGAAGGAAACGACTTGCTCGATTTCTTGCTCCACCATTTCCAAAACCATTTGTTGGAGGGTTTTGCTTTCTGTTGCCTCTGTAGCAGATGTTTTTCCGACCGGTGTTGTCGTATCGACCAGCGCTGTCTTTCCGACAGGCGTTGTCATCCCGAGCGAAGCCGACTTGTCCCGACTGAGTCGGGAGGGATCCATTGATTCGGCTTGGGCAGAATTTTTCTCAATCTCAAACTGCTCCAAAATTTTTCGGCGCTTGCCATAAATCACTTCTCGATGGCGATTCAACACATCATCAAATTCCAATAAATGTTTTCGTGTGTCAAAATGAAAACCTTCCACCTTGCGTTGAGCGGATTCAATAATTTTGCTGATTGCGCGATTTTCAATGGGCATATCATCCGGCACTTTGAGGGTTTGCATCACACTTTTGATTCTGTCGCCCGCGAAAATACGCATGAGGTCGTCCTCGGTGGAAAGATAAAATTGAGTTTCACCCGGATCTCCTTGACGTCCGGCGCGTCCGCGCAACTGGTTGTCAATACGGCGGGATTCGTGGCGCTCGGTGCCGATAACAAACAAACCACCGGCGGTTTTAACCTTTTCGGCCGATTCTTTGTCTGGCGGATTGCCACCTAAAATAATGTCCACACCACGACCGGCCATGTTGGTGGCAAGCGTCACAGCACCGGCGCGACCGGCCTGCGCGATGATCTCACCTTCTCGTTCATGGTTTTTCGCGTTCAAAATCTCATGTTTGATTCCTTCTCTCTCCAGCAACAAACTCAAAGATTCATTTTTTTCCACCGACACCGTGCCAATCAAGACAGGCTGGCCTTTTGCTTGCAATTCCTTCACTGTCTTAGCAATGGCTGTATTTTTTGTATCTTCGGTTCTAAATATTTTATCCGGCAAATCTCTCCTGTCGGTGACTTTGTTGGTGGGAACTACCACTACTTCCAAATTATATATTTTTCCAAATTCTTCCGCTTCGGTGACAGCTGTACCGGTCATGCCGGATATTGTTTTGTACATGCGGAAATAATTTTGAAACGTCACAGTAGCCATGGTTTGGCTTTCGCGCTGGATTTTCACCTTTTCCTTTGCTTCAATGGCCTGGTGCAATCCCTCGCTATATCGCCTTCCCGGCATTTTACGGCCGGTAAATTCGTCCACAATAACCACTTCGCCGTTTTCCACAACATAATCACGATCGCGTTTGAAAAGCGCGTGGGCGCGCAAAGCCTGCTCCACATGATGCACGGTGGACATGCCTCCTTCGGCATAAATGTTGTCCACTCCAAGCATTTGCTCCATTTTTTTGATGCCGGCTTCGCTCAAAGTGGATGAACGCATTTTTTCATCAATATTGTAATCTTCGTTTTCTTTCAAGCGACCCACCAAATCAGCAAATTTGAAATATGTATCAGAAGCTTCTTCCACGGGTGCGGAGATAATGAGCGGGGTGCGCGCTTCGTCGATTAAAATAGAGTCAACTTCGTCCACAATGGCAAAATTCAAGCCCTGCTGAGCCATTTCACCCAAGCTTTGCACCATGTTGTCGCGCAAAAAATCAAAGCCAAATTCATTGTTGGTGCCATAGACAATATCGCATTTGTAGGCTTCCTGGCGCGTGCACGGTTCCAAATATTCCGTTTCCACCTTGAACATACCTTTTACATCACGCTCTTTGTCGGCCTCGCTCCCCTCTTCCAAACTTACGGAAAGGTCTTTGTTTGGCTCTTGCTGTTCGGGCGGACAAATTGTTTTGGTCGCTTGAGAACTATATCTAAAAGAAACCATTTGATTTTGTATAATACCGATGGAAAGTCCCAGGGCATCATAAATTTGACCCATCCACACAGCGTCGCGTTTGGCCAAATAGTCGTTCACAGTCACCAAATGCGCGCCTTTGCCGGAAAGAGCGTTCAAATATACCGGCAATGTGGCCACTAAAGTTTTACCTTCACCGGTTCTCATTTCGGCGATATTTCCACGATGAAGAACAACGCCACCGATTAATTGCGTGTCAAAATGACGCATGCCGGTGAGTCGACGAGAAGTTTCACGCACCACGGCAAACGCTTCGGGTAGAATGTCATCCAGAGTTTGGCCATCGGCCAGGCGCTTTTTGAAATCCGAAGTTTTAGCACGCAAATCCTCCATTGAATATTTCAAATACTCCGTTTCCAAAGAGTTGATTTTTTCAATAATCGGCTGAATTTCCTTTAATGCTTTTGCATTCGGATCACCGAAAATTTTGGTTAAAATAGACATAAAAAATACTAAAAAAGAAGCCTAAATTTAGGCGTGTTTATTCTAACATAAGCGAAAAAAAGAAGCAAGGAGCGTTGACGAAGGCCTTATGGGTGGTATAATAGTTAAAAGATGGTAATATTGTTTGTTAAAATTTAAAACCATAACACCCTTATGGTTAAAAGTTTTTCAAATTTTATTCCTATATTTTAGCCAAAAAAACAATGAGTTAGTTTATAGGGTGTTATATGAAATGCATGTTTTACTTTTGGGCTATCGCCCAGCTCTAAAAAAGAATTTGAATTTTGTTTTTTATTTATTAGAAAGGGGTATAAGGTGTTTTCTCCGCTCCGCTACGAAAACGATTTATTTATAAGGGGA
>JAHJCN010000048.1 GCA_018812905.1 Patescibacteria group bacterium
CGCCTTTCCTACCTATTTAAGTATTTTATCCGAATTAATTTCGTCTAAAAGCCGGATCAACTCGTTTCCATGCTTAAATTGGGCATATAACCTACACAAAAGTGCTGTTATAATGCCCTTAGTTCGCATAGAAACGAGTTAGGCAACATACATTTAATATATTTAGATGTTTCCCGTTCCGATTTCTTGGTGTTTATTAGGGGTGTAAAACAAGATTTTTTATTTTATAGGGGATATATGGTGTTTTCTCCGCTATCACTCGGAAAACGGTTTATTTATAAGGAGAAAAGGGATACAATCACTATTGATTAATTGAAAATTACCATGGCAAAAGACCACAACAGTAACAAGTCAGAACAATTTGAAAAAACGCTTTTTAAGACGGCGGATAAACTTCGGAAAAACATGGATGCCGCTGAATACAAGCATATTGTGCTTGGACTTATATTTTTAAAATACATCTCCGATTCTTTTGAGGAGCTTTATACAAAAATAAAAGCAGGTAATGGTGACTTTGCCGATGCTAATCCTGAAGATCCCGATGAATATAGAGCGGAAAATGTTTTTTTCGTTCCTCAAATTGCACGGTGGTCGTATCTTCACGCGCGAGCAAAGTTACCGTCTATCGGAAAAGATGCCGATGATGCGATGGAAGCAATCGAAAAAGAAAATTCGACACTTAAAGGCATTTTGCCAAAAGTATTCGCGCGTCCGAATCTGGATAAGGCCGCGCTGGGTGGACTAATTGATCTTATCGGCAATATAGCGATTGGCACAGAGGCAGCAAAAAGCAAAGATTTGCTCGGCAGAGTATATGAGTATTTTCTTGGCGAATTTGCCAATGCTGAAGGTAAAAAAGGCGGTCAATTCTACACTCCGAAATCAATTGTCCGCATCATGGTGGAAATGATTGAGCCATATAAGGGCAGAATTTTTGATCCTGCTTGTGGAAGTGGCGGTATGTTTATTATGAGCGAAAAATTTATAGAGAGTCACAAAGGAAGAATTGACGACATTGCTATTTATGGACAAGAAAGCAATCAAACGACTTATCGCTTATGCCGGATGAATTTGGCCATTCGTGGTATTGATGGCTCACAAGTAAAATGGAACACTGAGGGTTCATTTTTGAATGATCTGCACAAAGACCTCAAAGCTGATTTTGTTCTTGCCAATCCGCCATTCAACGACAGCGATTGGTCGGGTCAGTTACTCCAAAATGACCCAAGGTGGCAATACGGTATGCCTCCCGCCTCAAATGCTAACTTCGCGTGGCTTCAGCATATGATCTATCATTTATCGCCAAATGGCGTGATGGCGTGTGTATTGGCTAACGGTTCACTTTCAAGCCAAACCAACAATGAAGGTGATATTAGAAAAGCACTAGTCGAAAGCGATCTTGTGGATTGTATTGTCGCTCTTCCAAAACAGCTTTTCTATAATACCGGCATTCCGGCGTGTATCTGGTTTATCTCCCGAAAGCGTACCGGCAATGGTGACCGCAAGCGTACCGGCGAGATACTTTTTATTGATGCGAGCGAAGTCGGTCACATGGCAGACAAGACGCACCGCGAATTTTCTGAAGACGACATAACAAAAATCGCCGGCACCTACCACGAATGGCGCAATCGAGACGGAAAGTACGAAGATATCAAAGGTTTTAGCAAATCAGCAGGTATAGCAGAAATCACCAAGCATAATTTTGTCCTGACTCCGGGTCGATATGTCGGCATTCAAGATGAAATTGATGATGGTATTCCATTTGCTGATAAAATCGCCGGACTTACAAAGAAGCTGGCCGAGCAGATGACAGATGAAAAGAAGTTGGATGAAGAGATAAAAAAACAACTCAGTAATATTGGATTTAACTTATAAACTACTATGACTACTGCTAACATTTTTGAACAAACCAAAAAGATAAATGAATATGCTCAGGAGTTTTGGAGTGCCCGTGATTTGTACAAATTGCTTGGTTATACGGAATACAACAAATTCTTGCCCCCAATCGAACGTGCCAAGGAAGCTTGCGTAAATAGTGGACA
>JAHJCN010000049.1 GCA_018812905.1 Patescibacteria group bacterium
AAATTAAAAATTGAAAATTGCAAATTTACACCCCGTCTTTTGCGATTCTGCGCATTTCTCTCTCCTGGTCGCGTTTTTTGACGGTTTCCCGTTTATCAAACGTATGTTTTCCTCTTGCTACAGCTATTTCCACCTTTATAAAACGACCCCTATTATATACTGAAATAGGCACGATTGTCAAGCCCTTTTCCTGGGATTTGCCTCGTAAATAGTCAATTTCCCGCTTGTGCAAGAGCAAACGGCGACTGCGGGTGGGGTCATAATCGGTTTTTGGTCCGGCCGGTTTGTATGGAGAAATATGGCCATTTAGAAGCCAAGCATCCTTATCGCGAAAGGTGACGTATGCGCCTTTTAGGCTCATGTGTCCGGCTTTAACGGATTTGGTTTCGGCTCCGGACAATTCCAACCCGGCCTCCATTTTTTCAAGGATTTCATATTCAAACAGCGCTTTTTTGTTGTCCGCGAATGTTGGCATATCGGGGTAATTTTAGCATGCGGGGGAGAGATTGGCAATATATATCGTATAACGCGAAACGTGTAACGTGTAACCTGTCGCGATTCACTACAACTTTGATGGTTTTGTGCAGGTTTCGCGTTACACGCTACACGTTACACGACGCACACACAAATTGACTTTTCCGCTTTTTATATGTATATTATTAGTCATCCACAACATCGTATTGTCATCCTGAACTTGTTTCAGGATCTCTATCCGGACAGTTAGCTCAGCTGGTTAGAGCACCTCGTTTACACCGAGGGGGTCACAGGTTCGAATCCTGTACTGTCCACCATTAAAAAAATTTATGAAAAACATGGATTATCTTTGGAAAAGCTTTTTGCACGCCATGGGCGTGTTTGCGTACGTATCCTTTGTTTCATGGTTTTTGTTTAACGGAGAAAAGTTTTTTGGCCGTGCGTCAAACTTTCTAATGCCGTTATTATTGTTGCTCATTTTTGTTATTTCAGCCGTCATAACCGGACTTTTGGTTTTGGGAAAGCCGGTTTTGCTCTATTGGGACGGACGGAAAAAAGACGCGATATATTTCTTGTCGGCCACATTAGGATGGTTGATTGTGCTGGCTATGATATTGGCAATTTTTTTGTTGGTGGGATAATTTATATAAAATTTTGTCTATAAATACGCGGAACAATTTCCGCTTATTTTTTTTGAGACAAAGTTGTGGTATAATAATCTCATGAAAGACGAACGTCCATTGGTGCTTCATAAGGGAGTCTACAAAAAACCCGCCACAGTAGGGGAGGCGGTGTTTATGATTACCGGACTGACCATTGGCGCGGGCATTTTGGGTGTTCCGTATGTGGTGGCTCAAGTTGGATTGATTGTAGGCTTGATATATATTCTGGTTTTAGGCTTGGTTGTTTTGTCTTTGAATTTAATGGTCGGGGAAATTGCCGTGCGCGCCGGCGAGCCATTGCAACTGCCCGGGCTTGCGGGAAAATATTTGGGCTCGTGGGCCAAGCGCGTTTTATCCGTGACAATTATTTTGGGAGGCTATGGCTCTTTGCTCGCCTATGTAATCGGTGAAGGAGAAGCATTGTCCGCGTTATTCGGCGGAAACAAAATATACTGGAGCGTTTTCTTTTGGTCTATTGCCAGTTTTCTGGTTTGGCGCGGATTGCAAACCGTCAAACGAGTGGATCGCATTGTGAGTTTTTCCGTCATTGCCATTATATCCATTCTTTCTTTTTTCCTGTTTAGATATTTTGATGCCGGCAATTGGCAATATATAAATATTTCCAAGATATTTTTGCCTTATGGCGTAATTTTGTTTGCTTTGCATGGGTCGCCGGCAATTGTTGAAGCGCACGCGTTGTTGCCCAATAAACAAAAAAGTTTTAAAAAAGCCGTGATCATTGGAACCCTTATACCAATCGCGGTGTATATGCTTTTTGCTCTGGCCGTTGTTGGCGCGGGCGGACTCACGACCACCGATGTTGCCTCCGTAGGCATTGGATATTTTGGCACGGGAGTATTGTTGGCTGCTAATATTTATGCCATTTTAGCCATGGGCACGGCATTCCTCGGCATGGGTATGGCGCTTAAACAAATTTTAACCTGGGACTACAAACTGCCAAAATGGTCGGCCGATGCGTTGGTTGTAATCATCCCATTGTTTTTATTCACAGCCGGCTTGCGCAGTTTTATTTTTATCTTGGAAATTGTGGGTGGATTGTTCATCGGCACGGAAGCGGTTTTGATGGTTTTGACTTGTTGGAAGGCCAGGCAGGCAAGAAAAGCGGGCGCTTCTCGTTATGATTTGCGGAATTTTTGGCTGTTGGCTGTGCCTGTGATGATCGTGTTTACATTCGCTACTGTGTATAGTATAGTCAAATTGTTCATTTGATGACGGTGTTGGTTATCGCTCGGTGCTAAGGGTCGATTACTGGACGATAATTTCCCTCCGTCAGTATATATGTAACGAAATACGAAAGGTACGAAAGTACGAAAAAAAAATAATGTAACGAAATACGAAAGGTACGAAAGTACGAAAAAAAAATAATGTAACGAAATACGAAAGGTACGAAAGTACGAAAAA
>JAHJCN010000050.1 GCA_018812905.1 Patescibacteria group bacterium
AATGGCGGAAATATGATAAAAGCTTTTCAAACCTTTTATTCGTCGGCTCATGAAAACGGCCGACAAGTACCCCTGGAAGCATTTAGAGATAAATACAAGATTATTGATCCGGGGATTAATGTTAAATTTTTAGATCACGATAATTTCTCATACGTATTGAAAGAAGAGGGTTATCAAAAAATGCTCGAAATTATTAAAAATTATCTCGGCTATGATTAGTTTTAATTCTAAACTGATTGGTTCTAAAATATGGGGATAATAATTGTAAGATTATGTCAACAAACAAAAGAGAGATAAAACAATTCAATAAATGGCACTTGTTATCTTTTGTTGTCATTATTTTGGTGGTGGTCGTTCTTAAAGCCCAATCATATTATTGGCCTAAAGAAAAGGTTTTAATCGGAGGTCAGGAATTGACCGTGCTGGTGGCAAACAACGACAAACATCTTTTAAAAGGGTGGGGCGATAAAAAGGATATGGGATTATACGGCGGAATGCTTTTTATATATCCAACAAAGACCCAACACGCGATTATTATGCGAGATATGCAATTTCCAATTGACATTCTTTGGCTTTCCGACGGGGAAATTATAGATATCGCGCCCAATGTTCAGCCCGAAATGGGGCGAGCCGAGGAGTTGTTAACGCCATATTTCGCTCGTTTGCCTTCCAATGCCGTTTTGGAGCTTTCCGCCGGTTTTGTTTCCAATAATGAGATAAAAATAGGGGATAGGGTTGAATTATTGGATAAATAATGGCCGAATATTGACAAAACCGCGTAAATAGGCTATTATTCCGTCATAACAAATTACATTCTCTAATAATAATATTATGTTAGCAGTTATTGAAACAGGCGGTAAGCAATATATGGTTAAAAGCGGAGAGGCCCTGAAGGTTGAAAAACTTTCTCTTTTGAAAGAAGGAGATACAGCCGTTTTTGACAAGGTTCTTCTCACTGCCAATGATGATGGGTCCGAAGTGAAAATCGGCAGTCCATATTTGGATGTGAAGGTGGAAGCTCTGGTGGAAAAACAGGGCAAAAATCGCACCCTCTTGGTGCAGAAATTTAAGCGTAAAGTGCGCTACCACATATCTCGCGGACAACGCCAGAGATACACAAAAGTTAAAATCGCCTAAAAGTAAAACCACCCGCTCGGGTGGTTTTTTCATTTCCTGATTCTGTTTTTAAACGCGCTCCCTAAAGTGATTTCATCGGCATATTGAATATCCGACCCCATTGGCAATCCGCGCGCCAAGCGAGTTATTTTAATAGTTGAAAAATGTTTTTTTATTTCGCGCTCCAAAAAAAGCATCGTAGTTTCTCCCGGCATGTCCGGATTGAGAGCTAAAATTATTTCTTTTACTTTTCCAGTTTTCAGACGGGTGAGAAGTTCGCGAAGCTTAATCTTTTTTAAACTTGACATTTCATCTCCCATCTCAAATAGTCCGCGCAAAACATGATACGTGCCCCGGAATTCTCCGGTTTTTTCAATCACCGGAATATCCTGCGGATCGGCAGTTACACAAACAACGGCGGGGTCCCTTTTTAAATCTCGGCAAATATGGCACGGGCTTTTGTCGTCAAAATTCCAACAAATTTCACAACTTTTGGTGTTGGTAAGTAAGCTGTTCAAAGCCTCGCGTAATTCATTCACGTCTTTTTTTCCGCTTTTCAGCAAGCAAAAAACAAATCGTTCGGCCGAACGCTGGCCCACGGATGGCAATCTTTTGAATTGGGAAATTAGATTGTTTATGGAAGGTGAGTACATTGTGTTATTTTCCCATTCCCGGCAAATTCATTCCATCAAATCCGCCCATTTCTTGCATTTTGCCGGCCACCACTCTTTGCATTTTTTTCAGAGCGTCGCCGTGCGCGTCTTTGATGGCATTTTGAAGTTTTTCCTTATTTTCTTTTCCCATTATTTCATCATCAATTGCCAAACCTGTAATTTGTAAATTTCCATCCATGGTTAAGACCACTTTGTCACCGGCCGAGCGCACCGTAACGCTTTCTCCGGCCAGCGCGTCTTGCAGTTTTTTCCCCTGATTGCGCAGATCCTTGAATTGTTTTAGCTTTGAGAACATTGACATACGACAAATATAATTAAATTAATTATCAATTTTTAATTATCAATCAATTTACAATTATCAAT
>JAHJCN010000051.1 GCA_018812905.1 Patescibacteria group bacterium
CTATTAAATTGACACGTTTGCGTTTGTAACATTCCGCCTCAAGGAGGGTGAGATGACTTTTGACGAATTTGTAAGGGAGTTCAATCGTCTCAAGGAGATGGGAGAGTTGAGCGAGGAAGAGCACACGAGGGCGATGTCTTTTGTGAGGATGATCTGCGTGTCGGTCTTGCGCCGACACGGCAAGTGGATGAAGCCCCCGACAAGGCTGGTGGCATTCCCGGAGGACCTCCCGCACGGGACAAAGCTCACGCCGCAGGAGAAGCGTGAAGCCGAAAGGTTCACTGACTACCTGGACGAGCTCCAACGCCCGTCCTGAATGCTACCGCAACGCCCCACGCCCGCCACGTCTTTAGAGACAACGCGGGCGCGGGGCACACTATTTATTGGAAATTATAGTGGTCTCGGCGTGTGTTAAGTGAAGTGAATTTTTTGACTTTACTTACGATATGCTTGGATTGCTAACCCGAAGGAGGCGGAAATGGCCACAATCGATCAGGTTCTCAACGTGAAGACGGAGGAGGATGTCGTTGCCTTCGGCGGTGTCAAGGAGGTGGCGAAGAAGGTATTCAAACCCGCCGACCGAGGCGGGTTTGAGACGGTGACCTGCTGGTGTGAGAAGGGCTTCTGTGCGGGGCGCGACTGGCTCTCCATCCCCGCGTCGGATTTTGTAAATATTATCAAATCTGACCCGCATGGTCGAAGTCTGGTGTTTCCGCGGGTCGCCGTCACACCAAAAAGTCGATAGAATTGCCTTTTTTCGCTCATTTTGCTAAGATACATCATATGCAAAATAACGCTATATATGTCGTGGCAACGCCAATCGGTAATTTTGGCGATATTAGTTTGCGCGCTTTGGAAACACTAAAGAGCGTTGATGTTATATTATGCGAAGACACGAGGGTGACAAAAAATTTATTAAACCATTATGGAATCAAAAAGCCTTTAATGAGCTATCACCAACACAGTGATGCCAGAAAAGTAAAAGAAATTTTGGCGTTATTGGATATGGGCAAGAACTTGGCCTTGGTGACAGATGCCGGGACACCGGGCATTTCCGACCCGGGGAATATGTTGGTGCAGAGTGTTGTTGCGAGTATGGCTACTTCCTCTAAAGGTGAGATTGCTTCGTCGCCCGTCGGGACTCATCACAATGACAGTGTTATTCCGATTCCTGGGGCGTCGGCAGTGATAACGGCGTTGTCCATATCAGGTTTTCCCACCGACAAATTTACTTTTTTTGGCTTTCCTCCGCATAAGAATAAGAGGCAGAAATATTTTAAGGAGATTGCGGTATGTGAACATACGGCCGTGTTCTACGAATCGGGCCATAGAATTTTAAAATGTTTAGCGGAATTGAAAGAAGTTTTACAACCGGAAAGAAAAATGGTCGTTTGTCGCGAGCTCACCAAGAAATTTGAGACAATTTATCGAGGAACAATCGATGAGGTTATCGCTAATATGAAAAACGAAAAAGGAGAATTTGTTGTGATAATCAATAGCTAACAATTTGTCTGATTGTTAGTTGTTAATTGCTAATTGTTAATCATTTATGAATAAATTCTACATTACAACCGCAATCCCATACGCCAACGCAGATCCGCACATCGGACACGCTTTGGAAATTTTATACGCCGACATCATGGCGCGCTACAAGCGCTTGATCGGCAATGACGTATATTTTTTAACAGGCACGGATGAACACGGACAGAAAATGTTTAAGGCCGCCGTGGAGGCGGGGAAATCGGTGGAAGAATTCGCCGCGGAAAAATCGGCTAAGTATTTGGAGCTTGCCGATAGTTGGAATATCACTAATGATGATTTTATCCGCACAACCGAAGATCGCCACATGAATGCCGCGCAAAAATTTTGGGAAGAGTCGTTAAAAAATGGAAATATTTACAAAAAGGATTATTCCGGACTCTATTGCGTGGGATGCGAAGCATATAAGACGGAAAAAGATTTGGTGGATGGAAAATGCTCGGATCATGGCACCGTGCCAGAAATAATCAAAGAAGAAAATTATTTTTTCCGCTTGTCCGCATTTCAAGAACCGCTTGAATTTTTATTTGAACAAAACAAGACGTTTGTGTATCCGCAAAGCAGATACAATGAAATGCACAATATCTTGAAATTCGGCTTGGAAGATGTGAGCATTTCCCGCTCCAAAGAAAAATTGTCTTGGGGCGTTCCCGTTCCCGGAGATGATAGCCAGGTGATGTATGTTTGGTTTGACGCGTTAACGAATTATGTGACGGCGCTTGGATATGGATCAACCGAAAATGAGTTGTTTCAAAAATTTTGGCCGGCGGACGCGCATGTGATCGGCAAGGAAATCAATCGTTTCCACTCTTTGCTTTGGCCGGCAATGCTGATGTCCGTAAATTTGGAATTGCCAAAACAAATCGCGGTTCATGGTTGGATTACTGTGAACGGTCAAAAGATGAGTAAAACCATCGGGAACGTGATTGATCCGCTGAAAGTTATTGAAAACCACCCGCTAGAAGCCGTGCGATATTTTTTGGCGCGAGAAATCCCGTTTGATAATGATGGAGATTTTTCCGAGGAAAAATTTAAGGATAGATTCAACGCGGATTTGGCCAATGGCCTTGGCAATTTAACGAATCGTATATTGACGATGGTGGAAAAATATTGCGGGGGAGTTGTGCCAAAAACTTCCACGGAAGACGGCGAGCTCATTGGAAAATTAACCGACGATGTTTGGCCGACATATTTGGAAAAAATGGAAGAATTTGATTTTGTCCATGCTTTGGAAGCAACTTGGAAATTCGTGGCATTTTGCGATCACATGATTTCCGATAGACAGCCGTGGGCAATGGCCAAAGCCGGAAAGCAGAATGAGCTGGAAGATTTGCTATATCATTTGTGTGAGTCCTTGCGCCATATCGCGCTTATGATCTGGCCGGTAATGCCGGAAACCGCGGAAAAAATATTTGTTCAGCTGGGTTTGGATGTTGGAAAAGAGTTGGGCAAATCTTTGAATGATTTGCGACAGTGGGTGGAATTGACAGTTGGGAACAGGATAATAAAAGGGGACGCTTTATTTCCGAGATTGGAATAGTATCTTCAACAAATTATTAAAATTTAATTTGGGATTATGTCGTACTTTGACATTGTCCTCCTGGTAATATTGGGAGGGTTCGCATTGTTCGGACTGTATTCGGGTTTTATTAGCGCGATGGGTTCTCTGTTTGGAACTGTCATTGCAACTTTTATTGCCATTCGCGTATATGAGCCAACGGCTTGGTGGATAGGCCACTACACCGGATGGGGCGAAAACACAACGCGCGTTGTTGTGTTCGTCGTTCTATTTTTTGTTTTAAATCGTCTAGTCGGCCTGCTTTTTTGGTTGTTTGAAAAGATTTTGACTGTCGTGATTCGAGTTCCGTTTATTCGGAGCGTGGACAGAATTTTAGGTCTGACGCTTGGGTTGTTGGAAGGTGTTCTGGCTATGGGTTTGGTGTTCTATTTTGTCGCTCGGTTTCCAATCAGCGATTGGTTTATGAAGGAAATGGCAGGATCGGTTGTAGTCGCAATTGTTGTTCAACCGGTAAAGATTTTGTTGCCACTATTGCCAGAGGCGATTAAACTTTTGAAAAGCACCGTGTCAAATGTATTGTAGTTATGCAAAAAAAATTGTTCGCATCGATTTTATTCGCAATAATGTTTCTTTCGGGATGCGTCTATTGGCCTACCATAAAAGCCGAACAATTTGATTCTGATTTGATTTTGAAGCCGGAGGAAACCGCTGGAAATTCAGCAAAAAATGAATATCAATATACTGTGCCTTGGGATTCGTCTATTTTTGACGAATATTATGCCAACGCAAGAAATGTTCCGGAGATTGGAGACGTGCGCGGAGGAATTGTACCGCATCATCTTTTAGCCGGATATATCCCGGCTACTTTTTTTAAAAAATTGGAGAAACAAAAACCATCATTGATTATTCTTCTGGGACCGAATCATTTAAACGCCGGTGGTGCCAACGCCATTTCCACATTGCTCGATTGGCAAACCCCGTATGGGGTTGTGCGTACGGACAAAGAACTGGTTGGAAGGTTGGCCGAAAGGGGAATAGTTAAGATTCAGGAAGAAATAATGAAAGACGAGCACAGTATCTATTCCATTTTGCCGTTCATGGCGAAATCTGTTCCGAATGCTAAGGTTTTGCCGATAATTTTTAGCTACAAAACAGATGTCGGCAAGCTCAATGAAATTTTGGCTGTGCTGTTGCCGCAATTACCAAAGGACGCGGTTGTGGTTTCCTCTGTTGATTTTTCACATTATCAAACATTGGACGCGTCTAATTTTCACGACGAACTGTCGCGCGCGGTCATCAAAAATTTTGACTACGGTCGGTTGGATAATTTGGAAGTTGATTCCGCTCCCAGCCTATATTTGATGATGCGCCTACTTGAAAACATGAGCGCCCAGAGAGTGGCGTTTGAAATATCCGATAATTCGGCGCACTTATTAAACGATGCCACTTTGAAAGAGGGGACGAGTTATTTTTCGCCATATTTTGTGGACGGAGTGAAGGAGAAAGAAAAAATTGCCAGTATTTTGAATTTTGGCGATCTTATGCTGGATAGAGACGTCAAGCAGAAAATAGACGCCAATTCAAGTGATTATTTGCTTTCCAAGCTTGCGGGTCAAGAGAATAGGTTTTTTCTTGGAATGGACGCGATCGGAGCTAACCTGGAGGGTCCGTTTGCGAATTATCGCCGTCCCACAAGCAAAAGCATAGCTTTTCAATTTGATCCGAAATTGATTTTGATGCTGAAGAAGTATAATTTTTCCATATTGAATAATGCCAACAATCATACGCTGGACATGGGCAAGGATGGTTTTGTTGAATCACAAAACAATTTAATGAAGGCTGGAATTGATTATTATGGCGCGCAATATGATATTGATGATAATTCGTATGTTATAAAAAAAGTTGGAGATTACAACATTGCTTTTCTGGGATTGAACGATACAAATGCCCGAGTAAATTTAAAGCTAACGAAGAGCATCGTTGAAAAAATTAAACCCAAGTCGGATTTTATTATCGCCAATGTGCATTGGGGGCAAGAATATCAAAAAACATCGAATTCATTACAGCGCAAACTGGCGCGTGAACTAATTGATTTGGGTGTTGATGCAATTATAGGGCACCATCCCCACGTTGTGCAAGAAATGGAAATTTATAAAAATCGCCCTATTTTTTATTCACTCGGAAATTTTGTCTTTGATCAATATTTTTCCGAAGCCACGCAACAGGAATTGGGAGTTGGGTTGGTATTTAGGGACAAGTCTATTTCCGCCTACGTTTTTCCATTGCAAAGCGTGAAAAGCCAAATTTCGCAGATGAACTATGCCAACGCGATAAAATTTACGAGCGACTGGACCGCGAAAAGTCGATTGGGCGATAATAAATTTAATAATTTTAATCTGAAAATAAATTTTTAAACATTCAGAACATTTACCTTGGTTATTATGATTGATTCACATTGCCATATTCAATTCAATGCCTACAAAGACGACGCTGATGAGGTGATAAAAAGATGTCGTGAAAAAAATGTCACCATGAATTGCGTTGGATCGCAGAGAGACACTAGTGTTCGCGCCGTTGAATACGCGGAAAAATATGATAGTATTTTTGCCACCGTTGGCCTGCATCCGGTTCATATTTCGTCCACCGAAGTTGATGAAGAAGAAATTCGTTTTCAATCGCGAGAAGAAGGATTTGATTATGAATTTTATAAAAAACTGGCCTCACATCCAAAAGTGATTGGAATAGGGGAGTGCGGATTGGAATTGTTTCACCTTCCTCCGAACATTAATCGCGAAGAAGTTATTACCAAGCAAACGGTGGGATTTATGGCGCAATACAATTTGGCGAAAGAATTGCGTTTACCGATGGTGATTCATGTGCGAGACGCGCATCAGGAGATGATTGAATTATTAAGTGTCATTGCGAGAAGCGAGGGACGAGCGACGAAGCAATCTTTAAAAATCAAGATTACAGCACCGCATCACCACGGTGAGTGTAGCACCATCGCGGGCGTTGTCCACTGCTTCACCGGCAACTGGCAGTTCGCACAGGAATATCTAAAGCTGGGCTTGTACATCGGCTTCACCGGCGTGATAACTTTTCCGGCGAAAAAAACCGACCCAAAGTCTCAAGAAGAACTGCTTGAGGTTGTAAAAAATTGTCCACGGGATAGGATATTGATTGAAACGGACGCCCCATATTTGGCGCCCCAAGCCTACCGTGGCAAGCGTTGCGAACCTTGGATGGTGGTGGAAGTCGCCAAGAAAATCGCTGAAATCCGTGGGTTGTCTTTGGAAGAGGTAGTTAAATTGACTGAAGAGAATACGCGAAGATTGTTTTATAAAATTAACATCTAACATATGGAAGGGGTTTCTCCGGGTTTTAGGGGTATGAACACAGGTGATTTTAGACGCCGCATTGGTGATTTTTTTCGTAGCAAAACAAGTAGTGTTGCGGAGCAAAATGGACGATTCGATGACTATAAAGATTGGAATCATTTTGATGTGCTTAAAACATTGAAGCGGGAAGGTGAGGCGCGTTTGGGCGAGGCAAAAATTGATTCCGCGGAGTCTGTTTTGAATAATATAGAGAAGCGAAATGAACGAGATTTTGAATTCCTAAAAAAATTTTTAACAGAAAAAGATGCAGGTGGAAAGGAGAGGAAGATTTCCTGGAAGGACCTTGAGCTGGTCGGAGACGTTGGTTACCAAGTTGATGAGCCGGAAAAGCTTCCGTTTAACAAGGTGGAAAAAGAATTCCCGCGAGAAGGAGATGGCAAGAGGTATGGAATACTGAAAATAATTGGAGAAGGCGGAATGGGGCGGGTTGCTCTTGCGTGGGACGCAAGAATGATGAGGCCTGTGGTTATAAAGATGATTAAACAAAAAATAGCGAATGAACGAACCAGATCGAATTTTGAAAAGGAAATAAAACTCAATGCGTTATTTAGCAATAATAAGTATTTAATTAGAACCGATTCTGTGATTAGGCTCGCAAATGGCGAGCTCGGAATTGTGATGGAATATGTTAAAGGTAAGGATCTCAGCGATTATCTTAAAACTGTTGAATTTGAAAATATTCAAGAACTTGATAAAAAAACAGCGAAAATTATGGTGGAAGTATTGCTCGGCCTGCGTGAATTGCACGATCAAGGAGTTGTGCACAGAGATATTAAGCCTCAAAATATTTTGATGGATGAAGAAAATGGAGAACCGGGAAACCCCAGGGCTAGATTGATTGATCTTGGACTCGCTCGAATTTTATCAAAAGGCTTGATCTCAAAAGGGCGTGGTGTCGCTACGCAATTGACTTCTGCCGGTAGGGCGAAACTTGAAAAAATGGCCGTATCTGAGAAAACTGATATTACCGGAACTTTGCCATATATGGCTCCGGAAGAATTGGATGGTCGCGCGACTAAGTCTGTGAAATCCGACCTGTATTCCTTTGGTGTTACATTTTATGAATTTATTACAAAAGAAGCGCCGTTCACAAGCGAGAAAACCGATATCGACAAGCGAGCGCAAGATATTTATGAACAAAAGAAGAATCTTAATGTAAAAACTCCCGATGAAATCATGCGCGGCAAAAAAAGATTCGAAGATTTAACGAACGCCGATTCCAGCGCGCTGAGCGGAATTATTATGAATTTAATGCAACCGTACGCCCGTTTGCGAATTGATAATGCCCAACAGGTTGCGGAATTGGTTATGGGGGCAATTTTTTCCAAATATCCCGCCACGAAAGACTCACATTTAGGTATTCTTATAAGAGAACTGTGTGGTTCAACGAAGACTCGCGAAGCACTTGTTAACCAATTTGAAGATTGGCAGGAGGATCAGAAAATACTGGAAGACTTGCTCCGTTTCTAATCCTTGACTTTAATATATCTTTCTTGTAAGATAAACCCGTCCAATATGTCTGAAAATCAGCCTAAAAAAACGACCGATAGGGAATATTACTTATTTGCTTTTAGAATTATAGGCGATTTTGGAGCGACTATCGCGGTTCCGGTTGTAATATTTGTGCTCATTGGGCAATATTTGGATGGAAAATACGATAAAGGCCCATGGTTCACAGTGCTGGCATTCATTGTGGCATCCTTGCTTACAGCCAAAATCGTTCATAAAAAGGCTGTTAAATATGGCGCGGAATACGAAAAATTGGATAAAAAACAATAAATTTAATTTTAATTTTGCATTTTGATTTGGGAATTATGCATATTCCGACATTAGCTCCAGAGGTGATATTCCACATAGGCGGACTGTCAATCACCAACACCATAATCAATACTTGGATTGCGATAATTATTTTTTTGATTGTAGGCATAATTATTTCCAAAAACGCCGCGTTAAGACCCACAAAACTTCAAAATTTTCTGGAATGGACATTGGAATCACTATTCGCATACTTTGACCAAGTGACAGGAGACCGAAAAAAGACCATCGCATTTTTGCCGTTGGTCGGATCGGTCTTCTTTTTTATTTTGCTTTCCAACTATCTGGGTCTTATACCCGGAACGGGATCCATAACATGGAACAATATCATGTTGTTTCGCCCTGCCAACACAGATCTTAACCTTACCGTTGCCATGGCGTTGACGTCGGTTATTGTGTCCCATTTAGTTGGTTTGTTCAGTATTGGTGTTTTGGCTCATTTGAACAAATTTATTCAAATTGGCACATTGATCAGAAGTCTGAAGAATGGTCCGATCGCAATTTTTACCGCGTGTGTTGAGGTGGTCGTTGGCATCATCGAAATTATTTCCGAGATTGCCAAAGTGCTTTCTCTGTCATTCAGGTTGTTTGGAAACATCTTCGCCGGCGAAGTGCTGATGACGGTTATGAGCTCCTTGGTGGCGCTGATGGTGCCCACTCCATTTATGTTGTTGGAGTTGTTTGTTGGTCTCATTCAGGCAGGTGTGTTTGCTATGTTGACATTGGTGTATTTGACGGTTATGAGCATGAAGCCCCATGGCGAAGAAGCGCATTAAGAGCTTAGAAGTGTGAGAGTTTATGGATAAAACGCGATGATCACGGGCGAACAAACTCTTAAACTCGTAAGCTATTTAATAACGGCGTTAAACTCCACGAAGTAAAAAATTTTCCCCTTCGTCGGTAACAACGCTAAAGAAAGGTCACTATGTTTTTAGATCACGAATCAGTGCTGGCCTTGGCAAAAGGTTTGACCATCGCCATTGGCGGTATCGGTCCGGCTTTAGCCATCGGTCGCTTAGTTGGAAAGGCTATGGAAGCCATCGGTCGCAATCCGGAAGCAACAGGCAAGCTATTTGTTCCGATGCTTTTGGGCGCCGCTTTCGCAGAAGCCATTGCCATCTATGCTTTGGTTGTGGTGTTTACATTAAAGTAATTCGATTGGCCAGATCGCTCATAATTTCCTTGATGGTCTGGCTGAATCGGGTTGTTTGAAAATTATAAATTTAAAGTTATGAATTTTATAGATATCGCGCAAGCCAGCACCGAAGCGGTAAGCCACACGGCCGAAGGCGCTGTCGATGAAGGCCTTTTGGCGTCTTTGGGCTTAAACGGTCAATTGTTTATTTCGCAATGGATAAATTTTGCCATCGTTGTCGCAATTTTGTGGTTTCTTATTTTAAAACCGTTGGTAAAGAAATTGAACGAACGACAGAAAATGATTGATGACAGCATTTCCAATGCTGAAAAAATTCAAAAGAATTTGGATCGCAGTGAGAAAGACTATCTGGCAAAAATGGACGTGGCAAAGGCCGAAGCCTGCAGGATTTTGACACAAGCAAATTCTGAAGCTGAAGTGGTGGCAGAACAAGTTAAAGAAAAAGCCAAAAATGAAATTGAAGCGGTTGTTTTGCAAGCTAAAAAGAATATTGGGTTGGAAAAAGACGAAATGGTGTCAAAATTGAAACAACAGACGGCCGACATGATCGTATTGGCGCTGGAAAAGATATTGTCCGAAAAAATTGACGGTAAAAAGGATAAGGAATTGATCGAGAAAGCGATCAAGGATATGAAATAACTATGCGAAAAAAAATATCCAATAAACAATTGGCAATTGCGTTGTATGAAGCGACGATGGGCGAGAAATCTTCGGATTTGGAAATAATTTTGAATGAATTCGTTTTGTTGCTTTATCGTGAAAGAAAGCTTAAGAAGTTTGAATATATTTTAAAAGAATTCGTAAAATACGCGAAGAAACAAGATGGGATTAAAGAGATCGATGTCACAACGGCCCACAAGATTGATGAGAAAACTGTTAATTTAATTAAGAAATCCTTTGGTACCAAGGTTGAGGCAACCATGAATTTGAATAAGGAACTACTTGGCGGAATTATGATTAAATCTGACGATATAATACTGGATGCCAGCCTAAAGGCTCAATTAATGAGTATGAAGAATGCGTTGGTGTAAAATTTTCAATTTTTAATTAAGCAAAAGTTATGTCCATAAACTCAATTGTTGAAGAACTACGAAAAAACATATCTGCCTTTGAAAAAACTGTGCAGACCGAAGAAATCGGATCCGTAATTGAAGTTGGCGACGGTATCGCCCGCATCAGCGGGTTAACAAAGTGTCAGGCCTCGGAAATGTTGGAGTTTCCCAACGGTACTTTTGGCGTCGCTCTGAATCTCGAAGAAGAGACAATTGGCGCCGTGTTGCTAGGCGAATTCAAACATATCAAAGAAGGGGACACTGTAAAGCGCACAGGTCGCATCTTATCTGTTCCGGTTGGAGAAGAGTTGATTGGACGTGTTGTAAATCCTTTGGGTCAACCCATTGACGGAGGAGCTGAAATTAGGTCAAAGAAATTTTATCCGATTGAAAAAGTTGCCCCTGGTGTAATGACGCGTGAGCCTGTATCACAGCCTGTGCAGACTGGTATAAAATCCATTGACGCCATGTTCCCGATTGGCCGTGGACAGCGTGAATTGATTATAGGAGATCGTCAAACCGGCAAAACAGCCGTAGTTGTGGATACCATCATTAATCAAAAGGGGCAGAACATGATCTGCGTGTATGTTGCGATTGGTCAAAAAGAATCCAAAATCGCCCGCATGGTAGCTAAGCTCAAAGAAACCGGCGCTATGGACTATACCATTGTTGTTACTGCAGGCGCTTCCGATCCGGCCTCATTATTATATATCGCTCCCTATGCCGGCGTGGCCATGGCCGAGTACTTCATGGATCAAGGAAAAGATGTGTTGTGCATTTATGACGATTTGTCAAAACAGGCCTGGGCATATCGCGAAGTTTCATTGTTGCTTAGACGCCCACCGGGTCGCGAGGCATATCCGGGTGATGTTTTCTACTTGCATTCCAGACTTTTGGAACGCGCTTGCCGACGCAACAAAGAAGCGGGCGGTGGTTCCATTACCGCTCTTCCTATTATTGAAACACAAGCTGGAGACGTTACGGCCTACATTCCAACCAACGTAATTTCCATCACTGATGGCCAGATTTTCTTGGAAAGCGATTTGTTTTATCGCGGTATTCGTCCGGCCGTGAATGTGGGTATTTCAGTTTCGCGCGTGGGTTCTGCCGCTCAAATAAAACCAATGAAAAAAGTGGCCGGCAAAATGAAATTGAACATGGCGCAATTCCGCGAACTGGAAGCCTTTGCGCAATTTGCAAGCGATTTGGATCCTGAAACTAAAAAACAAATTGATTTGGGCCAGCGCTTGGTGGAAATATTAAAGCAACCTCAATTTCAACCGATGCCTGTCGCGAATCAATTGGCGATTATTTATGCGGTATCAAATGGATTCGCGAATGATGTTGAAGTGGACAATGTGCGAGAATGGGAAGCAAAATTACATGAGTTTATGAATCAGACGAAGTCAGTCTTGTTGGAGAAGATCGACGCGGGAGAGTGGGACGATAAGGTTGAGGCCGAATTAAAAGTGGCGATTGAGGAATTTAAAAAGAGATAGATGGTTATAATTAGAAATAAGAAATTCGGAAAATTTAGTACGGTTTAAAACAATCACAACAAACGCGAACAGATTCGTCTTTAAACCATTAAACATATAAACTCCACTATGGGAGTAAACACAAAAATAATCAGAAGTAGAATAAAGTCTATTTCCAACACCAAGAAGATTACCAAGGCCATGGAAATGATTTCGGCGGTAAAGATGCGTAAGGCCGTTACGAATGTTTTGGCTACCAGAAGTTACGCAAACTTGGCTTGGAGTATGTTGCAGGATGTCGCGCGAAAGACTGATATCAGTTTGCATCCTCTTCTTAAGACGAGGCCTGTCAAAAAAATCGGTCTAATATTTATAACCTCCAATAGAGGATTGTCGGGTGGTTTTAGCAGTAAATTACTGCTCGAGGCCGATAAATTCATTAAAAATGCGAATGCGGAGGTAGAAGTTTTGTTAATGGGTAAGAAAGGTAGAAAAATTTATAAAAATTTTGGACATAAAGTTGCGGCTGAATTTGATAAAATTGACCTAACGACAAAAGTGGAAGAGATTAACGCTCTTTCAAGAATGGCCGTTGAAGATTATGTGAGCGGAAAATACGACAAGCTTTGCGTGGCATACACGGATTTTGCATCGGCCATCAAACAGACACCGAAAATTAAGGAGCTCCTGCCTTTTGTGAATCAGGATACGGATTTAGGCGAAACGAATGTAAGGGAGGCTAAAATTTCCGTGCCGGATGCATTTGAATTCAAATTTGAACCAAATCCGGAAGAAGTTTTAAATATATTAATTCCTCGCTTGGTTGAAATGCAAATTTATCAAGCCATATTGGAGTCCGATGCTTCCGAACATAGCGCTCGAATGATGGCCATGAGAAATGCCTCAGACGCGGCCTCGGATATTATCAAAGATTTGAATTATACATTTAACAAAGCGCGTCAGTCTGCCATTACGCAAGAAATCGCAGAAATTGTTGGCGGTGCGGCGGCATTGGAGTAGTATTGACAAACTCTTAAACTCATAAATATTTAAACTCATAAACTCTATGTTAACTGGAAAAATATCACAGATTATAGGCGTGGTGGTGGACGTGCAATTTGAGACAGAGTTGCCAAATTTGTTTAATGCTTTGGAAACCAAAATGCCGAATGGGGATGTGTTGGTTTTGGAAGTGCAACAGCATTTGGGGTCAAACGCCGTCCGAACCGTTGCCATGAGCACGACAGATGGTTTGGAAAGAGGGCAAGAAGTTACAGATAGTGGTGCTCCAATTACCGTACCGGTTGGTCCTGGGACACTAGGTCGTATGTACAATGTTGTCGGTAAACCGATCGACGGATTGGGCGAGAGTAAGACAACCAAATCATATCCAATTCATCGTCCGGCTCCGGAATTCACTAAACAATCCACTAAATCAGAAGTGCTGGAAACCGGCATTAAAGTTATTGACTTGATCTGTCCATTCTTAAAGGGTGGGAAAATCGGTTTATTTGGCGGTGCCGGCGTGGGAAAAACAGTTATTATTCAAGAATTGATCCGAAATATCGCCCAGGAACACGGCGGATACTCCATGTTTGCTGGCGTAGGTGAGCGCACTCGCGAAGGCAACGATTTGTATCGCGAAATGAAAGCCTCCGGCGTGTTGGAAAAAACCGCTTTGGTTTTCGGCCAAATGAACGAACCTCCGGGCGCGCGCGCTCGCGTGGCTTTAACGGCTTTGTCAATGGCCGAATATTTTCGTGATGAAGAGGGACGAGATCTGCTGTTGTTTATCGACAATATTTTCCGCTTTACCCAAGCCGGTTCTGAAGTTTCTGCCTTGCTTGGCCGTATGCCTTCGGCTGTAGGTTATCAACCAACTTTGGCTTCGGAAATGGGCGGTCTTCAAGAAAGAATTACCTCAACGGATAAAGGGTCCATCACTTCCGTGCAAGCAGTGTATGTTCCGGCCGACGATTTGACAGATCCGGCTCCGGCCACAACTTTTGCGCATTTGGATTCCACAGTCGTGTTAAATCGTTCACTCACCGAGCTTGGCATTTATCCCGCTGTTGATCCGTTGGATTCCAGCTCAACGGTGCTTGATCCAAACATTGTGGGCGAGGATCATTACAAAACAGCTCTTGAGGTGCAGAGAGTTTTGCAGAAATATAAAGACTTGCAGGATATTATCGCGATTTTAGGCATGGAAGAATTGTCAGATGAAGACAAAACAGTTGTTTCCCGCGCCAGAAAAATTCAAAAGTTTTTATCTCAACCGTTCTTCGTGGCTGAAACATTCACAGGAACGGAAGGAAAATACGTTCCAGTGGCCGAGACGGTTCGCGGTTTCAGAGAAATTTTGGACGGAAAACACGATGACAAATCCGAACAAGCATTTTACATGAAGGGCGGTATCGATGAGGTTAAATAATTGAATATTATGTTAAAGTTTCAAATAGTCACTCCGGAACGCGTTGTTTTTGAGGATGAGGTAGACCAAGTGACAATGATGACCAGCGATGGAGAAATAACGGTTTTGCCCCACCACTTGCCTTTGGTTTCGGTTTTAAGACCTGGAGAATTAAGATACAAAAAAGTTGGGGAAGACTTGGTGATGGCAGTTTCCGGAGGTTTTGTGGAGGTAAGGCCTGATAATACACTGGTTGTATTGGCGGATACAGCTGAATTGGCACACGAGATTGACGTTTCGCGCGCGGAAATAGCCAAAGCAAAGGCGGAAAAGCTGATGCAGGAAGTGAGAAGCAAGGAAGATGTGGATTATGCGACCTTGCAGGTTAATCTTGAGCGAGCGTTGACGAGGCTTAAAGTTGGAAATAAATATAGAAAAATTCGCGGTAATGCAAAATAATTCTGACAGAAGTCAAAATCCGGCTTGTGCCGGATTTTTTATTTGGGTATAATATATCTTAGTTAATAATATAATCACATATCATATGAAAGAGACAAATTTAACCCATGTTCCAGATGAAGCAACTTTGAACGAAGCGAATGAGATACTTTATGGTGGAACTCTTCCTGATGAGGATACTGAATGGGAAAGTCTTCTAGAGAATCGTCGTAAAGGTTTGGGTGAAGGTGGTCCGGATGCCGACGAAGGAGAAGAAGACGCGGAAGTGGCTTGATTATTATGAATGCAGGCAAGATAATATTTAGTCTGGTGTCAAGATACAAAAAACAGGGTTGGTGGCCATTGGTTGTTCAAAGTCCACAGCCAATAGTTCATGGTCGTGGGAGGCTTGAGCCAACTCTCAAATATGGTATTCCATATTGCAATTTAAAAAAATATACAACTGATTTTAGAGATTCATATTTTGAAATAGCAGTTGGAGCAATTTTGACTCAAAATACAGTATGGAGCAATGTTTCGAAGGCATTGATTAATTTGTATAAAGCAAAATGCCTTACTCCTGAGAGAATCTGTAAGGTAAACACAAGAAAACTCCAGAGTCTAATTCGTCCGGCAGGATATTATCGCCAAAAGTCAAAAGCCATAAAACTATTCGCGAAGTGGATTGCTGATGAATGCGATGGCAAGATAATCAATCTTAAAAGTTGCGCGTTAGACGCTTCTCGAGAAAAGTTGTTGTCCAAATGGGGAATAGGTAAAGAAACAGCCGATTCAATCATGTTATACGCTCTTAATAAGCCAATTTTTGTTATAGACGCATACACCAAGCGTTGTTGCAAAAAATATGGTATAATATTTAAAGAATACGACGAGTATAGGAAATATATTGAAAGAGCTGGGTATAGAATGTGGCCAAACAGCCGTAAACGCGTGAAAGAATTTAAAGAATTGCACGCGCTTTTTGTAGCTTGGGGAAAAGAAAATAAAAATCGCGATGAAAGTCAGCACAAAAAAAACTTTAAGGATATATCTTAGGCACGTTGCTAAACACAAATTTTTAGCCTGGTTTGTATTTTTGGGTGTTGGATTGGGGGCGTTGACCGGAGTGATTGTGCCTCTTTTTTACAGGGATTTTTTTAACGTACTTACCGGGGCTCAAGACAAACAGGCATCATCTGAAACGCTAATTGGCATTCTGGTTATTATTGCCTCATTGCAACTGGCCGAATGGGCTTTTTGGCGCATTGGAATCGCGGCAACGTCGGCTTTTGAGTCTAGAATTGTATTTGAACTGTCGAATTTTTGCTTCAAATATCTTCACCGACATTCATTTGCCTTTTTTAATAATAATTTTGTAGGTTCGCTGGTGAAGCGCGTCAATCGTTTTACTCGCGCGTTTGAATCAATTTTGGATCGGATAATTTTTAATATATTACCGCTGTCCATTAATGCGATTGTCATCGTATTTATTTTGTGGAGAACAAATTGGATGCTGTCATTCGGGTTAATCATCTGGATAGCCTTGTACATAGTGGTAAATTTGCTGTTTGTTCGTTTCAAGATGAAGTACGACATTCAAAGAAGCGAAGCGGACACAAAGGCAACAGGAATTTTAGCCGATACCATCACGAACAACAGCAATGTTAAATTGTTTAACGGCTATGACAGAGAAGTGAATAGAATGGGAGAGGCAAATGAACGTGTCAGATATTTGCGCAAATTAACATGGGATCTTTCTTCGATTTTTGAAGCTGTTCAAGGTCTTCTATTCATCATCCTGGAAGTGAGTTTGTTTTATTTAGCTATTCAATTATGGATCAAAAACATATTTACTTTGGGTGATTTCGTGCTTCTACAAGCCTATGTATTGACTTTAATATTGCGTATCTGGGATTTTGGCAAAATAATTCGTAATATTTATGAAGATTTGGCTGATGCCGAAGAAATGACCGAAATTCTTGAAACTCCGCATGAAATCACCGACATTCGCAGGGCAAAAAAATTATCGGTCAATCGCGGAGAAATCATTTTTGAAAATGTTGAGTTTTATTACAATGAAACTCGAAAAATTTTGTCTGATTTTTCACTAAAAATCGCTGCTAAGGAAAAAGTTGCTTTGGTAGGTTCGTCCGGAGCCGGAAAAACAACCATAGTAAAGCTTATTCTGCGCATGTTTGACATCGACGGTGGGAAAATATTGGTTGACGGACAAGATATCGGACGGGCAACTCAAGAAAGTCTGTGGAAAAATATCAGTATGGTGCCTCAAGATCCGGTATTATTTCACCGCACGCTCATGGAAAATATCCGGTATGGAAAACCTAACGCAACCGACAAGGAAGTTGTTCGAGCCAGCAAACTCGCGCATTGCCATGAATTTATTTGTGGTTTTCCTGAAGGGTACGAAACATTTGTGGGCGAGCGTGGAATGAAATTATCCGGAGGAGAAAGACAACGAGTGGCCATCGCGCGCGCAATTTTGCGCAATGCTCCGATATTGATTTTGGATGAAGCCACTTCCAGTCTTGATTCGGAATCGGAGTCTTTGATTCAAGATGCGTTAAATCATTTAATGAAAAATAAGACTGTCATCGTGATCGCGCATCGTTTATCCACAATCATGAAAATGGATAGGATTGTTTTAGTTGAAGGTGGAAAAATCTTTGAGCAGGGGACGCACGCCGAGTTGGTAAAAAAAGAAAGTGGAATTTACAAAAAACTTTGGTCTCTTCAGGCCGGCGGATTCATCAAATAAATAATCACGCCGTGTTTGATATATTTGTCGGCATGAATTATAATATCAGCATCCCGTTGGGGGTGCTTTAATATTGTAATATGTGGTTATTTTTTGAGCTTTTTCACCTATTTTGATTAGTTTTAGATGACATTTATGATAACTTGCGAATTCGAGAACGGCAGTAAAAACAGTCTCCGCCACGCGGTTGTTGACTCTATTATTTATAGGGATGGTAAAATTTTAATGGCAAAGAGAGCTAAAAATATGGCCAAAGAGCCGGGGAAGTATGCTTTGCCAGGTGGTTTTGTGGATAGAAATGAAACAGTCAAACAAACCGCAATGCGAGAAACAAAGGAAGAAACTGGATACGAAGCAATCAAGGCTGAATTTCTGTTTGTGATTACCAATCCCGACAGAAGCGGTGATGACAGGCAAAATATCGCTTTCGTATACCAAGTTGATGTGGGGGAAAAAGTGACTGATTTTGACGGAGAAGTTGAAGAAATTAAATGGTTTGATATAAATGATTTGCCGCCCAAAGAAGAAATCGCTTTTGATCACCTTGAAATGATTAATATTTTTATCGAGCATAAACTTAAAGGCGGGCATAGGCCGATAATTTTTGACTAATATTTTTTTGTGCAAAAAATTAAATTAAATCTGGCGCAAAAGGAGGCTGTCGAATATACCGGCAGCCATCTTTTAATTGTCGCAGGCGCCGGAACCGGAAAGACCGCGGTAATTACAAACAAAATAGCCCACCTTATTGAAAAAGGTCTGGCAAAACCCGAGGAAATTCTGGCTTTGACCTTCACGGACAAAAGCGCAGATGAAATGCTCTCCAGGGTTGACGGAATGATAAATGTAGGTTACGCGGAACTGCAAATTTCCACTTTTCACGCTTTTTGTCAGCGGTTGTTGGAACGTTTTGCGCTTGATATTGGTTTGCCGAATCAATTTAAACTTTTAACCCAAACAGATGCATGGCTTTTAATTAGAAAACATTTGGATATATTTGATCTTGATTACTATCGCCCGCTTGGCAGTCCGGCCAAGCATATCCATGAATTTATCAGGCATTTTTCCAAATGCAAGGACGAGCTGATCGCACCGGCCGATTATTTGAACTATGCCGAAAACGTGATGTTGGATAAGGACGACACCGTTGAAAAGTCCAGATTATCTGAAATTGCTAATGCGTATCATACATACAATCAACTTCTTTTGAAAAACAATTCTCTTGATTTCGGGGATTTAATTTTTTACACGATTCAATTGTTGGAAAAACGTCCGAAAATTTTAAAATTGCTACAATCGCGATTCAAATATATCTTGGTTGATGAATTTCAAGATGTAAATTGGGCGCAATATCATTTGGTGCGGCTTCTGACCGGCATCGATGGACATCTGACAGTGGTTGGAGACGACGACCAGAGCATCTATGCCTTTCGCGGGGCTTCTGTGTCCAACATCATGCGTTTTAAAGACGATTATACGAATTGCAAGGAAATTGTACTGACGGAAAACTACAGATCGGGCCAAGAAATTTTGGATGCCGCCTATAAATTAATTCAAAACAACAATCCGGATAGGTTGGAAGTAAAATTGAAGCTTGATAAGAAATTGACTTCCGCGGGCAATCAATTGTCCGGCCAAGTAATTCACATGCACCTCAACACTTTGGATGAAGAAGTTAAGGGTGTGATTGACGAAATATCTAAAATTAAAGAAACGAACGAGGAATGTTCGTGGGACGACTTTGCGATTTTAGTCAGAGCCAATAATCATGCTGAATTATTTTTAAACGCAATGGAAAAATGTGAAATACCCTATGAATTTATTTCTTCTTCAGGTCTCTTTCGTCAGCCCATTATCATGGATTGCGTAAATTTTTTCCGTTCAATCATTGACTATCGCGAGTCTCCGGCGGTTTATCGTTTGCTTTGTCTGCCGTTCTTGAAAATCGGGGATGATGACATGCAAAAATTGCTGCATTTGGCCAAAAAGAAAGCTATTTCATATTTCGAAGCCTTAAAAAAAGCGGATGAATTTGGGATATCAGCCGAGGGAAAAAAAGCGGCAGAAAAGATCGTGTGCGTCATCTCCGAAGGAATGCGGTTATCTGTGAGCGATAAGCCGACAAAAGTTTTATATCACTTTTTGGATGAAAGCGGTTATTTGAATTATTTGGCCCACGAAGAAAATCAAGGAAACAGAGAAGTTATACGACAAATACACCACTTAAGACAATTTTTTGAATACTTATCCGGTTTTGAGGCAAACACAGCGCCGGCCAGTGTGAAAAGTTTTTTAGAACATTTTGAATTTGTGTTGGAATCCGGCGACAAGGGGGCTCTCTATCAACCTTCCGAAACTTCAGATTCGGTGAATGTGCTCACCGTGCATTCTTCCAAGGGTTTGGAATTCAAATATGTTTTTGTAGCCAACATGGTTGAGGACAGATTCCCCTCCAGAAACAGAGGTGGTGACATTGAAATTCCATTGGAATTAATTAAGGAACAATTGCCGGAGGGAGACAGCCACCTTCAAGAGGAGCGTCGACTGTTTTATGTTGCCATCACGCGCGCGCGCGAAAGGGTGTATTTTATGAGCGCTGATGATTATGGAGGAGCGCGTGCGAAAAAAATTAGCAGATTTTTAGTGGAATTGGGACTAATTTCATCTCAAACAGCGAATGTACCGGCTAATTATTTACAAACCCTAATACCGCAAAAAAAAGACGCGCGAAACAAAGGAGAATTTCAATTTGAATTGCCCACGGCTTTTTCTTTTTCGCAAGTTAAATCTTATGAGACTTGTCCATATCAATACAAACTGGCTCATATTCTGCGAATTCCGAGCAAGGGGAGCGCCAGCTTCAGCTTTGGGCAAACCATGCATGGCACTTTGTATGAATTTTATTTGAAGATTCAAGAATTGAATAATGTTCAGCAAGCATCTCTTTTTGGTATATCCGAATCCAATGAAATTAACGGCGCGGTGAAGGCTCCAAGTTTGGACGAGTTGCTTAAAATGTATCATTTACGCTGGATTGACGATTGGTATATCAGTAAAAAACAGCGCGACGATTATTTTAAAAAGGGAGAGGAAATTTTACGTATTTTTTATAAATCCGAAGAAGGTAATTGGTCTATTCCGGTATGCTTGGAATCTTGGTTCAAAATTAAGGTGGGAGATTATCTGGTGCATGGGCGCATTGATCGTGTCGACAAACTTCCGGATGGCACATTGGAAATTATTGACTACAAAACCGGCAAAGCCAAAGAAAAGGTGAGCGGTGGCGACAAAGAACAGTTGGTGATTTATCAAATGGCCGCCGAACAACTGCCCGAATATCAAACCATCGGCGCTACGAGTCGCCTGACATATTTATACCTAAACGATAATTTAAAAATTTCTTTTCTGGGAAACGAGAAAGAAAAGGAAAAAATTAAAGAAAAACTTAAAAAAATTATTGGACAGATAAACGCTCGCGATTTCACGGCAACACCCGGCGCTCACAAGTGTGCGTTCTGCGATTTTAGGGACATTTGCGATTTTAGAGAATAGCGTATGCAATCTCTTGGAAACATATTGAATTTTAAAGCCAAACGCTCACCCATAATGCGCAGTGTTGTGGCATCAATGGTCGTGGAAAAAGCAAATCATGTGCTGGCGAACATGTTTGGTGAGCATATTATTGATTTTGCGAGGGCTGTGTACCTCAAAAATAAGGCTCTAACCGTGGCTTGTTTGAGTTCGGTTTCCGCGCAAGAAATTCGCCTTCATGAATCAAAAATTGTTGAAGAAATTAACAAGAAAATGGGGAATAGCGTGGTGGACAAAATCAAGTATTTGGCCTAATACCACCTCTTGAATTTATGGCGGTTTTAGCATAGAATAGAAAGTGTAATATGACATTACGCCAATATTTAATTTTAATGACAATTGGTACATTTTTATGCGCTTTTTGTTGGGTTTTTGTGATGTTCAGCTTTGATCCGACACGATCCGGCATGTTGGGTTTGTTGTTCTTCTATATAAGCCTGTTTTTCACTTTGGTGGGCGCTTTTTCGGTACTGGGTTTTCTCTTGCGCAGAATCGTAATCAGAGATGATGAAATTATTTTTAGACATGTAAGGCGCACATTCCGGCAAGCCGTGTTTATTTCTTGTTTCGCGATTACGGTCCTGCTTTTTTTGCAATTTAGATTATTAAATTGGTGGGTGGCCATTATTCTCGGATTAATGTACGCCATTCTTGAGGGAATTATTTTTACCAACAGAAAACATAGCAACGCGGATTATGTTTCAAAATTTTATTAGCAGATTTAGAAAAGATTTGGCAATTGACCTTGGAACGGCCAATACTTTGGTTTATGTGCGCGGACAGGGGATTGTCATCAACGAGCCGTCTGTTGTGGCCGTAAACACCAAAACTGAGCAAATTCTGGCGGTTGGCAACGAGGCCAAAGACATGGTGGGTAAAACACCCCCCCATATTCTTACGGCTCGTCCTTTGACGGGAGGTATAATTTCAGATTTTGAGGTTACGGAAAAAATGCTTGGATATTTTCTGGACAAAGTCGGCGACAAAAGCCTTAGTTTCATTTCACGTCCAAAAGTGGTGGTGGGAGTTCCAATGAACATCACAGAAGTCGAAAGAAAAGCGGTGAGCGACGCCATAATGAACGCGGGAGCGAGAGAAGTCTGGCTCGTGGAAGAGCCAATGGCCTCGGCTATTGGATCGCGCATGCCCATCAAAGAGGCGATGGGAAATTTTATCGTGGACATCGGAGGAGGCACATGCGAGATTGCCATTATTTCACTCGGTGGCATTGTGAATTGGAAATCAATCAAAATAGCGGGAGATGAGTTTAACCACAATATTGTTCAATACGCGCGCGACGTATTTAATTTGTTGGTTGGAGAAAGACAGGCGGAAGATATAAAGATTAAGGTCGGCTCTGCCGTCGAGCTTGGCGAAATGATGCAGTTTCCCATGCGCGGGCGCGATTTGGTGACAGGTTTGCCCAAGGAGATTATGATCAATGACGCCCAGGTTCGCGACGCATTGAGTCGTTCTCTTAGGACGATCGTTGATCAGATTAAGGGTACGCTTGAAACTACACCGCCGGAATTAATTTCGGATATTCACGAAAGGGGAATATTGCTTACGGGCGGAGGTGCGCTTTTGCGTGGTATAGACGGATTGATCAGCAGAGCGACGGAAATCCCGGTACGTATTACAGATGATCCGCTTACGGCCATGGTGCGAGGCGCCGGCCTTCTTCTTGAAGACGACGAATTGCTTCGTGAAATCAGTATAACTTCCAGAGATAATGCCAATCGGTAACCCAAGTATCCGCTATGACCAGACGAGGTAGTATCAGATTATTTGTAATTTTGAGCGCCGTATTTGTGGTGCTTATTTTTTTAAATTATCTCGGCAGGTTAGATTTTGCGAAAAATTTTGTCAGCCGTCTTTTTTCAGATGAATTTGTTGTTTCCAATGATATTGGAACAAACTTGTACCGCGAAACCGGTTTTCTCATGGACAAGAAATACTTTCTTGAGGCATATGACAAATGCGTGGCCAAATCACAGGAAGTTGATTCTCTTAAAATTAAAAGCGATTTGCTTGTCGAGGAAAATGAGGGGTTAAAAAAATTAATTGGATTTCGTGCCAGAACCAAGATTCAGTTGATCCCCGCAAAAATCATCGGCCGTAATTTTGACGGAATGGATAAATCCGTGATGATTGACCAAGGATCGCTTGTTGGAGTTGCCGTTGGTCAATCTGTGATTGTTGGAGATGGTATTTTGGTCGGGAAAATCAGCAAAACCGAAGATGAAACGGCATTTGTTAGGCTCATTAGCGACAATCAAAATAAGGTGGCGGCAACAATTTTAAACAAAGATCGAAGTCTTGGGGTCGTTGAGGGCGGTTACGGCATCAGCGTACGAATGAATTTTATTCCTCGGAATGAAACAATAATGATAGGGGAGTTGGTGATAACGTCGGGGCTGGAGCCGAACGTACCCAAGGGTCTCGCCATTGGAACTGTCGCAGCCATTGAAAATGAGGCTTACCAGCCTTTTCAGCAAGCGGTTCTAACTCCCTCGGCTGACCTCTCTAAATTGTCCACGATCGCGGTGTTGGTGTTAAATTGAATTGTATGAAAAATTTCATTAAAACAGCAGTGTATCTGTTGATTACAGCCGCGATATTTATCGCTCACTATTCACTACTTAACATATTTTTTTTTACGTCTGCGGAGTATCATTTAATTTTGTCGGCGATTGTTTTAACCACCGCTTTTATTCGCAAAGATGTTTTGTTGTGGCTCATTATTCCTTTGGCTTTTTTTATGGAAACATTCAGTTCAGCGCCTTTCGGTTTTATTTGTTTAGCCTTGCTACTTAGTACGGCGACAATTCACTGGCTTCTCAATATAATATTTACAAATCGTTCAATTCCGATCATCGCGCTCACCACTGCGGCCGGTATTTGCATTTACAGGATATGCTTTGATTTTTTAATTTTTGCTAATTGGTTTTTACGCGACCAGAGCTCGGTTTTTAGCTTTGGAACGGCATTTTTTGACATGGGAATGGAATTACTCATTACCGTTTTTTTTACTGTCGTGTTCTATGTGATAATTTCCATGATTACCAGGATATTATTTCCCAGAAAGGCGTTGATTTTTGAAGCGCAAAGCAATTCATATGGCCAAAAAAAATATTTTTGATATTTCTTCAGAAGATATATCAAGCGCAAAAATGAGCGGCAAATTCAAAAATAATTGGATTGAAGAGTCCTTTAATTTTGAAAATGAGGTTGGTCGACAAATTCCTTTGAGCACAACAAGAAAATATCTTGGTAGCAGTGTTAATCCGACCAGAATTAAAATTTTATTAGCATTTTTTGTGTTGGGAATTTTAGTGATTTTTGGTAAGATTGCTTATTTGCAAATACTTAACGGCGACTTATATAGGAGTCAAGCGGAAGGAAACAGAATCAGGGTTCGTCCCATTGTGTCCGAAAGAGGAATCATCTACGACGTATACGGCAAAGAGTTGGTGCAAAATGTGCCGAGTTTTTCATTGGCCATTATTCCGCAAGATTTACCGAGAAACGCGGTGGAAAGGACGGGGATAATTATTCAAGTATCAGAAATGAGTGGCGTGCCCAGGGATTATATAGAAAATTTAATAAAAAAATACAAATTACACAGCTATGAATCGCTGGTGATCAAAGAAAGCTTGGACTATGAAACCGCCTTAAAACTCTACATTTTGAACGCGGATTTGCCGGGAGTTCTAATTGAAAAAGGCACCAAACGGCATTATGCCAACAATATAGAAAAAGGAGAGAACGATCTTTGGAGTTTTTCGCACATAATGGGATATCTGGGAAAATTGAACGAGAGCGATTTGGAGAGCTTGGGAGAATTAGGCTATCTTCCTTCGGATTATATGGGAAAAGTTGGCGTGGAGAGATCTTATGAAGGCGTTTTGCGCGGAAGATATGGAAAGAAGAAAATTGAAGTAAACGCTGCAGGCAAAGAAATGAGTGTGCTTGCGGAAGAAGCTCCTATGCCGGGAAAAAATATTTATTTGACAATTGATTTGGAGGCGCAAAAAAAATTGGAAAGCATTGTGAAAGACAATTTTACATTGCATAAGAATAAACGCGGTTCGGCTATTGCGATGGATCCAAACGACGGATCCATTCTGGCGATGGTTAGCTGGCCGGCCTTTGACAATAATGATTTTTCAGGAGGCATTAGCATGGATCAATATGCATCATATATCACCAACAAAAATCAGCCGCTTTTCAACCGCGCTATTTCAGGTTCTTACCCTTCGGGTTCAACCGTGAAGATGATTATAGCCGCTGCAGCGCTGGAGGAGAAAATCATTACGCCGGCCACCACTTTTTTAAGCACGGGAGGATTGGATGTTGGTAATCATTTGTTTAGGGATTGGAAAGCAGGCGGACACGGTTATACCAATGTCACAAAAGCGCTGGCATGGTCCGTTAATACTTTTTTTTATTACATCGGCGGAGGCTACAAAGAATATGAAGGTTTGGGTGTGAATAGGATATATAAATATATGGACCTTTTTAACCTTGGCAAAATAACAGGCATTGATTTACCCGGTGAAAATGACGGATTTATTCCGACCAGAGAATGGAAAGAGAAGAATTTGAAAGAGCAGTGGTATGTGGGAGATACATATAATTTATCAATCGGACAAGGTAATTTATTGGTGACGCCGCTCCAAGTGGCCGTTTGGACCGCCGCCGTGGCAAATGGGGGGCAAGTTATGCAGCCGAAGCTCGTTAAAAAAATTATTGAGCCGATTTCAAAACAAGAGATGGTTGTTGAACCCACAATTCTTTCCAAAGATTTTATATCGCCGGCAAATATGCGAACCGTGCAGGGTGGAATGCGCCGTTGCGTCACCGAGGGGAGCTGCCAGTTAATGCAAACCCTATCTTTCAGTTCAGCCGGAAAAACAGGAACGGCCCAGTGGAGCACGGGAAAGGATGAGCACGCATGGTTCACCTCTTACGCACCAGCGACAAAGCCAAAAATTGTCGTGACAGTGATGGTGGAGGAAGGCGGTGAAGGGGCGGCATCCGCCGAGCCAATTGCACGTGATTTTCTGGCATGGTGGGGGACTAAGTATTTGAAATGATGTGAATACAACTTGCACTTGTTGCTAAAAAAGTGTTATGCTATACTCCTTAATATCGTTTAATTTAATATCTTAATTATGACAGAGCTAAAAGTATATTATGTAACGGCGGATAGTTTGAAATCTCTTCAGGAAGAATATGAAGTTCTAAAAAACAAAACAATCCCGGAAATTGCCACAAGAATTGACGCGGCGAGACAACAAGGCGATTTGTCCGAAAATGCCGAATATCATCAGGCGAGAGAAGATATGTCGTGGGCACAAGGAAGGTTGCGTGAGTTGGATCAAATTTTGGAAAACGCAGAAATTATTTCCACCAAGGGCGGAAATGGAAATGGGGCAGTTACGATAGGAAATACAGTAAAGGTTTTGGTGAATGAAAAGGAAAAGGAGTATATGATTGTTGGGCCACAGGAGGCAGATCCCTTAAAGGGTTTGATATCAAACGAATCGCCCATAGGAGAGGCTCTAATCGGTCATAAAAAGGATGAAGAAATTGAAGTGGAAACGCCGGCAGGCAAGCAAAGATACAAGATTTTGGAGATTAAATAATGCACACACCCGCCCTCTAGGGCGGGTTTTGACTTTTTACCTTTATCTGGCTATAATACCCGAACAAAGAAGAGGAAATCAGTATCTGAGGAACCTCAGTTATCTCTTTTTAAATACATTCATATGAGCGAGCAAAAAATTAACGAGGAGGCGGTTCGACTACAGCATTTGCAAAACATAAAGGAAAAAGGTGTTGAGCCTTATCCGGCAAAATCGAGCCGGCAGAATACTTTGTCGGAAGCCAGAGTCAGCCCCGAAGGCGCCAACGTTTGTGTTTCCGGACGGCTAATGACAAAAAGGGAAATGGGTAAGCTGTGCTTCTGCCATTTGAGAGATGAGAGCGACCGATTACAAGTTGCTTTTTCAGAAAAGGAACTCGACAAAGAAGATTATAAATTTTTCATAAAAAATATCGACATGGGTGATTTTGTTGAAGTCGAAGGAACCATGTTTGTCACCCACAAAGGCGAGACATCTGTTTTGGTAAAAAAATATACTATTCTTTCCAAAGCCCTTTTACCGCTACCCGAGAAATTTCATGGACTTAGCGATGTTGAAATACGCTATCGACAACGCTACTTGGATTTGATTTCAAACGAAGAATCAATGCGTATTGCTAAAATTCGCAGTTTGGTGGTGCGTGAGATTCGCCACTATTTTGACACAAATGGTTTTTACGAAGTTGAGACTCCTATCCTCCAGCCATTATATGGCGGCGCCAATGCGCGACCATTCGTAACTCATCATAATTCTCTTGACATGACCCTATATTTGCGTGTGGCTCCCGAACTATATTTGAAAAGACTTATTGTCGGAGGTTTTGAAAAAGTTTATGAAGTTGCCAGATGTTTTCGCAATGAAGGTATTGATCATAATCACAATCCTGAATTTACGCAGATTGAATTTTATTGGGCCTATGCTGATTATACGAATCTGATGGATTTAATAGAAGATTTGATTCCAACATTAATTAAATCGGCAGGCTTATCTTTAAAAACTGAAATCGATGGCCAAAAGGTGGACTTTACCCCGCCATATCCCAGAAAAACCATGCGCGACATCATTCGCGAATACGCAAAAATTGACATCGAAGATTATCCGGATCAAAAAGATTTGTTTACAAAAGCTAAAGAATTGAAAATTGAAGACATAGATAAGAATACCGGACGTGGAAAATTGATTGATGAAATATACAAAACATACGCGCGACCGAACATCGTCAACCCAATTTTTATGATTGATCACCCTGTTGAATTGTCGCCGCTTGCCAAATCAAAGAAGGAAGATTCGAGATATGTTGAGCGCATGCAACTGGTGTGCGTGGGTGGGAATGAGCTTTGCAACGGATTTTCCGAGCTCAACGATCCGATTGATCAAGAGAATAGATTTAAGGAGCAAGAGAGATTGGGTAAAAGCGGAGACGAGGAAAGCATGCCTCATGATGAAGATTTTGTGCGCGCCCTGAAACACGGGATGCCTCCAACAGCAGGCTTGGGCATGGGTATTGACCGCTTGATAAAACTTTTGGTCAACGCTCAAAATTTAAAGGAAGTTATTTTGTTTCCAACTCTGAAACCGGAAAGTAAATAGTATGAAAAAAGTTATCGTATTCGGAACTTTTGATAAACTTCATCCCGGACACATTCATATGCTGAAAGAAGCGGGGGAGTATGGATACTATTTGATTGTGGTGATAGCTCGAGACAAGACTGTGTGCGAAGTTAAAGGTAGGGAGCCGACTAATGATGAAATTGCTCGCCTGCAAGCGCTGAAGGATCTTGGTATAGCCGACAAAGTGCGTCTTGGTTGTTTGGATGATAATAAATATTTGGCTATTTCCGAAGAAAAACCGGACATTGTGGCGCTCGGATATGACCAAAAAGCCTTTGTGGATAATTTAGCCGATGCGATTGATTCCCATGTGCAAATAGTACGTCTGGCGCCGTATATGCCTGAAAAATACAAGAGTTCGCTAATGTAAGAGTTATTTTATGCAGGAAAGAAAAGTGTTAATCGCCACAACGAATGCCGGAAAGTTTGATGAATTTTTAACACAACTTGGAACCCTAAATTGTAAATTTGTAAGCCTGAACGATGTTGACATTGGCGATGACGAACCGGACGAACCGTTTGAAACAACTTGGCAAAACGCCATGCATAAAGCGCGATATTACGGCCTAAAAACCGGCCTGGTCACTTTTGCGGAGGACACCGCGTTTTGCGTTGAATATTTGAATGGAGCTCCAGGCGTACTGGCAAAGAGGTTTGGCGCGACACCGCTTGAGAGGAATCACAAAATTTTAAAGGCGTTGAATGGCGCGAGTGAGAGCGCGAGAAAAGCGTATTTTCAGACGGCAGGTTGTGTCTTCTTTCCGGAAAATAATAATTTCTACATTTTTAATGGCCGTGTTGATGGGTTGATATCCGAATCAATATCAAAAGCATCGCGACCTGGTATGGGCTATGATTCCATTTTTTATTTCCCGCCATTAAAATCTTGCTTTGCTGAATTGACGATAGAACAAAAAAATTCAGTCAGTCACAGGGGGCAAATTATCAAACAGTTAAAAAATTTTTTACAAAGAATGTACTTATATGCTTGATATTAAATTCATTCGTGACAACAAGGAAATGGTGCAAAAAAATTGCGTGATTCGTAATGTGAATGTTGACGTGTCGGCTTTGTTGGTTTTGGACGATGAAAGAAAATCATTGCTAAAAAAAGCCGAAGAATTGCGTGCTTTGCGCAATAGTAAATCAAAAGGAAAACCCAGCCCCGAGGAGATCGTTCAATTGAGGAATACTGGGGGAGAGATAAAAATTATCGAAACTGACCTTGCGCAAATTGTACTAAAATACAATGAAATTTTGCATAAAATACCAAATTTAACACACCCTGACAGCCCGATTGGTGGAGAGCAAGATTTTAAAATAATATTTGAAACAAAAAAGCCCAAACCTTTTAAATTTTCTCCAAAAGATCATGAGGAGCTAATGTTAGAAAACGATTTGATTGATTTTGAACGCGGGGCCAAAGTCGCTACTTCCAAATTTTATTTCTTTAAGAATAAAATGGTGCGCTTGAATCAGGCTTTGATAAATTATGGAATGGATATCACTGAAAAATACGGCTACGCTCTTTTAGAGACGCCGGATTTGGCAAAAAATGAAATCTTAACCGGTATCGGCTATAATCCGCGAGGAACCGAAACCCAAGTTTACTCCGTGGAAAATACGGATTTAAGCCTGATCGGTACCGCGGAAATTGCCGTTGGGGGATTCCATTCCGGAGAAATTTTGGATTTATCAAAAGGTCCTAAAAAATATGTGGCATTGTCACATTGTTTTCGTACGGAAGCTGGCGCATATGGACGCGTGAGCAAAGGATTGTACAGGGTGCACCAATTTAGCAAGCTGGAAATGTTTGTCTTTTGCAAACCCGAGGATGGCGAAAAATATCATCAAGAAATTTTGGAGATCGAGAAGAAAATTGTGGATGGTTTGGAAGTGCCATATCGAATCATTGACATCGCTTCGGGAGATTTGGGTGGTCCGGCCTATAGAAAATATGATATTGAAGCCTGGATGGTGATGAACACCTCCGAGAATGAACAAGGAGGATTTGGTGAGATTACCAGTGCCAGCAATTGCACGGATTATCAAGCTCGCAGACTCAATATTCGCTATCGCAAGGAAGATGGAACAACAGAATTCGCGCACACATTAAATGGAACAGCCATAGCGCTTAGTCGATTTCCGATAGCAATCATTGAAAATCATCAGAATAAAGATGGCTCAATTTCCGTGCCAAAAGCACTGCGAAAATATGCGGATTTTAACAGGCTATAAAACAATTAATATGATGACATGGCTGGAAATCGACTCAAAAGCGATTGCGCATAATATTTCGCAATTTAGGAAAAAAATTGGTAAAGACAGACTCCTCATGCCCGTTATTAAGGCCAACGCCTACGGGCATGGTTTTTTAAATTTGGCTAAAATTTGCCAACGAAACGCGGAGGTGAATAGGGTTTGTGTTGTCAACTCTGACGAAGCCCTGGATTTGATCCGCCATCATTTTACTAAGCCGATAATGATTTTAAGCTTCTACGACACGGATAGCGTTACTCTTAAAATTTTAGGGAAAAAAGGAGTAATTTTTCCCGTTTATTGCATGGAACAAGCAAAAATTCTTGACTCGATTGGAGTAAAATTGAACAAACAAATTAAAATTCATATAAAAATTGATACGGGAACAAGTCGAGTTGGTTTTTTACCGGCGGAATTAGCCGGAGTGGCAGAGAAGCTAAAAAAGATGAAATTTCTAAATATTGAAGGTGTGTGGAGTCATTTTGCTTCCAGCGAAGATGATTTAATATATACGCAAAAACAATATTTGTTGTTTTTCAAATGCGTTGATCTGCTCAAGAAAAAGGGGATAGACCCTCTAGTCAAGCACATGTCATGTTCTGCTTCGATCTCAACCGTTAAATTGAATGGTTTTAACGCTTTTAGATTCGGCGTGAGCTTATACGGCCTGCATCCGTCGGCAAAAACACGAAGGAGTTTGGTGTTACAGCCAGCACTCACATGGCGTACGAAGATAATCCAGATTAAAACCTTGCCCCCCAACACTAAAATCGGCTATGGCGGAACATACACAACGAGGTGCTTGACAAGACTCGCTGTTTTGGCTGTCGGATATTGGGATGGATACGATCGCAAGCTCTCAAATAAGGCAATTGTTTTGATTCATGGCAAAAAATGTTCCATACGTGGGAGAATTTCCATGAATTTGTGCATGGTTGACGTTACCGGGTTAAAACATGTAAAAAGAGGGGATACGGCAACCTTGATAGGCAAATCGGGAGAAAAGGAAGTTTCCTCTGACGATTTGGCAAAGTGGGCGGACACGATAAACTACGAAATTGTAGACAGAATCAACCCTCTTCTGCCGAGAATTCTAAAATGAACTACATAAGATCATATTCAAATTTTAAACAATACAGGCCTCCGAAAAGTAAGTGGCAGTCATTTTTGAATTTATTTCGAAGAAATAAATCGGTATCCTACGTCAGCCAACCCATCGGTGGTAATCGGGTTCAAAAGAAGCAGTTTGATGCGCGCTATTTGCCAAATGACTACACCAGAAGAAATATTGTGGCGCTTTTTTTACTATTTGTCATCACATGCGTTTGGATCTGGAATGTCTTATATACACCCTTTTTTCGAATAAACAAGGTGACATATCTTGGTTTGAGTCTCATCAAGAGAAGCGAGATTGACGAATTTGTTCAAAATGAAATTCTCAACACCAAGTGGAAAATTCCATTTAATAATTATTTTTTGGTAAACGCCAAGGATGCCCAGCAAAAGTTGATGTCTGAATTTTCGCTAAACTCTGTAGAAATAAAAAAAATATTTCCGGTAGAAATGAGAATAGATTTGGAAGAAAAAATTTCAACAATAATTTATGACAATGGCAACAAATATTATTTGCTGGATACGAAAGGGGATGTGATAAAATATTTGGCTGCAACGGAGTTGCCGGAGAAAAATTTGTCAAACAGCTCTTCCGATAATATTGTCGCAACGCCAACATCCACACCGGTATCGGATGATAACACGTCCAGCACTTTGTTGTTGGATGACAAAAAAACACATATTCCGGAATACAGGAAGCTGAGGAAGGATTATGGCCAATTTCCGATTTTGTATGACATGAGAAATCTTTTTTTGAATGACGATGATGAAAATATTTTAACTGATAATCGCAAAGAGAAATTCTTAAAAGTGCTAGAAAATAGAACCAATCATTTTAC
>JAHJCN010000052.1 GCA_018812905.1 Patescibacteria group bacterium
AGAAAGGGCCGAAGTTTTTTTTGGAGCCTTTCTCACCGACATTGTAAGTTTTTTCATTATCATCAGCACGGCCGCGACTTTGTATAAACATGGCATACACATCACCAGTGCCCGTGACGCGGCTCTGGCGCTTCAGCCTTTGGCGGGAAATTTTGCTCAATTGCTTTTTGCTTTCGGTTTGTTTTGCGCGTCAATGCTTGGGGCTTTTATTCTCCCCACCGCCACTTCATATGCCATCTGCGAGGCCTTTGGTTGGGAATCTGGCTTCAATACCACCTGGAAAAATGGCAAAGTTTTTTACAGTATTATTCTGATGACCATTTTTATTCCGGCCGCGATCGTACTTATCCCCGGCGTGTCTTTGGTGAAAATAATGATCTTATCGCAGGATGTTAATGGTATGTTATTGCCATTCATTTTGATTTTTGTCATGAAGATTATCAATGATAAGAGAATAATGGGGGAATACACAAACAAACCCATTGGCAACATTATTGCTTGGTTGACGATTATCGGCATATTGGCTGCTACTGCGGTTTTACTTGTTACTTCGCTGTTGGGATACAATTAGTTTCCCCACCGAGGGAAGTCTAGGTGGGGAGGGAGTTCAGCCATTCTTTCGCGGCTTTTTCCCAAGAGAATTTGGCGACCTGAACAAGGCCGTTTTTTATTTTGTTTTCTTGAAGAGTTTGGTTAGTGAGAATGTTGTACATAGCTTGGGCGATTTGTTCGGGTCGGTGAGGATCAACCAGCGTGGCATTTGATTCGGTAATTTCCGGAAGAGAAGATCGGTTGGATGTGATAACCGGAACGCCGGAAGCCATGGCTTCAAGCGCCGGGAAGCCAAAGCCTTCATAAAAACTCGGATAAACAAAAAGAGATGCCCCGGAATACAGCGCTGGCTTTTCTTCGTTTTTCACGCATCCGATGAATTTAATTTTTTCTTTGCAGGGTGATTCATTGATTTGGCGAAAAATTTCTTCGTTTTTCCAACCCGGAGCGCCGGCGATAGCGAGCGTGTAACGCGAATCGTGTAACGTGTAACGTTTTTGGAAGATTTCAAATGCTTTTATAACTCCGGCAATATTTTTTCTTGGTTCAATCGTGCCGAGAAAGAGGACGTATTTTTCGCCTGTCATTCCATTTGTCATTCCGGACTTGATCCGGAATCCAGGTGATACCCCAGGATAAATCACTTTAATTTTATCAGTTGAAATTTTATAACAGTTCACGATATCTCTTTTTGTATTTTCCGAAGGCGTGATAATAATATCGGCGCGCTCGCATTGTTTTTTGGGATTAACGGCTTTGTGCCAGAGACGCTGTTTGAGTGTGTAGAATTCGGGAAAATATTCGAATGACAGATCGTGGATAGTGAGAACGAATTTGATTTTTTTGGATAGGGCGGTAAAGTTTATGTTGGGGGAGAAAAAAACGTCCAACTTGTCATCCTCGCGAAAGCGGGGATCCATGTCCTCATTGCCGGATTCCCCCGACTTAGTCGTGGGGAATGACAGCTTGTCAATTTTTGGAAAGTTTAAAATTTTTGTTGATGAATTAAATAGCTTGTTGGGCCAGCGGGTGGAGATGTAGCGAACATTTTCTTGTTCCCATTTTGGAATATTTTTTGAAACATCCTCGCGGGAGTTGAAGAAAAGAAAATACTGATTTTTTTTATCAAGCGCAAAAACGGCGTTGAGGAGCTCTTGCGTGTACTCGCCAACGCCGGTGCGAATTGATGACATTAAAGGTCGGATGTCAATTCCGATGTTCATAACCACAGATTTTTCATCTCTTCTTCCGGTAATATTTCCGAGCCGAATTTTTTTACTATTTTCTTTACGACAGGATCGCGTAATTCACTTACATAAGTTTCCAAAAAAGATGCGTACACCTGCGTTTGTTTTTCTTCTTCCTTATCAATTTTGTTTCTGTATTGAAGGAGGTGGTCAAATAAAAAATTCGTTATGCTTCTAACCAAAGCATCTTTACGAGCTTCGTTGATTGGCGGATCTATGTTTAAATTCGCCAATTCCTCGCCCACTAATTGTTCGACATCCGATCGTCCGTTTTCTTTTTTTAGAAGTTCCAAAATATTTTGCCTCACGCCATGTTCCCTTTGTGCCCCAGGTGATTTTGTTTCCACCATATGTTTAAAGTTAAATTAAATAATTCCTTGTTTAAATGCGTTGTATTTTTCTTCGATGAAGTTTTTAATCTTTGTTTTGAAAACGTTCGCGTCAAAACGCAAAGCGCTTTCCCTTATTCTATCACAATCCCATGCGGTATGGTCAAATTTGAGAACAGCATTCAGCAGAGATTCCCATGTTTGCTCTTTGATAAATACGCCGGTCTCTCCGGAAACAATCGTTTCACCGGCTCCTCCCGCGGAATAGGCGATTACCGGTCGACCGGAAGCCATTGACTCAATCGGTGTAATGCCAAAGTCTTCGATTTGCGGATGTATGAAAGCGCGTGCGCGGTTCAGAAGCGATGCTTTTTCTTCTTCTGATATTTTTCCTAAAAATTGTATATTTGATTTGGATATCTCACGCAAATATTTCAGTTCCGGACCGGTGCCGAAAATTTTAAGCGGCCAATTCAGCCGGTTGAAAGCCTTGATGACGATATCCAGTTTTTTGTATGGTACCAATCGGCCACCGGCAACAAAATAGTCGCCAATGTCCCGGCTCACGGAGAACTTTTTTGTATCTACGGGCGGATTAATCACTTGACTGTCACGGCGATAATATTTTTTTATACGTTTTCGCACTGTTTCGGAATTTGCCAAAAAATAATCAACTCTATCGGCGCTAAGCCGATCCCAGATGCGCAGTTTATGAATAATAAACGGCAGGAATTTTTTTACTATCCCGCCATAATTAAGTTCGGCCACGTATTCGTTCGCATCTGTCCATAGATACCTCGGCGGTGTATGGCAATAGCTGATGTGTAAAGTTTCTGGTTGCACGATAACACCCTTGGCAAAAGCGCTGGTGGAAGAAAGCACCAAATCAAAGCCGTCTAAATTATATTTTTCCGTGGCCAATGGCATTAAAGGCAGGTACCATTGAAAGTGTGTTTTGAAAAAAGGAAGTTTGGCGATAAAAGATTCCCGAATATTTTCCAAGGGAAAATAGTCAATTTTTTCTTTATCATGAAATAAAACAAAAATTGGCGCCTCCGGCCAGATTTCATGCATTGCTTTTAAGACTCTTTCAGCCCCTCCATCCTGAGAGAGATAATCGTGAACAAGGGCGATCCGCATAATCTGAATACTAGGTTTCAATTAACAAATAATAAGGGGTAATTTTTTAAAAATTGAAGCATTGAAAATTCAATGAAAATTGAAAATTTTCACCAAGCTCCCTTGCTCAACAAAATCACAAATGGGGTTTTGGTGATAATAATCAAATCCTGAATAATATTCCAACGCTCCAGATACAATATATCAAGCCTGGCTTCTTCGTCAAAGGTGAGATCGCTACGGCCGGAAATTTGCGCGAGCCCCGTGATGCCCGGTTTCACAGCCAGAACCGTCCTATGCCATTTTTGGTATTGTTCCACTTCGCGCGGTTGGTGCGGGCGCGGACCCACCAAGCTCATTTCGCCTCTCAATACATTAAAAAATTGCGGTAGTTCATCCAAGCTCCACTTGCGGATAAAACGGCCAAAGGGTGTGATGCGCGGGTCGTTTTTAATTTTATACACCGGCCCATTTTTTGCGTTTTGTTTTTTAATAAGTTCAGATTCTTTTTCCAAAGCCAACTCTCCTTCTTTTCCAAATTGCTCTCCGGTGCAATATTTTTGATATAGGGAGCGAAATTTATACGCGAAGAATTTTTTGCCCACGGCTCCCACTCTTTCATTTTTGTAAATTATGGGCCGACCGGTTTCAAATAAAATAACCAGCGCGACCAACAGGAAAATCGGTGATATAATAATGATAAGAAACAGGCTGCCAAAAATGTCCGCCAAACGCTTGAAAATTTTGCCCCAGCCAGTCAATCGCGTGCGCCCAAGTTCAATGATGGGAATGCCGGCCACTGCGGAAATGGCCATGTTGGAAGAAATGGTGGCAAAAATGTCGGCCGAATATTTGAAGGTGATATCCCGCTCGTTGGCAAAATCAATCGCGCGCAAGGCCCCCTCTTCATCTGATTTAGGATCCGTAAAAATAATTTCATCCACTTTTTTTTGCGATAGATTTTTTTCGGTTTTTTCATCAAAATGTTCGTAAACACCCAATAGAGAATAGCCTAAAGACGGCCGGTTTAAAAGAGTTTCGCGAATTTGATTGGCAATGATTTGATTACCGATGATCGCGGTACGGCGAAGGCCAAGTCCAAAGCGGTGGAAGATCATTTTTAAAAGACG
>JAHJCN010000053.1 GCA_018812905.1 Patescibacteria group bacterium
AGTAAGTATTATCTTTGTTTTACCCTTTATCTCTACAATTGGTATGTTTTCAGATTCTAAAACTTCGAGTTTGTATTTTTTACCGAAAAAATAATATGTCTCACCGCTTACATATTCGCGTGGGGTCTGTCTTTCCTGTCCTTTGAATTTCGCCTGCATTTTTTTGATCCAAGAAATTCTGGTCGCCAAAAAAGTACGAATAGCATCGTCGTTCATGTTTAGCGGAGCAGTAACACGGACTTTTCCAACCGGTGGCAATACATTCAAATGCAAATTTTTTACCGGTTTATATAGCACTACTGCCTCAATTCCGCCGACTTGTAATAAACTTTGATTAGTACTCATTTTGATTTTTTATTATCTCAAATATGTCCTTTAATTCCTGATCTGTTATTCCCAGTAAGACTTTTTGAATAGCAAGTTTAATTTTTCGCTCTTTCAAAGGATGTCCACGCCAATCATCGCTTCTTGATTCTAAAATTGCGTCATGAATAGATTCTGCTTTAGCTTGGTCTTTGCCCAAATTATCATATAACGCCTGTTTCCCTCGAGTATCTATTTCATTTGGATATGATTCCGATTCACTTGGATTTTTTACCTTCTTTGACAAAGCTATGATTTCTTCAAGATATTTTCGATATTCTAGATCTGCCTGCTTTCGTTTTTTCACGAGTTCATCCAACAATTCCGACATTCTTTGGTAATATTTCGGATTGGTCGGCATTTCATCAGTAATGAGTTTGCGGACATTGTTTTCAATGGTTTCCGCAACGGCTTCTTCGCTTTGTTTAACGGCATCCGGCAAGCTATCGAGAGCATCTACACCTTTCTCTGCCATTAACTCCACGAGAGATTTATCGTCAAATGCTGATAGTTTTTCACTTTCACTCGCGGAAATATAGCGATCCATCAAAGCCCTCATCGCTGGCTCGTACTTTTTCAAATCAATATAATCGCCACTCGCGAGCTTTACTTCTGTGTGAACTTTTTCATAATGCTCTACTTCTTTTCCAATCACATCAATCTGATCCTGGCTGTATCCGGCTTCTTTCATGTCGTTAGCAATATCCGCATATACTCGTAGCAAACGGCTGACTGATTTATACAATCGCACTCGTTTAATCTCGTTTTCTTTGAGCGCATAAGGATTTTCTACATCACCGCAAAAATAACGAATATACTCCGCCGATCCTTTTGGAGGCTGAACTGGTTCGCAAAGAGCACGAACGGTTTCCAATGCTTCATCCAAATCTTTCTTACCTTCCACAAATCTATCTTTTAAAAGTCCGAGCACATCTTCTTGTTCAAAACCAGCAAAGGCTTCTGAAGTATAATCAGCAACTGCACTTTCCAACTTTTTGAATAAATCGCGATAATCAATAATATATCCGTAATCTTTATCTTCGCCGTCAAGCCTGTTTACACGACAAATTGCCTGAAAAAGACCATGATCCTGCATATTTTTATCAACATACAAATAAGTCGCCGCAGGCGCGTCAAAACCAGTCAATAATTTATCAACTACAATCAATAACTGCATTTGTCCCGGTTCCTTCACAAATCGTTTTTTAATCAAGCGCTCGAAAGCGTCCGTGTCAGATTCACCGGATTTTTTCTCAAGTGGTCGGTGCTTATTAAGCATTTCCTCATAAATCGCATATTCCGGCGATTCGGTCGAAAGCGCTCCCGGTTCATACGAAGTAACGACAGCACATTTGGAAAAACCTTGTGTTTGGAAAATTCTGTAATACTGGCATGCTTCGTAAATACTGCTCGCCACCAGCATGGCATTACCGCGCCCACTTTCAAGTCGTGGCTTTTTGTAAAAGTCGTCGATAATATCAAAGACTACTTTTTCAAGGCGCGATTTTGAAGAAAGCAAACTTTGCATTGTTCCCCAGCGTTTTTTGAGTTCCGCTTTGGCGACATCAGTCAGTCCGCTAGTACGCTCTTCAAACCATTCATCAATTTTTTCTTGTGAGGTGATATTCTGATCCACTCGTCTGGCTTCATAACGCAAATCCAAAACTACTTTATCGGCTACTGCCTGATTGTATTTATATTCATGAATATACTTGCCCCAAACTGCAATGCTGTTTGTCTTATCAATTTTCAAAAGTGGAGTGCCGGTAAAACCAATAAAAGTCGCGTTTGGCAAAAGTTCTTTCATTGCATCATGTAAAAGTCCGCTGTGTGAGCGATGACACTCATCTACAAAGACAAAAATATCACCTTTGGCCGAAAAATCGCTCGGCAAACTGGCTTTAATTTCCTTCAAATAATCATCAACATTTTGATTGGGATTATCGGAAAACCTACCAAACTTATGAACGAGCGAACCAATAAGCCACTGCTCTTTAGTATTGAGTTGGCTCATTAAGTCTTTGCCGTTTTTTGCTCTGTGTATTTTTTCATCTACGCCATTAAAAACTCGTTCAATCTGTTCATCCAGTTCTACGCGGTCGGTCAAGAGCAATACGCGTGCGTCGGTCATATTTTCGCGTATCCATTTGGCAAGCCATACCATGGTCAAACTCTTGCCTGATCCTTGCGTATTCCAGATAATTCCGCCTTCGTGGCGTTTGATATATTCCTGTGCCGCTTTTGTTCCAAAATACTGATTATGCCGACAGGTTTTTTTGATGCCGCTATCAAAAATGATAAAATCGTGAACCATTTCAAGCAATCGTGATTTTTGGCAAACTTGCATTACATGACGGTCTAATCTGTTTGGCTCGTCGGCAAAATCCGTATCTTTAGTGTTCCAAGTGAGATAATAATCCTCAGTGGTTTCCGTTGTGCCGAATTTCAGCCCCTCGCTGTCATTTCCAGCCATAACCAGCTGAATAGTGCCGAAAAAGTTTTGAATGAAAGCATTTTTTTGATTGCCGATATTTTGACGAATACCTTCGGATACAGACACCGTGCTTCGCTTGAGTTCAATCACGCCCAAAGCAATGCCGTTTACATAGAGCACAATATCCGGCCTCTTGGTGCGATTGCCTTTGATTGTAACTTCTTCAGCGATAGCAAAATGATTGCTCGCAAAATTCCTCCAGTCGATCAGTTCAACCGTTTGGTTCCTCAAGCCCAGTTGCTCTTTTACTTTAATGCCATAACGAAGCAGGCCATAAACTTCTTTATTGAGATCATACAAGCTCATGATTTGATTGCCTGCGGTTTTCTTGAGTTCGGCGATGGCTTTGTCTATGACTCTGTCACTGTATTTTTTGGTCTTTACCAAAAAGCCACGCAAATATTCTTCTTCGATATTGCTATTATTTTCTCGGTCTTCCCAGTTGTCGAGATAGTCGTAGCCGAGGCGATCACAAAAAACTTTCACAATGCGATTTTGTGTTTTGCGTTCTATCTGGCCGACTAGTGGTGATTGATTTGTCATAATTAAATTTTTACTAAACGAATATTACCGGTCAAAAGCTGTTGCATCATGCCGGTTTTAATTTGGTGATATTTATTGAGTTTCTTTTCCAGTTTTTCAATTTCCGCGTCCATGTCGGAAAGGACAGTAGCAATGGCGGTTTGTTCGGGTAGTGGTGGATAAACAATTTTCAATTCTTTTAGCTTGCCTACTGGCAACTGTTTGAGTGCACTTCCTGTTTGCATATTTAGTAGTGATTCTTGTGTGTCTGATTTAAGTAAAAAATATGCAAAATAATATTTATTAAATTTTTCACCAGCGTTAATTCTTACAACTTGAGCATTTATGTTTGAGCCAATATGTCTATTTGGAACAATGGCTATTTGACCGATTTCGCCCCTTGTCGTAATCAAAATATCATCTTTTTTAAGATGCCCTTTTGTTAGCTCGGAATGTAATTGATTAGAGATAAAACGCATATCATCATCAACAACTTTTAATCCTTTTATATTATTTGCTCTAATGAATGGCACGCCCCTTTCTTTAAATTCGGATGCCTTAGGATATTTACTCGAATAATTTCCATCCGATATGTCAAAACCAAATTCCCCCAACTTTTTCACCACCCACTCCCCGCTAAACCCCGGCAAGCGTTTTTTGCCGGTGAGGAGCTGTTGCATCGCGCCTTGTTTGATCGCGCGTTTTTTAGCAATAAGCTTTTCCAGATTTTCAATCAAGACATCGGAGTCGGATAGAACAGTGGCAATGGCAGTTTGTTCAGTTGGTTCAGGAAACACTAGCAAATATTGTGAGGCTTGTGGTGCTGTTAATTGTGGCACCCCCGTGCTCTCAATGGAAAAAGTGATTTTATTATTTAAGTATTCGGATATAAAAAATCCATCTAGTTTGACCTTTGGATCCAAAATTAAAAGTCGTCCAATTGCATCAAAGTCAGTATGCCTTTTATTGCTTCGACCAATAGTCCCACGCGCTGTTATTGTAAGACAGTTTTTTTTGTGACGTGCGGCTTTTGTATATCCATACAAACCTTTGTTTTCTAAAGAATTTGAATATATTGGATATTTATGGCTCTCATCTTGAATTTCAGAATAATCATTTTTAACCAAATCTCTGCCTGCAGAGATGTTGAAAATATCGTCCAGTTTTTTAACATCCCAATCCACCGGAATCACGCCGATTTCGGTTTGTTTGTAGCCTGCCGGTATTGTTTGCGTTGCTTGGGTCATAA
>JAHJCN010000054.1 GCA_018812905.1 Patescibacteria group bacterium
GCTGATTGGGATGTTGGCATCACTGTTGACGCTATTCGCTTGTCGCCCAGTCTTGATACTATCATTTTGGTGTCAGGCGATGGCGATTATTTGCCACTGGTTGAATATTTGCAAAACCAAGGCAAGCAAGTGGAAGTGGTGGCCTTTGGCGAAACCACGTCCAGCCGTTTGAAAGAAGAAGCCGATGATTTTATTGATATGGGAGAAGAAAAGGGAAAGTTTTTGATAAATGATAGGAGAATTGCATATCCAAGTTCGGTGCAGAAACGTATTATCCCGAAGGTTCAGGCTCCTGTTAAACGGCCGTAATTTTCAATTTACAATTTTGCAATTTGCAGTTAGTAAAGTTTGAAAACTGGGATTTGAAGCATTGTAAATTCATTGAAAATTAAAAATTGTAAATTGAAAATTTATTTATTTATGGAGTTGGTTTGAGGACAAATAGACCTTTGATGAGGTCTCCTGCTCTCAAATCATCTTCAATAACGTACAATTCAGTATGGATATCAAGAATTGGTCCATGGAATGGGGCGGTAGAACGCTCTCCGTGGAAACAGGCAGATTGGCTCTTCAAGCCAATGCCTCTTGCGTGGTGCGCTACGGCGACACCGTTATTTTGGCAACCGCCACAATGAGCAAGAGAACCCGCGAGGGAATTGATTTTTTTCCTCTGATGGTGAATTTTGAGGAAAAATTATACGCCGCGGGGAAAATTAAAGGAAGCCGTTTCATAAAGCGAGAAGGCCGCCCAACCGATGACGCCATTTTATCCGGCCGTTTGGTTGATCGCGCCATTCGTCCGCTTTTCGATCCGGAAACGCGCAATGACGTGCAGGTTATTTTAACCGCTCTTTCCTATGACGGCGTGAGCGATCCGCAAGTCGCGGCCATGGTCGCGGCATCCATCGCTTTGAACAATTCCAACATTCCGTGGAATGGCCCGATTGCCGGCGTGCGCGTGGGCCGAGTGGATGGAAAATGGATGATTAATCCGGCTATTGAAGAAAGAAACAAAGGCGAAGTGGACATTATGGTGGCCGGCAGTCCGGAAAAAGTGATCATGGTGGAAGCTGAATGTGCGGAATTGCCTGAAGCCGAAATGGTGGCGGCCATGCAATTTGGAGCCGCGCAGATGGCTCCGGTTTTGGAATTTATTAAAAAAATTCAAAAAGAAGTCGGACAGCCAAAGCTGGATCTCAGCGCCAATCACGATGAAATCGAAGAGAAATTAAAAGCAATTGAAATTGAAGTAAAAGATTTCATTAAGAGCAAAGTTGATGATTGGATGTTTGACGCGCCAAAAATTAATCGCGCCGAGCGCGTGGCCATGGTGGATAGGTTTTCCAAAGAGGTGGAAACAATGCTCAAGACAAAAGAAGTTGAGGATAAAATAAAACTGGTGATTTCCACTCGCATGAAATTGTATGTGGAAGAGCACATCACAGAAAGAATTCTTAAAAAGAAACAACGTTTGGATGGTCGCGCCATTGACGAGGTGCGCGAATTAAATGTTGAAGTCGGCATTTTGCCTCGCGTGCACGGATCCGGCGTGTTTATGCGCGGAGACACGCAAGTGTTGTCAGTGGTAACTTTGGGCGCTCCGGGCGATGTGCAAACGCTTGAAACCATGGAAGAAGAAGGCACCAAACGCTACATGCACCACTACAACGACACCCCCGCCACTTATGGCGAAACCGGTTTCATGCGCGGTCCGGGCAATCGTGCTATCGGGCACGGCGCATTAGCCGAAAGAGCGTTGATGCCGGTTTTGCCGGCTGAAGCCGATTTTCCCTATGCCATTCGCGTGGTTTCGGAAGTTTTGGGATCCAACGGGTCCAGTTCCATGGCTTCCACCTGCGGATCCACTCTTGCTTTGATGGACGCGGGTGTGCCAATTAAAAAACCGGTGGCAGGTATTGCCATGGGTTTGGCGAGCAACTCTAAAGGCGATTGGGAAGTGATTACGGATTTGCAAGATGTGGAAGATGGTCCGGGCGGAATGGATTTTAAAATCACAGGAACTGAAGATGGTATCACGGCCATTCAGATGGACACCAAAACCGACGGTTTGAGCTGGGAGATTGTGGAGAAAACATTCGCTGAATCTCGCAAAGCTCGTTTGCAAATTTTGAAAAAAATGACGCAGATTATCGCCGAACCGAGAAAAGAAATGTCGCCGTTTGCCCCGCGCATCATTACTATCAATATCAATCCGGACAAGATCCGCGATGTTATCGGTCCTGGCGGTAAAATGATCAACAAAATCATTGCCGAGACCGGCGTTTCCATTGATATTGAAGATGATGGTCGCGTGTTTGTCACATCAAGCGACGCGATTGGCATGGAAAAGGCGATCAACTGGGTGAAAGAACTAACCCATGAAGTGACTGCCGGCGAAAATTATGAAGGCACGGTTGTGCGTTTGGAAGATTTTGGCGCGTTTATCAATATATTGCCGGGGCAAGACGGCTTGGTGCATGTTTCGGAAATTGCCTGGGAGCGCACCAACCGACCGAGCGATGCTTTGAAATTGGGCGACAAAGTGAAAGTTGTTGTAAAAGAAATAGATAATTTGGGACGCGTTAATTTGAGCATGCGCGCTCTTTTGCCCAAACCGGAAGGATACCAGGAACAGCCGGGATTTGATAGGCCTCCGCGCCGATCATTCGGCGGTGGCGGTGGATTTGGAGGCGGTTCCAGAGGCGGACAGAGTGGTGGAAGAGGGAGATAGCGATTATTGTGATAACATATTAAAAACAATCCCGACTAAGTCGGGATTGTTTTAGTGGTGGGGTGAGGATGTTGCCCGCCAGAGCGAGTCCGTTTTTAAACTTGTCATATCGGTCATTTTATGGTTAAATATCGGAATATTTGCCGCGGTGGTGTAACTGGTAGCCACGCGTGCCTTAGGAGCACGTTCCCGAAAGGGATTGAGAGTTCGAGTCTCTCCCGCGGCACTAAAAACCCCGCACCGTTCTGGTGCGGGGTTTTGTTGTTTAGTTTTTGTTTATAATCCCAACAGTACTGCCGCGATCCACGGAAATGCCACTGTTACATCACTTTGAATTATTTGGTAATAGCTCTTGGTGGATAATTTGTCCCAAGTGATTTTTTCTTTTCCACCGGCGCCCGAATACGAACCATAGGACATGGGAGAGGAGCCGATTTCAACAAACCCAGCCCAGTCGCGTACTTTCTTCATGCGCAAATCATGTTTCAAAGATGGTACCACACAAATGGGGAAGTCGGCTGAAATACCTCCGCCAAGTTGTAGAAATGCAATCGGCGCGTCTTTGCTTTCTTTCATGTACCAATCATACATGAGATGAAAATATTCCAAACCGGATTTCATGACGTTCGAGCTCACGGTTGGCTCGCTCTTTTTTTTGTGCGGTCCGTTGTATATATAACTTGCGAAAATATTTCCCATGGTGGAATCTTCAAAACCGGGAATCACAATGGGAATATTTTTTTCATAAGCGGCCAATGTCCAACTGTCGTTCGCGTTAGCTTCCGGATCGGCGGAGATTAATTTTTCGGCAAACAATCGGCGAAAATACTCATGAGGGAAATATCTTTCGCCTTTCTCCTCCGCTTCCTTCCACATTTTCAATAAATGCGGTTCCATAATGCGCACACTTTCGTCTTCCGGTAAAAAAGTGTCGGTGATGCGGCGCAAGCCGGCATCGCGCAATTCGGATTCCTGCTCGGGAGTTAGTTCGGTATAGCGTGGGATGAACGCATAGTGCGAATGCGCCACATAGCGATAGTATGATTCTTCGTGGTTGGCGCCGGTGGCGGAAACCAGATGAACCTTGTTTTGTCGGATAAGCTCGGCGAGCACAACCCCCACTTGAAACGAACTCAACGCGCCCGCCAAAGTCACCATCAATTTTCCGCCGTTATCCAAATGATTTTTTAACCATACTGCCGCTTGCATGGTGGCTCCGCCGTTGCAATGCTTTAGGGTGCATTCCGCGAATGTTGATACTGGCGCTGAGCTTTTTTTAACATAAGCACTTAAAGCGCCGGTTCTGTCCAAATTATTGTTAAGATCTTTCTCTAAAACAATGAGTTTTTTTAGACCCGGAGAAAGTTTCTGGAATTTATGTTTGCTCATAGTTATTTAATAGATCAAATTTATAGCCCAAAATTTTATAAGCTATTTTGGCAGCCAAATAATTTGGAGCGATATTTTCGGGAAGCGGACAGAGCTCCACCAGATCCGCGCCAATCACTTCTTTTGTTTCAAATACTCTTTTGATCAGCTCTAATGATTGATAATAACCCAATCCTCCGGGTAATGGCGTGCCAACGGCCGGCATAATAGACGGATCAAGAGCATCCAGATCAAATGATAAGTATACTTTATCTCCCAACTTGTCTATAACTTTTTCAATCCATTTTTTATCCTTTACATATTCATGGTTCACATCTTTGGCATACACAATATGCAAGCGGTCTTTAAAATTTTTAATATTATCTAACTCTTCCGGCGCTACACAGCGAATTCCAACTTGCACAATATTGTCAGCGTATTTAATCATTTGGTTGGCCGCGCAAGCATGATTGAATTCCGTGCCCTCATAATTATCTCTGATATCCGCGTGTGCATCCAGCTGTAACACAGAGAAAGATTCGTGTTTTTCTTTCAACGCTTTTACGGCTCCACCCGAAACAGTGTGCTCGCCTCCAAGCATTAAGACAAACTTTTCATCTTTCAACAGCTCTTTCCAAACGCCATAAATCCTTTCCACCATTTTGTTCGGCCCGCGTAAATCCGGCTCTATTTCGTTTAACGTATGAATGCCATGCTGACACGGTCTTGTGCCCAATTCTTCTTCATATTCTTCCAACAGATAGGCGGCCCTGATGATTTCTTCCGGTCCGTTGCGGGTACCGCTTTTGATGGAAGTGGTGGCGTCGTAGGGCACGGGAAGGATAACGGATTTTGCGAATTCAAAATCGGAAAAAGGACTGTCTAAGCCTAAGAAATTTTTGTCACGGCGAAAAATTTCTCTGTTAGCATAAAAGACATTTTTGTAATTCTTCATAAGTGATTTCTTTAGGACTTAATTTGGCCAATTTGTCATAATCATAGAAGTATCCGATTTTGCCAACATTTTGCAGCCATTTTTTCGGCAAGTCAAGCGCTTCGAGCGCCTTTCTGGTTTTTTTCACAAAAGGCTCGGGCAATTGTTTGTTCCAAACCAATGGGCAATGATAATCAAGATAGCTATATTGCTTTCCTTCTTTTAACATAACGCCAAATGGGTACATTTTGCAAGCAACCAGTTTGGTATTATTTTTTTCCAAAGTGCAGTGATAGCTAAAGTTCAAAAACGGGCATGGTGAAGTGATACGCAACAAGTCCAATTTACTGCCATCTTTAAATTTGAGCACGGTAACAAATTTATCACGAAATTCTTTGAGGCTCATTACGAGTTTTTCCGCGACATATTCATCTTCGCCCGGTAAATAATATGAAATATAATATCGTTCGCACATGCCGGCGCAGTTTTTTCCGCAAAGGAAGAAAAAATCTCCCTTGATCTGTTTTTGTAATTTATCAAAATTTATTTTATTCATTTGATTGGTATTAATTTTTACCAGCCAAAGAGTTTGGCCACATCGTCCAGTGATTCTCTTTTTCTAATCACTTTTACCTCGCCGTTCTGCGCTAAAAGTTTTATGGGAGAAGACAAGAGACAATGATGTGAAGCCAGCGCGTCTTGGTAGGCGCCGGAATCCAAAAAAGCCAAATATAATTCTTCGCCCTCGGCCAGAGAGGATAGGCGGGGCAACAGGACATAGCTTCCCTGGCCGGTATATTTGTCGTCCGAATCGCAGGTCATGCCCGCCAGCCAAGAAGGGGTCCTTTGTTTGGCGTCCATATGGTTCACGGGCACCACATGCCATTTTTGGTGCAATGCCCACGTATCCAAAAGATCATTCATAAAACTGCCGTCCACCACATACCACTTTCTTTTTTGGCGTTCAATGATTTCTTTTTCCGCCAAAACTTTGAAAATGGTGATTTGCGCCGGCGCCACAATGTATCGTCCCCATTCGCAACAAATATTGGGCGGTTCGATGCCGTGCTTTTCGCTGAAATTTTTTAAATATTTTACGATATTTTCAATCACCGAATCCACACTATAGCGGAATTTGCGGTCATAAGGAATCGGCATGCCTCCCCCCATGTCTATGGTGTCAAGAGAGGGGTTGAGCTTTTTTAATTCCAAATATACTTCCATGGCTCGGCGGAGCGGGACCACTATATCCTTCAGCATTTCAATTTGAGAGCCGATGTGGTAGTGCAATATTTTTAAATTTTTAATTTTTCCCAAACGGCGCAATTCTTTTCGCGCCAAGCCGAAACGATCTATTTCTTTGTCCCAATGCGAACTTACCTTCACATCCACATCCAGACGAATTCCGACGTTGCCACGATAATTTCGCAAGTAGCTGTATTCATTCAGGTCTTCAATGATAGGGACAATATCCAAATCTTTGGCTTTCAAATCAGCGATCAGTTTGAGATATTCGTTCGTTTTCGGGCCGTTGCAAATTACTTTCATTTTTTTGCTCAGACTCCCGGTCTCCCACATTTTTTGCACCAGCTTCAGTTCGTTGGCCGAGCCGGTTTCCAAATTGGCTCCGTTTGTCACAAGAGGCATGATGAATTCTTTGTTTTGATTTACCTTCATTGGGTAGTGGTAGTAGAACTTTCCGGGATAGCGATATATTTTTATGTACGAATTAAAAAGATTGATAAGATCGTCCACTCGCTCTTGCAAAATGAAAGGAAAAACAATTTCGGCCGGCGTGCCGAATTTTTTTGAAATACCTAAAATGTCATATTGAAAATTTCCTTCTCGCACCATCAAGTTGCTCTTATCATTGATATTGAAGTAGTGTGTGTTGAATGGTTTGACGCCCAATTTCCAAAATTTCATTAGGTTTTTGGCCATAATATTTTTATGTGAGAAGATTTTTTTAAAACATATGAAATCTACGTGATATTTTACAGTATTCTCGCCAGATGTAAAGAGTTTCAGAAGCGTTTGGAGTGAGTTATCAACAGCGGGTGACGAGGATTGCCATAAAATTTTTTTTGCGGTAAAATTTTTATATATTTTTTTATTCTTCTCAACTTTCATCCTGAAACAAGTTCAGGATGAAAGAAACAAGTTCGGAATGACAAAATAAAAATATGAAATCAAACGCGGATTTAAAATTTTTTGCGGCCGAGCTGGGAGCGAATATGCCCGAGCTTGATCTGCACGGTGAATTTCCGAGTGATGCTTTGGAAAGGTTGGAGCTGTTTCTTTTTGATTGCCACGATCGAGCAGAAAAAATGGCGCGTATAATTTATGGAGGGGGAGCGGGCGTGTTGCGCTCGGCTGTTTTGGAGAGGTTGAAAAAGCATCCTATGGTTGGGGATTATAGGGATATGGGTGGGAGTTGTGTGATAATTTTTTAAATCTAAAATTCAAAATTACAAATTCTCTCCATTCGAGAGATCTCCCGCAGTGAGACAAATAATTTCCAAATTTCCAATTTCCAAAACATATTTTTGATATTTGAATTTTGACCATTGGATATTATTTGAAATTTGGTGCTTTGAATTTGGAATTTTTGCTCTACATTAAGCCATTGTTTAATCAAGCTGAGATTATCCACAAGAGAGCCCATCGACCTCTTGACAAATTTTTGCCAAGTGGTATAATCCTCATTGCGTTAAATTAATCCCTTTATCGGGACCACGTCCACAAGATTTGGTGCGACGCACCGCTTGGACCTCTGGGTTAGTGCCTTACTTGGCACCGTTTAATACCGACACATTAAAATGTTACAAAAAGTATTAAATTGTTACTCAGATTATCCAAGTGGTTCATAACTCAGATTTTTTCTGACGTTGGAAGAACCGCTTGTCGCGGTTCTTTTTAATTAAAACATTAAAATTGTCATATTGAGCACAGCGAAATATCCCCACGCACAAAAGGGGATCCTTCTCTCCGCTCAGGATGACAAGACAAGTAACGGAAGGCCGGAACGAACCTTGACAATTTATAATTGGTCAATTCGAAATAAATAATAGGGTAGGCGGACCAGCATTAGAATAATAGGCTGATGATGGTCTGCACAACAATGAAAGCACGATTTGGTGTTTTCGTTGTGCGCAATTTCAACAAGAGCACATGGTGGATGCCTTGACACTAAAAGACGAAGAAGGACGTTGCAGGGTGCGAAAAGCTCCGGGGAGGTCCCAAGCAACCTTTGAGCCGGAGATATCCGAATGGGGAAACCCTTCTATCGCAAGATAGAAATCACGTACTGAATACATAGGTGCGTGAAGAAGACCTGGGGAAGTGAAACATCTCAGTACCCAGAGGAAAATAAATCGCATGAGATTCCC
>JAHJCN010000055.1 GCA_018812905.1 Patescibacteria group bacterium
AATAAAAAAATTATCATTTTAAAATAATAAATATTATGGACAATCAAACTACAAAAAAATCCAACTATCAATGTCCAAAATGTTCTAACACAAACTGTGAGATTGGTGAAATTCATACAACAGGTGGTTTTTTTACTAAATTCTTCAATGTTCAAAATAGACGTTTTGCTAGTGTAACCTGCACTCAATGTAAATATACCGAATTATATCAAGGTACTCAAAGCACTGTAGAAAATATTTTAGATTTTTTTGGCAATTAACAATTAATAGTTTTTTAACATCACATAAATAATTACAACACCTTCAGCAAAACACCCTCCAAAAAGAGGGTTTTTTGTTGACTTTGGCGGTTTGCTGGGATATAAATAATGTAGGCAATTTTAGACAAACTGCTCTTTTAGGGTAAAGGAGAGACACAATGAACGGACCGATCATGACGTACGCGATTCGCATCCTGAGTCACTTCCCCCACAGCCTACCGCCGATAGCGATCGTGCTTGGTAGCGGTTTCAACATTCTGGTCAAGCTGATTCAAGACGCAAAAATGCTCAACTACAAGGACATTGACATCAATGATTTCCCCGTGTCCACAGTGGAGGGCCACAATGGCCGTTTCGTCGTGGGCACCCTCAACGGCGTGCGGGTGGCGGTCATGGACGGCCGAGTCCATCTCTACGAGGGGTTCACGGTTGACCAGGTCGTCTTCCCGCTCCGAATGCTAATTGCATCTGGCTGTAAAACAGTCATCCTGACTTCAGCCGTGGGCGGGATCAGCCTTAAATATGAAGCGGGAGACCTCGTTTTGATACGGGACCACATCAACCTATTCACGGTTGCCAACCCAATGTTTGGGAAACGGCAAAGCGGTGTGGGTGGAAGGTTCCAAGACATGAACAGGGTCTATGATCCGGAGCTCATCACCATCGCGCAAGCCACTGCTCGCGAGCTAGACTCAGCGGAGTCGAATTCGCCAAAGATCAACCTGAAGGCTGGTGGGATCTTGGGCTTCATGCCCGGGCCATATTTCGAGACTCCGTCCGAGGTGGAGATGCTGAGGAGACTTGGCGCAGATGTTGTCGGCATGTCCATCTCCGAAGCCATCGCCGCCCACCACATGGGAGCCAAGGTGCTGTCCATCGCGTGCGTGGTCAACATGGCCGCCGGCATGGAAAATACGGAGATCTCCCACGAAGGGACGATCGAGACCATGAATGAAGCAGCGCCATACGCCACTCGCCTCATTGCCGAGATAGTGAGGAATCTGCCAGATCGTACCTAGACCATCCTTTTCCATTCGTCTATTCGGGGAGATACGGCAACTCCCACCAAAACACTTTGCCTAAAATTCAAACAAGGAGGTTTTGGGGATTTGGCAAAATCCCCGCTCAATTGTCATATTTACTTCGTAGATATCAGATAGAGCGCGTATTTTCGACCAAATTCACTCCGGCTATTGGCTCTCTGTGTATTTGTGGTATAATAGATTTGTAATTTGGAAAACTCAAAGCCATTTATTTTTAATTTGAACGTATATGACAAAGACTCTTGCAAAATACTTTACCATTTTCACAGCTTTCACTCTCCTATCGCTTGCGCAATCCGGCGATGTTTTGGCGACAGAATTCAATCCGAATTTCATCATTTCCGACACGGAAGTTCAAGATCTTGGAAACTGGACAAGCGCCGATATCCAAGGCTTTTTGCAAGGAAAAGGTAGCTTTTTAAGCAATTTTACCACTGCCGACGCAAGCGGAACGCCCAAAAAGGCCTCTGACATCATTTATGAAGCCGCCCAGAATTATCAAATCAATCCGAAATTTTTGCTTGTAACTTTACAAAAAGAGCAAAGTTTAATCACAGACGACACGCCAACCCAAAAACAGCTTGATTGGGCCGCCGGATACGCGGTTTGCGATAGTTGCAGTATGGATGATCCCAGAATTCAAAAGCACAAAGGTTTTGGCAAGCAGGTGGATGATGCGGCAGGTGTTTTTCGCTGGTACTATGACAACAAAGATAACGGCGTCGTCAAGAAAATAGACGTTCCTATCACAATTGACGGTCAAGAAGTGGTGCCTCAATCTTGGGCGACCGCCTTTCTCTATACCTATACCCCGCATCTGACGGGTAATAAAAATTTTGACAGAATTTGGGACACGTGGTTTTCGCAATTATATCCCGATGGCACAATCCTCATGACAGCCAGTTCATCGGAAATATATTTGATCCAAAATGGATTGCGAAAAAAATTTAAAAGCATGACGGTTTTGGTTAGTCGCGCTGACCCCAAATTGGTTGTTACGGTTCCGGACAGCGAATTGAACAACTACCAAATTGGACCGGAGCTATCCTTTCCGAATTATTCAATTTTAAAAAGCGAAAAAGCTACTTACCTTTTGGATTATGAATATATTCGCCCGTTTGCGTCCGATGAGGTTGTGCGAAAGCTAGGCTTTAACCCGGAAGAAATTATTGATGTGAGGGAAAGTGATTTAACGGGCTATTCCGTGGGTTCGCCGATCACTGTTTCGTCCGCCGCTCCAACAGGCGTTATTTACCAAATCACGGACATGAAAGATAAGTATTATTTATACAAAGATAATCTACTCTATCCGATTCTTGACAAAAAAGTGGTTCAGACAAACTTCAAAAATTTAAAAATTGAAAAGAAGAAAATCAAGGAATTGGGAAAATATGAAGTGGCCGACCTGCCAATCCAGTTTGCTGATGGTACGCTTCTGAAAATCGATGGCACCAATAAAATTTATGTAATGGAAAAAAGCAAAAAAAGAAGAATCGCGGATGATGACACATTCGTGGCAATGGGATACAAAAAATCCAACATCATCTCAATCCCCTATTCTACGGCGATCAGCCTGCTTGAAGGAGAGCCGATATACTTAAATTCCGGATTAATGTCTTCAAAGAGCAAATTTTTGGGAGACGCACAAACAGAGATCGAAGATCTGTTCGGAACAAAACTTCCAGCATATTTGGTGGCCGAGTACCCCAGTGGACGCATAATTTCCGGCAAAGACATTGACACTCGCCGACCGTTGGCTTCTATCACCAAGCTTATGACCGCCTACGAAGCCCTGGAGCAAGATTATGACCTGAAAAAAACAAGTGCTTATGATTCAAAACAGCATAGTTCATACAATAATCCGCTTGGTTTAATCACAGGTGAAAAAATGAAGAATGTGGATATCTTCAACGCAATGCTGGTCGGTTCCGTAAATAATTTGGCACGAGTGGTTGCCAAAGGAACTGGAACGCCCGAAGACAGCTTTGTCGCAAGCATGAACGAAAAACTGGAAGAATGGGGCGCGGACAGCACAAATTTGGTGGATGTTACAGGTCTTGACGAAAACAACAAGTCAACTCCCCGCGATATTCTGAAAATCTTTACAAAAATCCTTACTAACGCTACTATAAAAGAGAGCCTGTTCCAAACCGATTACACCTTCAAAGAGCTTGTAAACAAGAATAAAGTTGCCACACACAAGCTTACCAACACAAATCAAATACTCTTGCTAAAAAATCGCAATTTTCGCATTTTGGCCAGCAAAACCGGATATGTTGATGAAGGCGGATCCGTGTTGGTTATGTTGATTGAATCTCGGGAGGATAAAAAGCAGTATGTGATTGTAACCATGGGAGATATGAACTACAAAAACCGCTTTGACGAACCGGCCAAGATTGCGAAATGGATCGCAGGTGGCAATATTACATTGGCAACAAATAAAAAATAGTTTGATATAAACACAAACATATGTCGCTCGCTTTTGCCGCGATAGTACCGCATCCCCCGCTTCTAATTCCCACCATTGGCAAGGATGCGATTAAAAAAGTGGACAAAACAAAACTGGCAATGGAAAAATTGGAGGAAGATTTATACATCAGCCACCCCGACATCATAATTACGATTTCACCACATGGCCGGCTTCTTCAGGATTCTTTTTCTATAAATGTGGAACCTGAATTTGAAACGGATTTACGCGACTTTGGAGATATTTCCACCAAGATGAAATTCAAGGGAGAAATGGGATTGGCCGCAAAAATCAACATGGCCGCGCAAACAAACGGCATTCCGACTACAATGATAAGCGAAAAACTGATTGATCACGGCGTTGCTGTGCCTCTTTATTATTTGTCTAAACATCTGCAAGGCGCCACTGTTTTACCCATCGGATTTAGCGGGCTGGATTGGAAAACGCATGTTGAATTTGGCTATCTTCTAAAGGATCAAATAATGGACTCCAACAAGCGAGTGGCCATCGTTGCTTCCGGAGATTTGTCTCACGCACTCACAACCGATGCCCCGGCCGGATTCAACGCGGTAGGCGCGGAATTTGACGCCAAAATACAAGATTTGCTTTCCACAAGCAATGTCGCAGGACTTTTACAGCTTGACCCGGAGTTTGTGGAAAATGCCGCCGAATGCGGCTTCAGGTCATTTCTCATATTAATGGGAGCGCTGAAAGGAATAAATTATTCTTACAAATCCTACTCATACGAAGGCCCCTTTGGTGTTGGATATTTGGTGGCCAATTTCGTCTTCTAAGTTATGATCGCTGAAGTTATTCCGGCAAGGAGAATGCCTGTATGCCTGCCTTTTTTTAATTATTCCATACCGGAAAATTTGCGGGACAATATTCTTGTGGGTCAGCTGGTTAAAATTCCCTTAAGAAGTAAAATTGAGTTTGGCGTGGTAAAAAGGATCATTAATGAAAACAACATCAAGCTCAAGGAAATTGATGAAATTGTATGTAAATCCCCTATCTTGTCGGCAAGCCAACTGGATTTTTTACAAGACGTATCGGGATTCTATAAAACATCATTGGGTTTTTTGCTGAAGCAAAATCTCTTGCCCCTACAGAAACGAAAAATTCAAAAATTTTTCTTAAAAGACTTCGTGGGCAACGAAAGCGGAAAAGAAATATTAAATACAAAAGCTGACAGCCAGATGTCAAAACCGAAATTGCATATTTTCCAAAATTTAGAGGAAAGGAGCAAAATGCTTGAAAGATTGCTGGCAAGACAAGGCCAGATTTTGTTTTTAGTACCGGAAGTTTCCGATATTGAGCGGATTATTGCGGAAATGCCACAAATTTTTCGCTCGGAAAGCATTGTTATTACCAGTGATTTGTCCGAAAAAGAGATGTTTGAAAGGTGGCTGGAAATTTGGCAAGGCAAAAAAAGGATTATTATTGGAACCAGAGTGGCTTTTTTCATGCCGTGGTATAATCTAAAAACCATCATCGTAGACGATGAAGCGAATATTAATCACAAAAGCTGGGACATGGCCCCAAGATTGCACGCCAGAGACGCAGCGCTTTTTTTATCTCGCCACCACAATGCCACACTGCATTTAATTTCGCACACACCATCCGTTGAATCATATTTCTTCGCGCAAAAAGACATTTTCGCGCTTCAGGGAGAACTACAGCCAACTTCGAACATGCCGATAGTTGTTAATATGAATGATGAACGACAGTGGCAAAATTTTGGTATTTTGTCAAAAGAAGTAAAAAATAGAATAAATGATGCTAAAAATGAAGATGTTTTCCTTTTTATCAACCGGCTCGGCACCTGCGGGTACTTGGCTTGTCGAGATTGCGGAGAAGCCATGCTTTGCGACAAATGTGGCCGAGCTTTGACTTTTTTAAAAGACACAAACCAATTTCGTTGCAACAATTGCCACACAGTTCAACAACCGCTTGTTACATGCCCAAAATGCAAAGGACAAAACATTCGCACTTTTGCCGTGGGAACGCAAGCGGTGGAAGTTGAAATTAATAAACTATTTTCAGATAGAACAATATTGCGCGTGGATAGCGACGCGGATAATTTGGAAAAACTAAAAACCCCGGAAGCGAAAATAATTATCGGAACGCAATTCGCCTGGTCTCACATCAATTGGAAAAGGATAAAATTGCTAATTTTCGTGGACATTGATTCTTCCCTTTTCATTCCGGAATACAAAGCCGCGGAAGAGTTGTGGCAAAAATTGCGAAGCGCTTTGTTTAATATGAAGAATGGCGAGGTAGTGCTACAAACCAGAAAGCCGGAACACACCGTCTTTAGCTATATCCATCAACCGGAATCGTTTTATGAAAACGAGCTGAAAGAAAGAAGGGCTTTGAGATATCCGCCATATTCATATTTACTACGAATGTACTGTGGAGAAATATCGAACGAAGAGGTGGAAAACGAAGCAAATGTGGCGTATAATAGTCTTAGCAATTTGACCAAGAACGAATTTGGCGGTACAATTCTAGGTCCCCTACGACTTGAACCCTATTGGCATAAAGGCAAATATTGGCAGATAATTTTGGCTAAAATACCATATAAATCGTATAGAAAAGATACTAAGTTGTTGGGGTCACGAGTGTCGGATAAGTGGAAAATAGACCCCAACCCCGTTTCAATTCTTGGATATTAATTATATGCTTTTAAACATACTGCAAGAGCCAAATCCGGCTCTACATAAACAAGCTGAAGAAATTCCTCCGGTTGATGTTGAAAATCCCAAAACACAAAAATTGGTCGCAGATATGATTGAAACGATGTATGAGCGCGATGGAGTGGGTCTGGCAGCCACGCAGGCAGGCAAACCATTACAACTCTGTATAATTGCCAAACAATATAATATTCTCGATGAAAACAAAGATCTGGTTTTGGTTAATCCAAAATGGGAAAAATCCAGCATACTTAAGGTTTGGGACGAGGAGGGATGCCTGTCTGTTGCGGATATTTACGGCAAGGTGCGGAGATATAGAAAAATCAAAGTGTCGGCGCTGGATGAGAAGGGAAGAAAACTAAATTTTTCAGCCACCGATTTCTTTGCACGCGTTATTCAGCATGAGGTTGATCATCTTCAAGGCATATTATTTATAGAAAAAGCCAAAGATCTGCACGAAGTTGAAAAGGAATTATGATACCAATTGTATTTTTTGGAACATATAAATTCGCCTCCGCAATTTTGGAATCAATTGTCAGAAGCGGTCTTTTTGAAATACGCGCTGTAATTACCCAGCCAGATAGACCAATTGGCCGACATCAGGAATTACAAAAATCTCCGGTTAAAATTTTAGCTGAAAAACACAACCTCACCATTGAACAGCCTGAAAGCCTAAAAGGTTACACGTTACACGTTGCGCCTTACACGCTAAACATCGTCGTTGAGTATGGTCTTATCATTCCTCAAGGCATTCTAGACTCTTCCGAACGCGGTTCCATAAACATCCACCCATCCTTATTGCCGAAATACCGAGGCCCATCCCCAATTCAATCCGTTTTAATCAATGGCGACAATGAAACCGGGGTAAGTATAATGCTCATGGATAAAAAAATGGATCATGGGCCGATTTTGTCACAGAAAAAATTCTCAATCGATCCTGCCGACACTTATACCACTCTCGCGGATAAACTATCAACATTATCCGCTGAAATGTTGATTGAAACGGTGCCAAAATTCTTGAACGGTGAAATTGAACCGGAAGTGCAAATTGATGAAAATGCCACATTTTGCAAAATTTTAGAAAAAGATGACGGGCTTGTTGATTTTGAAAGAACGGCCGAGGAAATATTCAATCAATTTCGCGGAATGATTGTTTGGCCCGGAATTCACGCCTATTTGGAAGGTAAGAGAATGAAATTTCTAGACATTAGACCCGTTGATTTGCAAATCGCGCCGGGAGTTATTAAAATTCAAGATGAAAAAGTATCTGTCGGCTGTAGAACCGGCTCTATTGAGTTGGTAAAAATTCAAATGGAAGGTAAAAAACCGATGGGCGCCCCTGAATTTATCAATGGGTATAATAAATTTAATGGATTAAAATTTAATTAAATTGTGAATATGAAGTTCAATAAAAAAATATTATTTTTTACATTCATTTATTTTGTAGTTAGGTATTTTTCTTATTACTACGCTCCTGAAACACCGTTGCACGGACAAAACCTGTTAAACTCCATTGTTGCTGAATTTATAACAATTTCCGTAATTTACCTGCTCTGCAAGAACAATCCCTGGGGTTGGTATATTGTGGCCTTGGAGATGGTTCTGGGCGGTTCCGGAGCCTATTTTGGCATAATGTCCATCTCGCTTCGCAGTCTGCTTTTAATCGCGTCTTTGGCGATATTTTTTGGCCAAAAAATATCAAAAAAAGAAATACATTCCTTGTATCGAGAAACAAAAACGATCACAAAAATTTTTGCTTTGCTGTTCGCCGTTGTCTTTCTGGCCGTTTTGCGTGGAAGATATTATTGGCACTCGCCAAGCGCCGTTCTTTCCGATATGATTCCCTATCTTTTCTTGTTGTATTATTATCCTTTGCGGGAATTGATAAAAAACAAAGAGTTTAAAGATATTTGCTTTACGGCGATTTGCGCGGCTGTCATTGGCAATGCGATTTTCATGGCCTTTTCATTGTTTGGTTTTTCATCCGGAATGTTTGTATTGCAGGATTATTATTACCACTGGTTTAGAGATGTGGCCTCCGGGAAGATAACGGATCTTGGAATGGGTTACTTCCGCTTGGTGTTAAACGAACATCTACTGCTAATTCCGATGCTTTTGTATTTTATTTACAAAATTATACGCGAAAAAGCCATATCAGTGTTAAATATTTCAATTGCCGTTCTCTTGTTATTTATTTTATCTATCAACCTGTCTCGGATATATTTGTTGGCTTTGGCAGTTGGTCTCCTTTTTTTCTTTACCAAATCCGCTTGGAAGCGCTGGCTCGTTATTTGCGCGTCTACGGCCGTGGCTTTTATGCTTGTTTTCACTTGCACACACCTAATTGCCACTCGCGGGCAAAGCCTGGGATGGGAAGTATTTGGGCTTAGAATACAAAGCATTGTCCAACCCCAAATTGAAGACAGCTCGCTTAGTCGCATGCTTCTTTTGCCTAAAATATGGGAAAAAATCAAGACGCACACAATCTTGGGCAATGGCTTGGGTGACACGGTTACAGTCTACAGCCCGGTGCTTGAACAAAAGATATCCACACCCCATTTTGACTGGGGCTACTTTGAGCTTTGGGATGAATTGGGTATGCTAGGAATTGTGATTTGGGCGCTTTTAATTGTGTATATTTTTCGCGGGCTTTATCAGGCAAAAGAGCATGATAATATTTACTTCATTTCGGCTTTGGCAAGTATAATTATCATGAACATTACCTCTCCCGCCTTATTTCATGTAATGGGACTGTTGTTTATAGCAATTACAGCGACATCATTTCAAAAAATTAATTCAAACTAATTATATATTATATGGAAATGGGAAGACCAAACGGAGAAGGTTTTAATCCGAGAATTGTGGGAAATGAATCCGACAGTTTGGATGAGGCAAAAAACAGATTAAGACAAGTACTTGATAAACCAATGGGTTCTAATCCGTCTACAGATGCCAATACTTCAAAATTGAACCCACGCACGGATCGGGTAATTGACACGGTTTTGAAACATACTAAAAAAAATTTAAGTGCAGCAGAAGTGAAAAAAAATCAAAGAATCAATGAAATGAAGACTCGACTAGGTATTGATACTACGGAAGCGCCGGCAAACAAAAATGATGCCGACGGAGATAAAATGGCCGCATAAACAAAAAATCACCCCGGCAGGGGTGATTTTAAATTTGATATTTTTGTTGAATAATTTTTTTGGCTTCTTCATATTCGCGCACTCGCTTTAATTTCCAGGGAAGTTTATAAAAAAAACTGGGCAACCAAGCGCTAATATTTTTTGTTCCACCTACAATTTTTGTATACAAAACTTCAGGAATAAATTTACCTGTTTTACCTGTCTCAAGCAAGGCCAACCATAAATCCCAATCCTGAAAGCGTTTTAACGACTCACCAAACCCCGGAAAATCCTTTCGTTTAATCAACGACGTTGTATCAATGTAATTATTTTTCTTCAACAATTCCGGGTCAAATTCATGGCTTCCGATTGTTTTCCAACCAAATTTGAATTGCGAATACGCATAGCTTGCCATAGGATTATTCAAAAGCGTATCTGCCATTTTTTCCAGCATTTCCGGCTTGGCAACAGTATCCGCGTCCCAAAAAATCACATACTCTCCCCCGCTTTCCCAAAATCCCAAATTTCGCGCGGAAGAAGCGCCCTTGTTTTGTTGTTCTAAAATTTTTACCGTAAATTTACGCCGAATTTCCTCGACAACATCCTGAAATTTGTCAGTGCTCCCATCGTTTACAATTATCACTTCAATCGGCTTATGTGTTTGAGCAAAAACAGACTCAACGCATTTTTGCAGAGTGTGCGTGTGGTTGTAAACCGGAATTATCACGCTAATCAACGGCTTCATAATTTTCTTATTTGATTACTCCAATTGAATTCATTTTTTGTTCGTTCTTCCGCGAGCGCGCCCATCTTTTGACTTTTTTCCGAATCATTCAATAAAGTAATAATGGCGGATAATACGTCTTCTTCTTGATACGCATCCACGACTTTCCCGGTGATGCCATCCAAAACCGATTCTTCAATGCCTCCAACGCGTCCGGCAACCACCGGAAGGCCACTGGCGGCAGCTTCCATAAATACGGTTCCCCAGCCTTCTTCGGTATTTGTATCCCTATGAGCTAAAAGCGCAAAAAGATCGGCTGATTGATAAAAAACCGGCAATCTGTCGTGGCGAATATTACCTACAAAACGAACGGAATTTTGCAGACCACTCTTCACAACCATTTCTTCCAACATCTCTCGCTTTGGGCCATCTCCCACAAAAAGACATAGGGCATTGGGAACTTTCACCAAAACTTTCGGTAGTAATCGCACAAGATGAGGAAACCCTTTGCCCTCATCCATGCGTGATACTGTGAGAACGACCTTCTTTCCCTCCAAGGCCAGTAATGATCTTAATTTGGAAACATGACTGGGAGATACTTTTTCCAAAAACGCGTCGTCTGCGCACGGATATATGGTTCTTATTTTATTTTCATTAATTCCCTGTATATTGGTTGTAAGTTTATTTTTCAAAAAAAGACTGTTTACAACTATTTTATCGGCGTGTCGACATACTCTCTCCAATTTACCGCGTTTAAAATGACTGCCCACCTCAAGATCCGTCCCATGAAAAAAAACAGTATATGGTATTTTGTACAATCTTTTTAAAATATATCCCACATAACCAACCGGCAACGCATGATGAAGATAGATTTGTTGAATTTTCTCTTTCTTAATTATTTTTTTAATCTGCCAAAGCATGCGGAGCCAGCGCGGCCAAATCAGATTAAAATATGGCTTTTTTCGATACACAAGCCACGCGTTTGGCGCATCAAATTCAATGCCATTTTCGGCCTCCGGCGCGTAGACCACAACATCGGCTGGGGGCATGTGAGCGGCCAAATTAAATATATAGGTTGCGATCCCCCCGATTTGGGGTGGGTATTCCAAAGTGATGATGAGAGTTTTCATATAGAATATTAGCTTGCCATTGGTTCCTCCGGTTGTACCTTGTACACCTTGTCTACAACTTGTTTGATCATTTTATAGTTAATTCCGCCGGTCACAAACAACAGCATAGCGTATACCATTGCTCCGATTGGAACAGTGATAATGAAATGCATTTTTTGGGCAAGGAAATTTACGACAAATGCCATAATCAGCGCCGGCCAGAAAGATTGGTTCGCGAATTTAAAAAGCGCGCCATAGCGCATGGGAATTTCACGACTGGCAAAATAGAAACCGCCGATCCAAAGCAAAATATTGCTGGTGAGAGCGGCGGTGGCCGCGCCCATAATCCCCCATCTTGGAATTAAAATTAAATTTATAATGATATTGACTGCCAAACAAACTGCAAGCAGGGTAGTCTGCGTTCGTTGTTTATTTGTGGCGTTTAACAACGCACCAGTGATCAAACTCAAGAAGCCGAAAATTAAACTGATCACCAAAATTTGCAATACAGGAATAGACGCAAAATAATCCGCTCTATAAAGTTTAATTATCGCCGGCTCGGCCAAAACAAACAAGCCGAAGGAAAGCGGAAAAACAATCATGAATAAATAACGCCATGATTTTTCAAAAAGAGCGGATATTTTTGTCTTATCTTCAATGTACAAACTGCTCATTACCGGAAAAATACTGGCTGAAAGAGCAACCGGAATGAACTGAAACGCAAAAGTGATTTTGTATGGCACGCTCCACCAGCCAAGTTCTTGATTGGATAACAATTTGGACATAATCAAAGAATCGCTGTAGGAATATAATCGGCCGACAATTCCGGCAATTGCAAAAGGCAGAGCAAAAGCGATGAATAATTTAAAAACTTTCACGTCCCAGAGAAAACCATAGTGAAGATTGAAAACCTTGCGCGCAAAATAGGCGGAATAAACAAAATTTAATACGGCCGGAATGGTGTAGGCGGCAATGAGCCAAATAAGTGGCCAACGAAGAAAAATGGCGAGCGAGCCAACAAAGAGAGTGATAAATTGTGATCCGACCACACCGATTGATTCATAAACCAAATTTTTTCTTGCTCTGAAAATGCTGTAAAATGAGGAGTGTAAATTGTCAAAAAACATGGTAACCCCTGACAGATACACCAAATGCCGAGTGGAATCCGGATAGCCCATGATGTTGATGAAAAACAAAACCAACAAGTAGGCTGCCAGGCCAAACAAAACCTTGGACCAGAACACTGTGTTTATGTACTTATCCGAATTTTCCGGATAACGCGACGCCTCTCGCGTGAGCACGGGGCCGAGACCAAAATCGGCAACAACCGTAAAAATGGTGGTGAACGTGATCGCAAAAAAATATTGGCCGGTATTTTCCACGCCAATGAAACGCGCCACCAAGGTGAAATATCCAAAGGATATCACCTTTTGCAGAATGCTGGCAGCGGTGAGAAAGGATGTATTTTTTGCGACGGAATAGGACATATTTCGGATGTATCTTAGCATTAAATTGCGTTAAATTCAATTAAAAAACCGCCCTACAGCGGTTTTTATATGAAAGAGTTGTATTACCAACAGCCAAAAGCTCGTATTAGCGTTTTGACCACTGCGGTGCGCGACGGGCACGTTTAAGACCGAATTTCTTGCGCTCCTTCACACGTGCGTCGCGAGTCATGTAGCCCAAAGTCTTTAAAGTTTTTCTGAACTCTTCATTCCAGCGAACCAAAGCTCTTGCTATGCCGTGGCGTACG
>JAHJCN010000056.1 GCA_018812905.1 Patescibacteria group bacterium
GTTTTCGCTTTTCCGTGAATATGTCGCCCAGCTGGTGGAATATAACAAAAAGTTTTTGATTCTTGGCAACAAAAATGCGATTACCTATAAAGAGATTTTCAAGCTGATTAAAGAAAATAAACTTTGGGCCGGAATGATGCCGATGGGATACGATATGTTGTTTATTGTGCCAGACGAATATGCTAAAAGAATGGTAGAAAACGGTAAAGCAGGTAGTCAATATAAAATTATCAATGGCGTGGTTTATGGTAGATCGCCGTCAATTTGGTTTACAAACCTTGATACCGCCAAGCGTCACCAAAAATTTGATCTTTACAAAAAATACACTTCCAAAGAATATCCGAAATTCGACAACTACGACGCGATTGAAGTATCAAAAGTTACCGAAATTCCTGCAGATTATAACGGCGCAATGGGTGTACCGATAACTTTTCTTGATAAATATAATCCGGAACAATTTGAGATTATAAAATTTCGCAAGGGCGACGATGACAAAGATTTATCAATAAACGGAAAGTATACTTATTTTAGAATTTTAATAAGAAACAAGAAGGTAAAAAAATAGTATGAAAATTGAACTACACAAAATTCCAATTCGCAAAGTTATTGCTGGCTACAAAGACAGTGCCGAGGAAGGCGTTGTAGCTTATGGTGGCAAATTAGATATTCGCCCAAAATATCAGCGTGAATTTGTCTATAAAGACAAGCAACGCGATGCGGTGCTTGAAACGGTTAAGCAAAATTTTCCGCTCAACGTGATGTACTGGATGGTGCGCGAAGATGGCGGGTACGAAGTGCTTGACGGCCAACAGCGCACCATCAGTGTCGGCCAATATGTGAATGGCGATTTTTCACTGAACGAAAGATACTTTCACAATCTGCTCAAGGAGGAGCAGGATCAGATTTTAGATTATGAATTGATGATTTATTTCTGCGAAGGCACGGACAAAGAGCGGCTCGACTGGTTTAGGATTATCAACATTGCCGGAGAAAAATTGACTGACCAAGAAATTCGCAATGCAGTTTATACCGGGCCGTGGCTTTCGGACGCAAAACTTAAATTCAGTAAATCAAACTGTGTGGCATATCTTTTGGCAAACGATGGTGGATCGTTAGTTGGCGGTTCTCCAATTCGACAAGAATATTTAGAGACCGCTCTTTCATGGATAAATGACGGCAAGATTGAAGATTATATGGCCAAACACCAGCACGACAAAAATACTGATGAACTTTGGCAATACTTTCAGGATGTTATTGCTTGGGTGCGCAAGACCTTTCCCAACTACCGCAAAGAGATGGCACATGTAAATTGGGGCGAGTTGTACAACAAATTCAAAGACAAGGAATTAAATGCCGCCAAACTGGAAACTGAGATTAAGAAGTTAATGCAAAACGAGGACGTTACCAAAAAATCCGGCATTTATCCGTATGTTTTGACGGGACAAGAAAGACATCTTTCAATTCGTGCTTTTACCGACAGGATGAAGCGCGAGGCGTATGAAAGACAGGCTGGCATTTGTCCATTTTGCAAAAAGCAGAAAAAAGAGAAAAAACAATGGGATATTTCAGAAATGGAAGCCGACCACATCACGCCTTGGCACGAGGGCGGAAAAACGATTGCAGAGAATTGCCAAATGCTATGCAAGGAACATAACCGAACTAAATCTGGAATATAAAATTATAAATATTATTTTTTCAATATGAAGCCAAAAAAGAAATTAAAAGTTATAGATTTGTTTTGCGGCATAGGCGGTTTGTCGCATGGTCTTATCAAAGAAGGTCTTGATGTTGTCGCTGGAATAGACAACGACAATTCTTGTAAGTTTGGATACGAATACAACAACAAGGCGAAATTTATCCACCGAGACATCCTTGATGTTGGCGCGAAAGAAATAAATCAATTGTTCGGCGACAAGAACAAAACGATTCGAGTGTTGGTCGGGTGCGCGCCTTGTCAGCCGTTTTCGAGATTGAATTTGAAACAGATTACGGAAAAACAGTTGGAGCCGCTCGAAAAATTCGCTCGGTTGATCAAAGAAACCTTGCCGGATATAGTTTCTATGGAAAATGTGAGCGGTCTCGCCGACATTAAAAAATATCCCATTTTCAAAACATTCATAGACACTCTTGGGGAGAATGGCTACAAATACAAATACGAAATTGTTAATGTTTCGGATTACGGAGTCCCCCAGAGTCGAAAACGGCTGGTGTTGCTGGCGTCCCGCTTCGGCGAAATTGAGTTGATAAAAAGGACGCATGAAAATAAAAAGGTTACCGTTCGAGATGTCATAAAAAATCTTGAACCCATTGACGCTGGCGAGGTAAGCAAATCCGACCCGCTTCACAAAGCCAGAAAATTAAGCCCGACAAATCTCAAGCGGATAAAATCAACACCACACAACGGCGGTGGCTCCCGAAGTTGGGACAAAAGCTTGATTTTGGATTGCCACAAAAAGGATTCTGGAAAAACATACAGAGGAACAGTTTACGGACGTATGCGTTGGGACAAACCGGCCCCCACCATGACGACGCAGTGCGTCGGCTTGGGAAATGGACGATTCGGACATCCCGAGCAAGACAGAGCTATAAGTTTGCGTGAGGCGGCTATTTTCCAAACATTCCCGAAA
>JAHJCN010000057.1 GCA_018812905.1 Patescibacteria group bacterium
TTAACGGAAGTGTAGACACATTAACTGTACAAGTCGAACAGAGAAGATCGACACCCCCCACCAGGGTGCGTGTACCAACCCCAATTGCAACTTCTAAATCACGCCCTTCACAGCCGGTCATGCGAGTAGTTTCCGGCATCTCGGATTCCAATTCCAGCGGAGATGATATAGATGGCGTAACCATTACAGTCGGCACAGATGATGATCTTCCGGAGTTATAAAAACAATCGTCAGGTTTAGGATCCGATAAATAGCCGGGCATTGACAAAAATGCTCGGCTATTATATACTCACCCCAGAACGTTAAAGTCCGCATAAACAGCGGGCAGACCTAAATAAAATCGTGGCTGATTGGAATAGGTCAGCTTTTTTTTATCTTAAATTATGCCTACACGAAACCAAATGGTCCGTAAAGGACGCAAACCAAAAGTGCGCAAGACCAAAGTGCCGGCCTTGCAGTTCACCATTGATAATTTGCACAGACGAAAAACATATTTCCCCAAGGGAACATCGTTTAAACGAGGTGTGTGTACTAAGGTATATACCAGCACACCCAAAAAACCGAACTCCGCTTTGCGCAAGGTCGCCAAAGTGCGCCTTAGCAATGGCATGGAAGTTATCGCCTACATTCCGGGAGAAGGCCACAATCTTCAGGAGCATTCCATCGTGCTTATTCGTGGTGGCCGTGTGAAAGACCTGCCGGGTGTTCGTTATCACATTGTACGTGGTGTTTATGACGCGCAAGGCGTTGAAGGTCGCCGTCGAGGTCGAAGTCTGTATGGAAACAAGAGGCCAAAGGCCGCGAAGAAATAAATTAAAAATTAAAAAATCAAAATGAAAAATTGTTGTGTCGCTTCTCGACAATATACAATTATTCTCCATTTTGATTTTTACACTTTAAATTACTTATTATGCGTGGAAAAAAAGCAGTACGAAGGATTATAAAACCGGATCCGAAATATGGCAGTGTCGTTTTGGCCAAGTTCATCAATAATTTAATGTTGAATGGCAAAAAGACCACGGCGCAATCTATTGTCTACGGGGCTATGGAAAAGATTGCCGAATCAACCAAGCGCGATCCTCTAAAAGTTTTTGAAGAAGCGATAAAAACCGTTCAACCGCAGGTGGAAGTTCGCTCCCGCCGTGTTGGTGGCGCCAACTATCAGGTGCCAATGCCGGTGCGCGGTGAGCGTCAGGATGCCCTTACTTTTCGTTGGGTTATTGGTGCCGCTCGCGCTAAAAAAGGACAGCCAATGGCCGAGAAATTGGCCACTGTTTTGGCTGAGGCCGCCCAAGGAACCGGTGATGCTATTCGCAAACGCGACGACGTGCATAGAATGGCTGAGGCCAACAAGGCATTCGCTCATTTCGCTCGATTTGCGAAATAGATAACGAAATACGAAAGGTACGAAAATACGAAAAAACGTATCTCGTACAATTTCGTATTTTCGTACCTTTCGTATTTCGTACGTCTTGAAGAAACTTAAAATAATTATTTGTACGTAATATGCCCCGTGAATATTCGTTAGAAAAAACAAGAAATATAGGCATTGCCGCGCACATTGATGCCGGAAAAACCACCACCACCGAACGTGTTCTTTTCTACACAGGCAAGAAACACAAAATCGGCGAGGTGCATGAGGGCGCCGCCGAAATGGATTGGATGGAGCAAGAAAAGGAGCGCGGCATTACCATTACTTCCGCCGCTACCACTTGTTTTTGGAAATCTCATCGACTTAACATCATCGACACTCCCGGTCATGTGGATTTCACCGTGGAAGTGGAGCGTTCTTTGCGCGTGCTGGATGGCGCCGTGGCCGTGTTTGACGGATCTCAAGGCGTGGAGCCGCAATCTGAAACGGTTTGGCACCAAGCTGATAAATACAACGTCCCGCGTGTGCCTTTCATCAATAAGATGGATAAAATAGGCGCGGATTTTTACATGAGTTTGGATTCCATTCACGAAAGATTGTCCAAAAATGCCGTGGCCGTTCAATTGCCGGTTGGCGCTGAAGGCACCTTTTCCGCCATCATTGATTTGATCCAAGAAAAATGCTTCAAATTTGAAGGTAAAAACGGAGAAAATGTTTTGGAACTTCCGATACCGGAAGACATGAAAGATAAAGTGAAAGAATATCGCGGTGTAATGTTGGAAAAAGTCGCTGAAGCTTCGGACGAGCTCATGAATAAATATTTGAACGGTGAAACTATTTCCCAAGAAGAAATATACAAAGCCATTCGCGTGCTTACCATTAAAGGTGATATGTATCCGGTGATTTGCGGTTCGGCTTTGGCCAATATCGGTGTTCAACTCATGTTGGATGCCGTGGTAAATTATTTACCATCACCACTTGATTTGCCACCAGTGAAAGGAATCAATCCGGACACCGAAGCTGAAGAAACTCGCATGGCTAGCGACGAGGAGTCGTTTTCCGCCTTGGCATTCAAAGTGGCTACCGATCCGTTCGTGGGCCGTTTGATTTTTTTCCGCGTCTATTCCGGCCATGTTGCCGCCGGAAGCTATATCATCAATTCCTCCAATGGACAAAAAGAACGTCTTGGCCGCATCGTTCGCATGCACTCTAATCATCGCGAGGATGTGACCGAAGTGTATGCCGGTGAAATTGCCGCGGCCATTGGTCTTAAAGCCACTGTTACGGGTGATACTCTTTGTGATGAGAACAAGCCGATTGTTTTAGAAAAAATCGTATTTCCGGAACCGGTTATTTCTGTTGCCATTGAACCTAAAACAAAGGCTGACCAAGAAAAAATTGGCATGGCTTTACAAAAATTGGCCGAAGAAGATCCGACCTTCAAAGTGCATACCGACGAAGAAACCTTGCAAACAATCATCGCCGGCATGGGAGAGCTGCATCTGGATATTCTCGTGGATCGCATGAAGCGTGAATTCAAAGTGGAGGCCAACGTGGGCAATCCGCAAGTGGCCTACAAAGAAACTGTTCGCACCATGGCTGAAGCCGAAGGAAAATACATTAAACAAACCGGTGGTCGCGGTCAATATGGTCATTGCTGGTTGCGCGTGGAACCGAACGAAACTGGCAAGGGTTTTGAATTTATTGATGAAATAAAAGGCGGTGTGGTGCCGCGTGAATTTATCGCGCCGATTGAAAAGGGTGTGAAGGAAGCTATCACCCGCGGTATTCAAGCCGGCTATCCGGTGGTGGATGTGAAAGTTGCGTTGTATGATGGCTCATATCATGACGTGGATTCTTCCGAAGCCGCTTTCAAGATGGCCGGTTCCATGGCTTTTCAGTCTGCCTGCAAAAAGGCCAAGCCGGTGATTTTGGAGCCAATTATGAAAGTGGAAGTTTTGACCCCGGAACAATCCATGGGCGATGTTATCGGCGATCTCAATGCCAAGCGTGGGCAAATTCAAGAAATGACCGAACGCGGACTAATGAAGGTGGTGAAAGCTTTGGTGCCCCTGGCAAGCATGTTTGGCTACGTCACTTCTCTACGCAACATGTCGCAAGGCCGCGCCAGCTCAACTATGGAATTCAATAATTACGCCGAAGTTCCAAACAATGTAGCTTTGCAGATTATTGAGGGGAAGAAGAAGTAAATTTTTTAAAAAGACCCGGGTTGAAAATCCAGGTCTTTTTTATTTCTTAATTTTCCAATTTTTCTATTTCCAAATAATTATTTCTTACTCAAACAATCCGCCTCTTCCTGCCGACCCTGATCAATCTTGTCCTTCGGCAACGCGAAACTTTTCAGTTCCGGTTTAGCGCCGGAAGTATCCAGATAATAATAAAGCGAATCGTCATGACCGGCCCAGATGGAATAGCATTGGCCGAGGGAACCGTTGGTTTTAACGGCCGCGAACACCACTCCTTTTTCCGTGATGCCCAGTGTTTTCAAAATTAGATTTGCCAATTTTGAATACACTTTTTTCAATTCTCCGGATTTTACGTTATATGAATAAGCGTAATTCATGAATTGTTTCGTGGAAGTGGGGATAAAAGATGAAACATAAATAATGTCTTTGTTCATCAAATCTTTCGGTGCAAAAAAATTGGAAACGGTTTCTTTGTTTTTGCTCAAAGTTTCCGTGGCTTTTCGGCTTAATATGATTTTTTGCGCGCCGGTAATGGCCGTGAAAACCGGCTCCCAATATTTGCTGGTTTTATCAATGCCGATATATTTAAAATCATAAGTTACCGATCCGGTTTCTGTGTTTTTATCATCCGTCAAAGACGCAGTACCGTCGCCGTCGGATGATTGTGTGGCTGAAGAAGTCGCGGTATTGTCGGAATTGAATTCCGCTGATTGGGTATTGCCGTTTAACTGTTGCTTCAACGTTAAAATTTCCTGGCGCATGCTGTCGCGTTCTTTTAAAGCCGCTTTGGCCATCTCAATGTTATTTTTTTGGAAAAAATATACACCGCTTCCGGCGAGTACGGCCGTGATGAGCAGGGCAATCAAAACTCCGACCCATCGGCTGGAACCGTCTGGTGGACGCCTCATTTCATCACTTAAGAAGTTCATTCTTTGTTTCATATGAGTTTCGTTATTAAATTACAAATTCAAAGCACCAAATCCGAAATAAATTATAATTACCAAAGTTCAAATGTTGGTGTTTTAAATATTTGAAATTATAATTTATTTGTAATTTGTAATTTTGAATTTCGAGTTTCCACAACAATTGGACAGAGATGCTGAAACAAGTTAAGTAGGATATTTGTTTACATCCTATACAAATATATGCTTATCTCATCTTTTGTTGGTTTGTCAACCGCGAAAGGGGATAGGCCGGGTACATGGAAAGCGTAGGATATGATTCTTGAGCCCGATTTCATTTCTTTTTTTAGCTTTTCCGCCAATTTATTTTTTATCTTTTCCGGCATGCCAAAAAAATATACCACATCAGCTTCGCCTAAATTTTCTTTGAATAAATTTTTAAATTTAATTATCGCGTTGGTTTTTTCGCCAAACATTTGTTTCAACCGACAAAAGGCATAAAGAGGCAGGCCTATTTCCAATCCAATGGCCTTGGCGCCATAATTTTTTGCCGCGAAAAAAATCATACGGCCATCGCCACAGCCCAAATCATAAAAAACTTCATTTGATTTCAGATCGCTCAAGGCAAAAATTCTTGCAACATCTTTTTTTCTGGCCGGCACCCAAGGGGCAAAAGAAAGTCCGGCCACTCCCATGGTCAGCAGAATCAAGATAATGATTATCGAGATGTAGATCATATTGACATAAGTCAAAATAATGATATAATTTCAATATATTAAACCATAAAAATTATAATATGAACAGCGCGCAAATTAAACGCATTGTGAGTTTCATCAAAAGGACGGGGGACCCTTGTGTGATTTTGGACGCTGAAAGCGACGAAGCACTCACTTTGTTGCGTTTGGATGATTATGAAAGACTGTTGGATAGTTCCTGGGGCGAACCTCTCGAAGGTATGTCTGAAAGAGAAATGATGGATAAAGTAAATCGTGATATCGCATATTGGAAATCATGTCACGAGGACGAAGAAGAGGAAGTGGAAGGATGCCATTGTGCCGAATGCGGACGCGCGGATGAAAATCTGGTGAGCGAACTTAATACGGATGTCCCAATGAGTGTTGATTTTGAAGATGATGATTTTGTTGAAGAGGAGATGATGGATGTCGAACCGACGGTGGAGCCGATTTTGGGAGTAGAAGCTCCGATGATGGCTGCTGTTGAGTCGCAAAATGGCGTTGAATCCAAGCCCGAAGAGTTGCCCGAAGAAGAAGCAGACACATTTTTGCTTGAACCGGTGTAGAAATTAGCCAAAAAACGGTTTTTTCGCGAAGGAGGAAAATCGCTGATTTTTTGCGTAAGTTAGTGATTTTTTATGCGAAAAGGGTTACCCCTTGCAAAATTTTAGAAATCTGCTATAATTACAGCGATATTTTTACAAAAAGTTAGACAAAAAGTATTTAGTTAAATATTTAATTACGGCTGGACAACAAATCTGCGCCCGACCACTCGGGACAGTGCCGTAGAAGTTTTAATCTTATGGCTGAGTTTATACGCTCTAAGCCACACGTAAACGTTGGTACCATCGGCCACGTTGACCATGGTAAAACCACCTTAACCGCCGCCATTTTGCAGGTGCTGAATGCTCGTGGTGGTGTTGCCCAGAAAAAGGGTGTGGGTGATTTGGATAAAGCTCCGGAATCAAAAGCTCGCGGTATTACAATTTCTACCGCCCATGTTGAGTATGAAACCGACAAGAGGCATTATGCTCATGTGGACTGCCCTGGTCATGCCGACTATGTAAAGAACATGATTACAGGCGCCGCTCAAATGGATGGCGCTGTTCTCGTGGTATCTGCCGCAGACGGTCCAATGCCGCAAACTCGCGAGCACATCTTGCTTGCTCGTCAGGTTGGCGTGCCTTATATTGTTGTGTTTTTAAACAAAGTTGACCAAGTTTCCGATCTGGAATTGATTGATTTGGTGGAAGCCGAAGTTCGCGATTTGCTTACAAAATATGAATATCCGGGCGACACCACTCCAATTATCCGCGGCAGCGCCTTGAAAGCCTTGGAAAATCCAACAGACGAAACCGCCATAAAACCGGTTTTGGATTTGTTGAATACTTTGGATGAATATATTCCGGAACCAAAACGCGAAACCGAGAAACCGTTCCTGATGCCGGTGGAAGATGTGTTCTCCATCGAAGGTCGCGGAACAGTGGTTACCGGTCGTATTGAACGAGGCATCATTCATTTGAATGATGAAATCGAAATTGTCGGTTTGAAGGAAGAAACTTCAAAGACCGTTGTTACAGGTATTGAAATGTTTAACAAGCAATTGAAAGAAGGTGTGGCTGGCGACAATGCCGGTTTGCTCCTGCGTGGCACAAAAAAGGAAGACATTGAGCGCGGTATGGTTTTGGCCAAACCGGGTTCCATCACTCCGCACACCGAATATGAAGCCAAAGTATATGTGTTGAACAAAGAAGAAGGCGGTCGCCACAAACCGTTTTTCAAGGGCTACAAACCCCAGTTTTATATCCGAACCACAGACGTGACTGGTGAAGTGACGTTGCCGGAAGGCACTGAAATGGTTATGCCTGGCGACACAGTCCAACTTACTGTTAAACTCATCTCTCCGGTTGCGTTGGAAGACAAGATGAACTTCGCCATCCGTGAAGGCGGTCGAACCGTCGGCGCGGGCGTGGTTACTAAAATTATTAAGTAAAGGCAATTTCCCGTCCCGACTTAGTCGGGACGGGTTTTGTTCTTTTTGATCCTTATGAGTACAGCTACCTCAACAACAGAAAAAAAAGAAGAAGTGACCAGTAGAATCCGCATCAAAATTCGCGCCTATGATCACAGAATCATAGATCAGGCCACCAAAACCATTTTGGATACTGCCGAGCGCAATGATGCCAAGGTAATCGGTCCGGTGCCTTTGCCCACTGAAATCAGCAAGTTTACGGTAAACCGATCCACTTTTGTTCATAAGAATGCCCGCGAGCAGTTTGAGATGCGCGTGCATAAGCGCCTGATTGATATTATTAACGCTTCTCCCAAGTGCGTGGACGCGTTGATGAGTCTGAGTTTGCCGGCCGGTGTGGACATTGAAATTAAGATGTAGCCGAAGAGTTTTTGGCGAGCGGGGAGGCTCGCCTCGGTTCGGAGAGACATCTGGAATAATATGTGGGCTAATTGCGGCGTTTTGCTCTTGACAAAGAGAAAAAAATAGTATAATATTAAAGTCAGTTTTCTAGGTTATTTGAGTTGAGCAGATAAGATCTGTGGTCCACCCTCGCCCCAAAGGGCTGTGGCGGATGAGAGAAAACATCTGTGAGACGAAAAATGACTGGAGGTAAATTATTTGAAAAATCATTTTACAGCCAATAGTTCACAGCCAATTGTTATTTAGTTGTGAATTTTATCCGTCATAGGCGGATTTCGCGAAAGCGAAAGGCTAGAAGCAAAAGTGTTGGATTTTTTTCAATATTTTTGCTTCTAGTTTTTTGTTAAAAAACTTATTATTTGTTCACCCTTAGTGATTATGAAATTCATCTTAGGAAAAAAACTCGGCATGACACAGGTGTTTTTGCCGACAGGTGAAGTGGTGCCTGTGACAAGAGTTCAGGCCGGTCCCTGCCAGGTGACACAAGTGAAGGATGGAAAAAAGGAGAACGCCGTGGCGGTTCAGCTTGGGTTTGGTGAAATAAAAGAATTTCGTATGAAAAAACCGCAAGTCGGCCATTTAAAAGATTTGGATTCAGTTCGTTGGTTGCATGATTTTTTAGTTGACAGCATTGAAAGCGTAGGCAAGGGTGACGTTGTTTCCGTGGATACTTTTGTGAAAGGCGATGTTGTGGAGGTGATGGGCACCAGTAAAGGCAAAGGTTTTGCCGGTGTGGTGAAACGACACGGTTTCCATGGCGGCCCGGCATCTCACGGTCACAAAGACAACTTGCGCGCGCCCGGTTCCATCGGCGCCGGCGGTGTTCAAAAAGTTTTTAAAGGAAAACGCATGGCCGGTCGCATGGGAGGCGAGCAAGTGACAGTGAAAAATTTGGAAATTGTGGAAGTATATCCGGAAACAAATGAGTTGTTGATAAAAGGCGCGGTACCCGGAGGTAGAAACGGATTTTTGACCATTGCTGGCGAAGGCGAATTGAAATTAGCCAAGAAAAACCAGCCATCTCCGGCAGTTGAGGTTCCAGTGGTTGAGGCTCCGGCAGTTGAGGTCAAGGCGGAAGAAGTAAAGCCATCCGAAATAAAATAATATCCAATTTCTCAATATCCAACATTATGAAAATCAAGGTCTACAATTTGCAGGGCAAGGAAAGCGGTGAAATGGAATTATCCGATGCCGTTTTTGGCGTTAAGATCAAGCCGGAATTGGTACATAGCGTTTTTGTGGCTCAAACCAACAACCAGAGAGAACCTTGGGCCGACAGTAAGAGCAAAGGCGAGGTTTCCGGTGGCGGCAAGAAGCCGTGGCCGCAAAAGGGTACCGGCCGCGCCCGCCATGGATCTATCCGTTCTCCGCTTTGGAAGGGCGGCGGGGTGACTTTTGGTCCGAAGTCCGACAGAACTTATAAAACAAAAATCAACAAAAAAGTACGCCAATCGGCCATTAAAATGTGTCTCACCGATAAGGCCCAGGGCGGAGCTTTGTATGTTTTAGAAAATTTTACTTTTGAAAATCCAAAAACCAAATTATTTGACAGTTTGCTTAAGTCGCTTCCATTGAAACAAAAAACTTTTTTGATTTTGACTCCGGGTAAAGACGCGACCGTTATTCGTATGACCAACAATTTACCAAAAGTGGAGACCTTGCGCGCTGAAGATGTGAATGTAATGGGTCTTCTCAACAAGCAGGCCGTAATCACGTCCAAGGACGGTGTGAAGAAAATGGAAGAAGTGTTTGGTAAAAAGTAATCTAAATATTTTGAGTTATAAACATATGGGTTTATTAGACCGCTGGAAAAATAAAAAGAAAGAAGAGCTGTTGAAAGGAAACGCCGATAAGATTGAAAAGAAATTAGAAAAGATTGGAGAGGCAAAGGATCTGAAGAAAAAAGATGAGAAGAAAGAAACCAAGGCTGTCAAAACAAAAACCGCCCCGAAGGAAGAGGAGAAACAAAGGGCTGTTAAAACCACTGAAATCGCGTATCGTATTTTGTTGCGACCTTTGGTGACCGAAAAATCCGCCATTGCCCAGAGTTTGAATAAATACAGTTTCGTGGTAGCGAAATACGCAAACAAAAATCAGGTAAAGCAAGCTGTGCAGGAATTATATGGCGTAAAACCTCTATTCGTGAATATGGCGAATATTGATGGCCGACGCGTGCGTTTTGGACGTTCAATGGGCCGTAGATCGGATTACAAGAAAGCCGTGGTAACATTGCCGAAGGGCAAGAGCATTATCATTCACGAGGGAGTATAACAATTTTATATTCATCATTATGCCGATTAAAGTTTACAAACCAACAACCAGCGGTCGCCGCAAATCCAGTGTGGACGCTTTTAGCGATGTGACAAAATTTTCTCCGGAAAAATCTTTGATTAAGATTTTGCAGCCAAAAAGTGGACGCAACAATCAGGGTGTCATGACCGTTCGCCACAAATCCGGCGGTGCCAAGAAATATTATCGTTTGGTTGATTTTAAACAACGTAAACATGACGTTGAAGCCGAAGTCTTGGCCATTGAGTATGATCCGAATCGCGGTCCGCGCATTGTTTTGGTCAAATATAGCGATGGAACAAAATCCTATCTTCTTTGCCCGGAAGGCTTGAAGGTGGGCGACAAAGTAATGTCTTCCGGTCATGTTATTGAAGCAAAAATCGGCAACAGAATGCCAATGGAATTTATTCCAGTCGGTTTATTTTTATACAACATTGAAATCACCGCCGGTAAAGGCGGGCAATTGGTTCGCGGTGCCGGAATGTCCGCGCAGTTTGTGGGCATCGAAGGCGACCATGCTTTGGTAAAATTGCCATCCGGTGAAATTCGCAAAATCGGTAAGAAATGTACGGCTTCAGTTGGTGTTTTGGGTAATGCCGATAGACGCCTTATTCGATGGGGAAAAGCCGGTCGCATGCGCCATCGCGGTATAAGGCCGACAGTGAAAGGCAAGAACATGAATCCGGTTGACCATCCGCATGGCGGTGGCGAGGGCCATAGCCCAATTGGCCAGAAGAGAGGCCCACAAACAGTGTATGGCAAGCCGGCTCGTGGCGTGCGCACCAGAATTCCGGATAAGTGGAGTAATAAGTTTGTGGTGAAAAATCGAAGAACAAATAAAAGATAAATTTGTAATTAAAGATCGACATTATGTCTAGAAGTTTAAAAAAAGGTCCCTACGTTGACCCGCGCGTGGTGAAAAAGGTGGAAAAGATGAAAGCCGGTGGAAAGCAAGAACCCATCAAAACTTGGTCCCGCGCCTGCGTTATTTCTCCGATTATGGTCGGTATGACTTTTTTGGTGCACAACGGCAAAGACTTTCTTTCCGTGTATGTTGATGAAAACATGGTGGGGCATCGATTGGGAGAATTTTCTCCAACTCGAAAATTTGTTCGCCATGGCGGTAAAATGGCTAAAGATCAAGAAGCTGCCGCAACAGCCAAAGCCGCAAGTCCGGCTCCGGCTGCAGCCAAGGCCGCGCCAGCAAAAAAATAGCATTTAATAAAATTTTTTATGCAGGAAGTTACAGCAAAATTGAGATTTTTAAGAATTGGACCGCGCAAGGTGCGCCTGATTTGCGATTTAATCCGCGGCCGCAAAGCGGAAAAGGCCTTGGATGTTTTGACATTATTGAACAAGAAGAACGCCAAACCGGTTTTGAAACTTTTGCAATCCGCCATTGCCAATGCCAAGCACAATTATGAATTGCCGGTTGAAAGGTTGTTTATTGCCAAAATTATGGTTGATGGAGGTCCTGTTTTGAAGCGTTGGATGCCCAAGGCTCATGGACGCGCCACTCCGGTGCGCGAAAGAACCTCGCATATCACTTTGGTTTTGGCCGCTAGAGAAGTTGAGAAAAAGGATGGAGAAAAGAAAAAAGATAAAAAAGAGAAGATCGCCTCCGTCAAGATTACGGCTTCCAAAGACGCCACCACCAAGACTACAGCAGTCAAAAAAAATAATAAATAAATCAAAATTGAATCTTATGAGTCACAAAGTCCACCCCGTAATTCATCGTATCCCGGTCATTCATACTTGGGATTCCAAGTGGTTTGCCAGAAAGCAACAGTTGCCAAAGGTGTTGGAGCAAGAAGTTAAGATACGCGAATATTTGGGAAAAAAATTGAAGGACGCCGGTGTTGACGCGATAAGTATTGAACGCACTGCCAAAGATGTCAGTATTAATATTTTGGCAGCCAAGCCGGGTTTCATTATTGGCCGAAGCGGAGAGGGGCTGGAAAAGATTCGTAAGGATATTGAAAAAAATTATTTGCAATTTAAAAGCAAAGTAAAATTGAACGTAATGGCCGTGCGTCAGCCGGCTTTGTCCGCGCAGATAGTCGCTCAAAACGCAGCCAGTGAAATTGAAAGACGCATGCCGTTCCGCCGAGTGATGAAACAAACTATTGAAAAAGTTATGGCCGCCGGTGCCAAAGGCGTTAAGATCAAAATGGCAGGGCGTTTGAATGGCGTGGAAATTGCTCGTCGTGAAGTATTGAATGCCGGCAAAATGTCCTTGATCACTTTTCGTTCCGACGTGGATTATGCTTTCGTGGAAGCCCAGACGTTGTACGGCAAAATTGGTGTAAAGGTTTGGATTTACCACGGCGAATCTTTTAGTATAAAAGATAAATTTGAAAAAAAAGAAGAAGTAAAGAATGCGGAAACCAAAAAGTTTAGAAATTAGGAAATAGAAAATTAGGATAATAATATGCTTTTACCAAAGAAAGTACAACATAGAAAATGGCACAAAGGCCGTCATCGCCAAAAAGGCGTAGCTACTCGCATTGATTCAGTTGATTTTGGTGATTTCGGACTGAAGAGCGAGGGATTCGGTTGGGTTACCAGCCAACAGTTGGAGGCCGTACGTCGCGTCCTCACCCGTTATGTCCGACGTGGCGGAAAAATTTGGATTCGCGTATTTCCCGATAAGCCGGTAACAAAAAAAGGCAACGAAACTCCCATGGGCGGAGGTAAAGGCGCCCCGGATCACTATGTTGCTGTCATCAAGCCTGGTACCGTATTGTTTGAAATGGTTGGAATTACAAAAGAATCAGCCAAGGAAGCGTTAGACTTGGCCGGCTACAAGCTGGGTTTTAAGACTAAATTTGTTAAGAAAAAATAATAACTAATGTTTTAATATGGATTTTGTTGATATAAAAAATAAGGGTAAAGATGAACTGATCGAAATGTTGGCTGCCAAAAGGGATGAGCTGCGTGCTTTGAAATTTAAAGCCAAAAGTAGCGCTTTGAAACAAGTCCATAAAATTGCGGAAACGAGAAAGACTGTTGCCCAGATTTGTTTTTTGCTTTCTACGAAACAAGATATAAAGATTTCTAAATAACAATTGCTATGGAAAACAAAGCGATAAAAATTAATCGTGAATTCGCAGGCGAGGTGGTTTCGACGGCTATGAACAAAACCATCGTGGTTCAGGTTGACAGAATGAAAATGCACGATAAATACCACAAACAATATCGCACGAGTAAAAAATATCATGTTCATGATGAGGGGGGGTTGGCCAAAGTGGGAGATAGCGTGAAATTTGTTGAATGCCGACCTTTGTCCAAAACTAAAAAGTGGCGTTTGGTTGAAATAATCAAAAAATAACTGTTAGATTTATATGATTCAACATCGTTCCATATTACTATCCGCAGACAACACAGGCGCCAAAAGGCTCCAGTGTATTAGGGTTTTGGATGGCTACAAGAAGCGCTACGCCAATTTGGGCGATGTGGTCACCTGCTCTGTTAAAGCAGCCGCTCCGCACGGACTCGTAAAAAAAGGAGAAGTGGTGCATGCCGTCATTGTTCGCCAGAGAAAAGAAGTGCGTCGACCGGATGGTACCTACATTCGTTTTGATAGCTGTGCTTGCGTTATTATTGATAGAAAGACCAAAGAACCGAAAGGCACGCGTATTTTTGGCCCTGTGGCCCGCGAGCTTCGTACCAGGGGTTTTCAGAAGATTATTTCCTTGGCGCCGGAAGTGCTTTAATCGCGCAACGCGCATCGTGTAACGTGTAACGCGCAACATAAAAAGCGTAACCCGTAACACATATTTCATATATTATAATTTAACAGGTTACACGCTACACGTTAAACGTTATACGATTTACAAATATGAAAATAAAAACCAATGACAAAGTGAAAATTGTCCGCGGCAAGGATAGCGGCAAAGAAGGAAAGGTGATCCAGGTTTTCGCTAACGAAAACAAGGTTGTGGTTGAGGGTGCCAATATAATGAAAAAGCATGTGCGCAGCAGAAAAGGCGGCGATAAGGGACAGACCATTGAATTGGCCGCTCCGCTACGCGTGGAAAATGTAATGATGCTTTGCCCGCGCTGTAATCGCGCCGCCCGCGTTGGATATAAAATGGACGGAGACAGGAAGAAACGGGCTTGCCACAAATGTCATGAATTTATTGACTAAAAATAGAGTATTATGAACTCCAATTTGTATAAAAAATATAAGGAAGCGGTGGTGCCTGCGCTCATGAAAGAGCTCGGCCTTAAGAATAAGATGCAGGTGCCAAAAGTGAACAAGGTGGTGGTGAATGCCGGCATCGGCCGTTTTATTAAGGAACCCCACTATATTGATAATGTGGAAAAAACTCTTGCTAAAATCACCGGCCAAAAACCCATGCGCACCAAGGCCAAGAAGTCCATTTCCAATTTTAAAATACGCGAGGGCATGGAAATTGGCGTGGCCGTCACTTTGCGTGGACCGAAAATGTATAGCTTTTTGGAAAAATTGGTTAATGTTACTTTTCCGCGCGTTCGCGACTTTCGCGGAATTTCCGATGCCGGTTTTGACCAGAGCGGAAACTTTACGATCGGTTTTAAAGAAAATGTGGCTTTTCCGGAAGTGAAAGCGGGCGAAGTGGACAAAATTCATGGTTTGCAATTAATCATAAATACCAGCGCCAAGTCCAAAGAAGAGGGTAGGGCTCTACTTTCTCAACTTGGTTTTCCCTTTGTAAAAAAATAATTATTACCTATGGCTACCGAAGCACAAATCGCAAGATCAAATCGTAAACAGAAATTTTCCACCCGCATTGTACGCCGCTGTTGGAAGTGTGGCCGCTGGCATGGGTTTTTTCGACGTTTTGGATTATGCCGTATCTGCTTTCGTGAGCTGGCCAATGCCGGAAAGATCCCTGGAGTGAGAAAATCCAGCTGGTAA
>JAHJCN010000058.1 GCA_018812905.1 Patescibacteria group bacterium
GGAAAAAGCCGCGAAAGAATGGCTGAACTCCCTCCCCACCTAGACTTCCCTCGGTGGGGAAACTAATTGTATCCCAACAGCGAAGTAACAAGTAAAACCACGGTGGCAGCCAAAATGCCGACAATTGTTAACCAAGCGATAATATTGCCAATGGGTTTGTTTGTGTATTCTCCCATTATTCTCTTGTCATTGATAATCTTCATGACAAAAATCAAAATAAACGGCAACAACATGCCGTTAACGTCTTGCGATAAGATCATTATTTTTACCATGGACACACCGGGAATAAGCACGATCACGGCCGGAATGAAAATTGTCATTAAAATAATGCTGTAGAAAACCTTGCCGTTTTTCCAAGTGGTATTGAAACCGGATTCCCATCCAAATGCTTCGCAAATAGCATAGGAAGTGGCGGTGGGAAGGATAAAAGCGCCGAGCATTGAAGCGCAAAACAAACCAAAAGCAAAAAGCAGTTGGGCAAAATTTCCAGCCAAAGGCTGAAGCGCCAGAGCCGCGTCACGGGCACTGGTGATGTGTATGCCGTGTTTATACAAAGTGGCGGCCGTGCTGATAATAATGAAAAAACTTACAATGTCGGTGAGAAAGGCTCCAAAAAAAACTTCGGCCCTTTCTGTTTTGTAATGCTTTATGTCCAAACCTTTATCCACCACGTATGATTGAATAAAAAATTGCCCCCAAGGAGTGATGGTGGTGCCAACGAGCGCGATGGCGGTGAGCAAAAACGGCGCGGTCCACTCCACGGTGGGCGTCACCAACGCTTTCAAGGCTTCGCCAAAATCCGGCCCGATAATGAAACCGTTGATAATATAGACAATGTAAAAGGCGGAAAAAACCAAAAATATTTTTTGAGTGGTTTTGAAAGAACCTTTATACAAAATGAACCAAACAACTAAAGCGGCCAAAGGCACTGTGAGGTATTTGGTAATTCCAAAAATGGAAAAAGACGCGGCCACGCCGGCAAATTCGGCGGTGACGGTGCCGATGTTGGCGACAAGCATGGCGAGCATGGCGAAAGCGGTCCAACGCAAACCGAAATTTTCACGAATGACTCCACCCAAGCCTTGTCTGGTTACCAAGCCGATGCGCACGCCCATTTCTTGCGTAACAGCCAAAGAAAAGGTAACCAAAAACAAAATCCAAAGCATTTTGGTGCCAAAATGAGCACCAACAACCGAATATGTGGCAATACCACCGGCATCGTTATCGGCGTTCGCGGCAATGATACCCGGCCCAATGACACTGAAGACGATAATCAGTTTTGCCCAAGATTCTCTGAACTTTTTTCTCATACTCGCTAGGCATTAGGCATGATAATGCGCATGATGTCGTCAATGGTAACCATTCCAACCAGTTTTTTATTCTCATCCAATACGGCCGCGGTATACAAATTATATTTGGTCATGACTTTGATGATGCTGTTGATTTTTTGATGAACATGCAAAGTGGAGGCCGGGGGCAGGCGTTTGATTAAAGCGCCGAGAGTTTGTTTTTTGTTGGCAGTCAAAAGCCGACGCAAAGAAACCGCGCCTTTGAACACTCCGTCTTCGTCGGTAACATACACGTACAACATTGAACGCATGGTCGGCGACATCTTTTTAATTTCTTCAATGGCCATTTCCACGGTCCATTCCTGGCGTCCGCTCACATAATCGGTGGTCATCAAGCCTCCGGCCGTGTTGTTTTCATATTCAATTAATTTTTCCACCTTTTTTAATTTTCCATTTTTCAAATATGAAAGAAGGTGTTTGGCATCGGATTTGGAAAGCATCTGCATCAAATCGGCAATTTCATCGGCAGACATTTTTTCAATAATTTTGGCCGCCTTTTCCGGACCCAAATAATTAACCAGCATTTTTTGCGCGGTTGGATCCATTTCTTCAACGATGGCGGCGGCAATGGCCGTGTCCAAATTTTTAACCAATTTAGCACCTTGGCGCACGGTCAATTCTTCCACGATGTTGGCCAAATCGGCCGGATGCAATCTTGTTAAATCATCGGAAATCGTATCCAATTTTAAAACTCCGCGCACTCTTTGAGTTTTACGCCAATCAATGAGGCGCACGGGAAGCAAATTAAACAAATCAAGACCTTTAAGCCCAAGGCGGCGCAAAATACCGCGAAAACTCACATCAATGCCGAGCACGCACATTTTGTTTTCAAACAAACCCAGCTTCAAATCATTCACGCGCACCACGCGCGCCCCTTCCACGTCTACGATTTGTTGATCCAACACATCGCGAACCAGATACGCAAAAGCTCCTTCGGGTTCGGAAATGGTAATATTCTCAAACAAAGATTTCAAAGTTAATTCATTTTTACTCAAATTTTCCACATATTCATAGGGAACAAAAAACTCCTCCCCTTTTCTACCCTTAACCAACAAAAAATCCAAAGGGGAGTATTCTCCGGCTTTGGATTTGATTAAGATATCTTTAAGTTGCCCTATGACCTTGTCAGAACTATCCTTTATCTTGCTGTTAAGTATTTGACTTAGATACAGCATAAAAAAATATATTATCGGGCGCTTCCAATATTTTATATCTTTTGCGATTTTTGTTCAATGCCCATGACTGTGCACAATAATCGCGATGATTAAAAACAGGCGCATTTTAGCGCATTTTTCGCTTTTTGTCAAGACCGTGCGCGTGAAATGTGTAACGTGCAACGTGTAACCTGTTGCGAATCGTGTCGCACCTTACAGGATTACCGCCACGTGCCAGGCTTTGCGCCTTGAAATTTATTGATAAATGCTTTAAAATAGATTTACAACAAATAATTATTTAATCTATTCATATCAAAAATATGCATCAAAAATTCGCTTGGACAAAAAAATATTCTGTAGGTGTTGCAGAAATAGATAAGCAACACAAAGAATTCATCAAAATTTGCAATGGATTACTTGATTTAGCAAAAGAGAAATCATTCACCCTAGAAGAGGTAAAGATAAAAATCATGCGATTGGGAGACTATGCGTTATATCATTTTGGAACAGAAGAAGAATTATTTATAAAAACAAAGTATCCCGATGCTTCTCCCCATACAAAAGCCCACCTTCAATTTCGAGACAAGGTGAAAGATTATATAAAACACGCGCAACAAAAAATAA
>JAHJCN010000059.1 GCA_018812905.1 Patescibacteria group bacterium
CAAATTATTGCATTTTGGAGGTCGTAATGTTATACTAAATGCATATAAAAGCCGCTATCAAGCATTGTCTTGAGACGGATAATTTGTGTATAAAAATATGAAAAATGTGTTTGAAAAGAAAAATGTTTTGGTGACGGGAGGAGCAGGATTTATCGGATCCCATTTATGCGAGCGTTTGCTTAAAGAAGCGCGAGTGATTTGTATTGATAATTTTTCCAATTCCAGTTCGCAAAACATTAACCATCTTTTGCAATATCCTGATTTTGAGTTTATAAATTTTGATGTCAATCAACCGTTTAAGCTTGAGCAGTTTGACGAATTAAATAAGTTTAAGATTAAATATCAGGGAGTGCAAGAAATATATCATTTGGCTTGTCCTACTAGTCCGAAGAAATTTGAGAATTCCAAAATAGAAAATTTGGTTTCAAATTCAGTGGGAATGATAAATACATTAGAAATAGCGTCGCAGTATAAGGCCAAATATATCTTTACATCAACTTCAGTGATTTACGGCGACGCCACCGGCGAGAAAAAGGTGTTCAAGGAAACGGATATTGGAATTATCGACCATCTGTCGCCGCGCGCTTGTTATGATGAAGGCAAAAGATTTGCCGAGACCTGTGTGGAGACCTATAATCAAACACGCGGAATTGACGGAAAGATTGCTCGCGTTTTCACAACCTATGGCACCAGAATGAAGCTGTTTGAAAATCAATTGATTCCGGATTTTATTATCAATGCTTTAGAGGGCAAGGATTTGGTAATTTACGGCGATGAGAATTTCGCCACCTCGCTTAGCTATGTAACCGATATCGTGGATGGACTTATTCGTCTAATGGCGAGCGATGCTGATGTTAAGGTTGCGAATTTGGGCGGTGACAGCATCGTAAAATATGTTGATGTTGCAAACGAGATAATCAAACTGACAAATTCTTCCTCACAAGTCGTATTCAAGCCGGCAATGCTGTTTATAACCAAAAAAGGAATGCCTGATTTAACTTACGCGAAAGACAAGCTCGGGTGGCTTCCATTGGTGCGTTTGGAAGAAGGTTTGGATAAAATGGTTGACTATGTCTCGGCGAATAGAGAGGCATTGGCGCTACAGGCGAGCGAATGAAATGGGTGAATGTAACGAAATACGAAAGGTGCGAAAATACGAAATTGTGCTAATGATTTTTTCGTATTTTCGCACCTTTCGTATTTCGTATATATAGTAAATTTTTTATCTCAAGAATATGATTGTGGTTGTTGTTCCGGCCTATAACGAAGAAAAGAATATAGGTCGCGTGGTACGCGGCCTTTTTGAGAATGGATACAAGGATGTGGTTGTGGTGGATGATGGCTCCGCGGACAAAACGTATGGAACCGCACTTGAAGCCGGCGCCAAAGTCCTCCGACACGCGGTGAATCGCGGGCAGGGAGCGGCTCTGCAAACCGGAAATGATTTTGCCGTTCAAAAAGGCGCGCGAATTGTCGTCCATTTTGACGCGGACGGGCAGTTTAATCCGGCCGATATCGGAGACGCTTTGAAGCTTATGCGAGAAAATGAATATGACGTGATTTTGGGATCTCGTTTCTTGGACAACAGATCTAAAATGCCGTGGTTCAAGAAAAAAATAATTTTGCCTGTCGCGCGCGTAATCAACCATGTTTTAACGGGCGTAAAATTAACGGATGCGCACAATGGCTTTAGAGTCCTGAGTCGAAATGCTTTGGAGAAAATTGACATTACCCAAGATGGTATGGCTCACAATTCCGAAATTGTCTATAAAATCAAGAAGTATAATTTGAAATGCATTGAACACCCGGTGGAGGACCAATACTTTAAATTCGGGCAAGGAGTGGGCGGTGGATTAAAAACGATTTTCAATTTATTATTTAGCGTTTTTCATTGACCCTATGCAAATTTTAATTATTCAAGCATTGTTGATCGCGTTTTTTTTCTACGCTTCGGTGCGCGTTTTTTTGCGCTATCGCGCTAATGAAATTTCGGCTGGCGTCACCATGTCGTGGATTTTGTTTTGGATTATAGCCGCTTTTTTAACCGCCAAACCGGACATTACTTATTTCTTTGCTAGAATTGTTGGAATCGGACGCGGAGCGGATCTGGTGATGTATGTGGCTTTGGCTCTTATTTTTTATATGCTATTCCGCATATCAGTTTCAACGCAGAAAATAAACAAAGACATCACGAAATTGACGAGAAAAATCGCCTTGGGGGATTATAAGGAGAAATTTGAATCCGAACAAGATTTGTCAAAAGAAAATAGAATTAATCCAAGGTAAAAATATATGCGTATTGCTCATGTCGTCTCCACTTTTCCGCCCAAAGTGGGTGGAATGGGAAACGTTTGCTACAATGAGGCTAAAATATTGAGCGAACGCGGACATGATGTTACCGTGTTTACTTTGGAATATCCGAATATTCAAGAGATCGATTTGCCGTTCAAGGTTGTGCATTTGAAGGCCATTCTTCGATTGGGCGATGCCGGACTTGTGCCCCAACTCATTGCAAAATTAAAGAATTTTGATATTGCGCATCTCCATTATCCATTTTATGGTGGCGCCGAGTGGGTGTGGTTCGCGAAAATTCTCAACAAACAAAAGTATGTCGTCACTTATCACATGGATGCGTTGCCCACAACGATTACGAAGCTTTGCGTGCAAAAAGTATATGATATAATCTTCCCTCGATTAATTTTAAATGGAGCCGAGAAAGTAATTGCGGTTGACAAAGAACATCTTCTGCAAACAAAATTTGGCCGAAAAATTTATCCGGAAAAAGTTGTCGAAATTCAAAACGCCGTCGATCTTGATGTTTTTAGGCCTCACGAGGTGAGTTTGGAACAATTAAATCTGGGGCGCTTTGAAAACAAAAAAATCATTCTGTTTGTTGGTAACGCATTGAAGGTAAAAAGATTGGATATAGCCATTCAATCTGTGGAAAAATTGGATAATACAGCCCTCTTGGTGGTTGGCGGAGGTTATGAAATTACCGCGTATAGAGAAATGATTCAGGATTCCGCTCTGAAAGATAAGATTTTTTTTGCAGGATACTGCACGGATGTAAATAAATTATCTGATTATTATAACATAGCAGACTGCGTTATCATCCCATCAGACGCCGAATCATTTTCACTTGTCGCCCTCGAAGCCATGGCTTGCGGAAAGCCGGTGGTTGGCAGTGATATTCCGGCCTTGCGCGCGCGTATAAATAATGGCATTGATGGATTATTGGCTCGGCCAGGTTCAGTGGAAGATTTTGTAAATAAGATAAGCTCAGTTTTAGCTTCGACAAGTTCTGATATCAAAAGAAAAGAAGGCGTTGCAAGAAACTTTGGATGGGATAAACATGTGGATAAGCTTATGAAAAATTATAATTATCAAAATTAAAAATTACCTCTCTGCGAGAGGCCTCCTGAAGGGAGACAAGCCATAAATAATATTTTATCGTTAAATTGTAAACAAAGAGTATTTGTATTTTGATTTTGAGATTTATTTGGAATTTGAGATTTTGAAATTGAAATTTTGGAAACATTGTTTTATGCCATTCAATTATGAACAATCCATCTGGGGTAGGGGAGAGGCCGATTTAGCGTGGAGTTCTCCAACCAGTTTTCGGTTGCGCCAAGCTCTTTTCGCGTTGAAAAATTTGCCGGAAAATAGTAAAATACTGGAAGTGGGTTGCGGTGCCGGGCAGTTTGTTCGAGCTATCAAGAAAACACTTCCAGATGCGCAATGTTTGGGTTGTGATGTTAGCAGGAGGGCTGTTGAAGAAGCAAACAAGCTAAATGATGGTGTTGAATACACGGTTAGCGAATCCGCTCGTTTGCCGTTTGCAGATTCAAGTTTGGATGCGGTGCTGGTTTTTGATGTTTTGGAGCATGCGCAAGATGTGGATGGCCTGTTGGCGGAAATCAATAGGGTTTTAAAAAAAGATGGAATTTTTTATTGCTTTGTCCCTTGTGAAAATGACCTGTTATCATTCTGGAAAATTTTGCGCTCCGTAAATATTGGAAAGGATCTGACAAAAAAATATGCCGGACACATCAATTATTTCTCGCGTGAATCAATCATTGTGGCTCTAAAAGGAAATGGATTTCAGATTGTTAAGTTGCGATACAGCGACCACATTCTCGGACAACTTGTGGGAGTGATATCATTTTTTTTAATGGACAGAGCTTCAAAAAAACAGGGCGGGACACAAATTAACAACGAACAGTATTTTGAAGAGCGGAAAAATTATCTTGGGCAATTTGGAATATATATAAAAAAGATTGTCAATAGTTTGATTTTTATCGAATCAACAATTATGTCCATCAGGCTTTCACCGAATATTCATATTATTTCAAAAAAAATATAGATATGCGCACCATTCACATTGCCCCTTCCGCATTTGAATATTTTAATGATATAAAGTCAGTTGTTTTCGAATTGGTTGATGGCCTTACTGGTTTGGGGCAAGAGGCGGAAGTAGTCACGCTGCAATATACGATGCCAACAAAACAAGAAAGAGTTGAAGTGCGCGAAAAAGCTCCGGCTACTCATTATTCTGGTACTGTCAATTTTTCGGAAACAATTAAACATTTGCATGAATTTGATATTGTACATTTGCACTGTCCGTTTCTGGGCGCGGCCGGCGAGATATTGAGATGGAAAAAAGACAACCCAAACGTGCCTTTTCTTATCACATATTATCGCGACATACCATTCATTGACTTAATTTCCATATATTTAAGATGGTATAACAATTGGTATTTGCCGAAGTTATTCTCTGTTGCCGATAAAGTGTTATGCGTATCAATTGATAATTTTATGGATGGAAAGGGTAGAAAATACTTGAAAGATGTTGATAAGTTAGAGGAATTTGGCATGGAAGGTGCAGTTGTCTACTTGACGGAAAGCGCCAATGAGGTAAAATTAGTAGATAGAGATGGCGCGGTGAAAAACCTCGCGAAAATTTATAATACATTAATTACATAATATTTAATTTATTCCAAAATATGAAGACGAAGTATATTGTTATCGGAATTTTGCTGGTTTTAGTCGTGATTGGCCTCTGGTTCGCCGGTCAATATAATGCGTTCGTGAGCTTGGATCAGGAAACCAAAAATGCCTGGGCGCAGGTTAAAATCAATACCAACGACGTTATGATTTGGTGCCGAATTTGGTGGAAACGGTGAAGGGCGTGGCCGCGCAGGAGCAAGCCGTATATCTTGGTGTGGCAGAGGCTAGAGCAAAAGTCGGCCAAATGCAAATATCCGCGGAAACATTCAGAGATCCTGTGGCGTTTAAGCAGTTTGAAGCGGCGCAGGGGGAGTTTTCTTCCGCAATTAGCAGGCTTTTGGTGACGGTTGAAAATTATCCCGTGTTAAAATCAAATGAAAATTTCTTAGCTTTACAGACTCAATTGGAAGGAGCTGAAAACAGGATTAGTGTTGAGAGAAAAAGATTTAACGATGCGGCAATGGCATATAATAAAAAGGCAAAGGGTGTTCCGGGAGTATGGCTGGCTTCAATGTTCGGAATGGAAAAAGAAAAACAAATGTTTGAAGCGGTGGTCGGAACTGAACAGCCTCCGCAGGTCAAATTTTAATCATTAAGTTGTTTAATATGGAAGAAGGAAAGAAGTCTTTTTTTGACAACCTTGAACCAAAAACGGCGCTCATTGGCGGTGTGGTAGCGGGAGCATTGTTGCTTTGCACAATTGGTTTTATCGTTTTGGTAATCGCCATTCTCAATGGAAATGTTGCGGCTAAAAATGGAGGCGCTGAAATCGTAGATAACCAGGGCGACGAAAACTCTGTGGCAAAAAGCGATCGGCCAACAGCTGAACTTTTTGTGATGTCCTATTGTCCGTATGGCCTACAAATGGAAAAAGCCTTTTTACCGGTAATGCAGCTTTTGAGCAAACGGGCCGATTTGAGTATTAAATTTGTCAGCTATGCCATGCACGGAAAGACTGAGTTGGACGAAAACACTCGTCAATACTGCATCCAAGCCGAACAGCCAGACAAATTTCTCGCTTATATGAATTGTTTTGTCGGCAAGGATGATTACAAGGCCTGCCTGACAACCGCAAAGGTGGATCAGGTGAAAATGAATAAATGTTTCACGGCCACGGATAAAAAATTCGGCATCACAACAAAATTCAACGACGCCAGCACATGGCTTTCTGGTCGATATCCATTGTATCCCGTACAACAGGAATTAAACGATCAATATGGAGTGCAGGGTTCGCCAACGTTGATTGTTAATGGTTCTGAAGTGCAGGCCGATAGAACGCCGGAAGCGGTGAAGCAGGCTGTGTGCGCAGCTTTCAACAATCCACCGGAGGAATGTAAACAAGCGCTTAGTAAATCAGCATTGCAAGCGGGTTTTGGAACGGCAGTTGGAGCGGATACGGGCACTGCAGCCTGTGGAAATTAATAATTTGTCTTTTAATATTTAATCTTATTTCTATGGGCCGATTCAACAAGGGATTATTTTTAGGCGGATTGCTTGGCGC
>JAHJCN010000060.1 GCA_018812905.1 Patescibacteria group bacterium
GACGGATAAATGAGTTTGGCCATATTTGAATATCAATAATTATTTTCTCCTATTTAATATTGTGTATGATAGATTATTTTCCTTATGTGGTCAAATATAAATTTAAGCAAAATTTCCGATTTTTATACTTGATAATCAAAAAAATACGGCTTATTCCCGCGCCCGTCTCCCCTCTTTCACCCGCGAACGCAAAATCTTGGAAGCAATCCATCGGAGTTTGGAGGCTTTGGTTGGACGAGTTGGCCGGCGTTTCTTTGGCACGCGCAAGGCCTGGGATACCAGCGATTGCAGTCGGGCAATTGCCCGCGCGCGATTTTGCGGTTGTGAACGCTCTTCCTCGGACATTACCACAACCTCATCATAATTATTTATCCTATTCGCCAATTTTGCCCGCACCCGCGCCTTTTCTTCAGGACTCAAAACACGCGACCGCCCAACCGACCAACGCACGATAACTTTGGTTGATGTCTTATTCACATTCTGCCCTCCCGCGCCGGACGAGCGTGCGAAAGTTGCGTGGATTTCGTGCGTAGGGATGTGGATATGACTTTTTCCTCCTTTGGGCATATTTTTATTCGCGCAAAAATCGAATAATAAAATAAATTGCGGTCACTGCGAACAACATCCACCAAAGCCACAAAAGACCCACGAGATAATTATAGAAATACAGACCTAACATGATACCCGGCGAAAGTAGGCAAATTTTTATTAAACCTATCTCCCACCACTGAAATGAGCGGGTTTTAAAAATTTGCATAGCTTAAGAATTTAAATTGATGATATTAATTATAACATTTATCACACTATTTGCTATTCACCGCCTTAACATAAGCACAATAATCACAATCCACCCCGGCTTTCGGAATTTTGGAGCCATTCAAACATTTATGCGCGTCTTTTATCGCCTTTTCCACCCAGCCATCATCGCCTTTGTAGGGAATAAGCGCGATATCAAATTCCAGCTTGGCATCAAAGGCGGAGCGATCGGTCTTGCCGTTGCAATAGACAAAATATCCCGTATCCGAAACCTTATAGCCATTCCGGCGCAACAGCCACTGATAAATTTCCATTTGCCGCTTATACCCAATTTGCCAGCCTTGATTCAATTCCGTAATTTCCTCCTCTTTGGAAGTGGCCTTATAATCCACAACAATATATTCCGGCTTTCTCCCCTTTCCAAGGGGAGACGAATAGGGGTTTGCCGTCGCCGACCGCACCCACAAATCATCAATCGCCCCCGTAATCATCAAGTTCGTCGGCTTGTGCAAAAATTGCACGCCCACAAAATTCTGGCGCCAAGCATCCAAATTTTCGTGCGCCACCGGCACGGCATCAATGCCATATTTTTTCATGAGCGGATGCGCCTTGTTTTTTGCGCGGTGAATATCAAATTCCTTTTTGAGCAATTTATCCACGGCGCTGTTCAGGTTGAACGGAAACCCGGGCGGACGCCCCACGCCCAAACGGCGGTCCAGATAAAAACAGCGGGGACATTCTATGAAGAGTTCTATTTTTGATCGGCTTAGTTTGAAGGGTTCTTTTGCTTTGGGGGTGTATAGCCGAGAGGTTCTTTGTGGGTTGTAGTATTGGGACATAAAATTGAATCACTTTTTTAAATAATCCAGAATCCTGTCACGATCCTCATTTTCTTTTTCTCCTTTAAAATAAATCTCAATAAAATCAATTTTTGAACTGACGCAATGGAAAGCATAAATTACTCTGATACCACTTTTTGCACCACGCCCCTTCAAAGCCCTGCAAGCTAATTTTTTTATTTTGTAAACCTGAATAGTTTCCGTACAAAAGCCTGGGATTGGAAAAACACTCAAATTACTTCTTTTTTGGATATGAAAAAGCTCGATCGCTGCAATTTTTACTAATTCCAAATCTTCTCCAAGTGACTTGAATTTTTTATGCAATCTCTTGAAATCTTTTTGAAATCCCGGCGTTTCGCAATAATTAATTATGCTCGTCATAATTTCTCACGGAAGTTTTAGGTGTGCGGTAAAACACAGCCTCATAATCGAGCGGCTGATTTTCTTTAGCGATAAGCCATGGAGTGTCTTCGTGAGAATAGTCGCTTAATTCTATGGCGTTCTTATCGCCCAATCTTGCTATCACCTCATCGATGTGACGCAATTCGCGCGCATCTTTTAATTTCGTTAAGTCAGGATCACGAATGGGTAAATACTTTCGTTGTGGATAATTAAAATATTTTCCTTCCACTTTCATGATTTCTCCCTTTTGAATCATATCATCAACAATAATCTTAAACTCAACTGGCGTGGGTCCAAAATGATTTTTGATGTAAGTGGCGCCGATTAACTGTTCCTCAAATTTTTCGTAAAAATCA
>JAHJCN010000061.1 GCA_018812905.1 Patescibacteria group bacterium
TGATCAGTTGGTAAAAACATTGCGCAATCTCTGTGATGCGGGAAATACCATTATCGTGGTTGAGCATGATGAGGATACTATTTTAACAAGCGATTGGATTGTGGATATTGGTCCTGGAGCGGGGAAGCACGGAGGTGAAATTGTGTATTCGGGGTCTACTTCTGATTTGATAAATATCATTGCGAGTCCCAAAGGGGCGAAAAAATCATGTGATTGTCATTCCCGCGAAAGCGGGAATCCAGGCGTTGTCCGATTCGTGGATCCCCGTTTTCACGGGGATGACAGCAATTGTAATGTAATTGGCGACGCTGCAAAATCTCTTACCGGAAAATATTTGCGCGGTGAAGTTAAAATAGATTTGCCGGAGCAAAGGAGAAACGTGGATAGTTCCACGCCTAAAATAAAAATTAAAGGCGCTTTTGAGCATAATTTGAAAAATTTGAACGTAGAAATTCCCTTGCGTCGTTTGGTGTGCCTCACCGGCGTTTCCGGTTCGGGAAAATCCACGCTCATGCACGATGTTTTGCGTCGCGCGGTGATAAACAGGTTATTTCGCATTGATAAAGAAGTAAAGTGCAAACAAATTTTAGGCACGGAATATATTGATAACATAATTACAATTGACCAGAATGCCATTGGGCGTACCAGTCGATCAAACCCGGCCACATATACCAAGGCCTTTGATCATATTCGTGAATTGTTCGCGGCCACGACAGAAGCTCGCGTGCGCGGTTTTGGACCCGGTAAATTCAGTTTCAATGTTCCTTCAGCTCCGCCTGCGGATGGATCACACCGAAGCACGGGCGGGCGTTGTGAGCATTGCGAAGGAAAGGGCATGTTGGAAATTGAAATGCATTTTTTGCCGAGTGTGCAGGTAGTTTGCGATGTCTGCAAAGGCAAGAGGTTTACTCAAGAGGTTTTACAGGTATATTACAAAGACAAAAACATTTCCGATGTTTTGGCCATGACCATTGAAGAAGCGGAAGAGTTTTTCAAAGATATTCCAATGATTTACGACAAACTGAAAATATTAAATGAAGTGGGTCTGGACTATCTCACTTTGGGTCAGTCGGCCACAACTCTTTCCGGCGGTGAAGCACAGCGAATTAAATTATCTCGTGAACTGGCTAAACGCGGCACAACCAAAACTCTTTATCTTTTGGATGAACCGACCACAGGTCTGCATTATGATGATGTTAAGAAATTATTAGCTGTTATTCAGCGTTTAGTGGCACAGGGGAACACTGTATTGATCATTGAACATAATTTGGATGTAATAAAGAACGCGGATTGGATCATTGATCTTGGGCCGGAAGGCGGGGACAGAGGGGGAGAAGTGGTTGCAAGCGGAACGCCGGAAGAAGTTGCGCGAAAATCCACCGTAAGTTTTACCGGGCATTATTTAAAGAGAGCGCTAGTATAAGTATGAACAGATTCGCTGATACAATTAGAAATTTGCCAGACGCACCCGGTGTGTATCTGTTTTATAATTTTCAAAATGAAGTGATATACGTCGGCAAGGCCACGTCTTTGCGCGATCGTGTGCGGAGTTATTTTCCGTCTTCGCTTCGTTGCGCCGAGCAAGTCCCGATCTCCCGGCCTATAGAGGGAATGATTCATGAAGTGAAAAAGATAAGTCACGCAGAAATCGGTTCTGTTTTAGAGGCGGTAATTCTGGAAGCGCGATATATTAAAAAATATTTGCCTAAATATAATGTTTTGGGACGGGATGACAAGAGTTGGAATTATTTGTGCGTCACAAATGATGAGTTTCCAAAATTGGTGCCGGTGCGAGAGCATGAATTGAAATTGATTGAGAAAAAATATGCGAAAATTTTTGGTCCTTATCCGGGTTTGAACACAAAAGAAGCGATTCGCATATTGCGCAGATTGTTTAGCATCTCCATCTGCGAACCAAACCAAAAAAGACCTTGCTTGTATTATCAGATGGGGCAGTGTCTGGGGGTTTGCGCCAGACAAATTACATCCAAAGATTATAAGAAAAAAGTTATAGCGCCTTTGACGGCATTTCTTGGTGGTAGCAAAAAAAGGCTGATCAAGCAATTGGAGAAGCAAATGAAGAAAGCGTCGAATGAGAGAAATTTTGAAGAAGCCGCAAGATTGAGAAACCAACTCGGTGCCTTGCAAAGAATACGGGACATCGCGTTGTTGAATAAAAGTTTTATAGAAATACCTCAAATGCGCCGTCCTTCCAAAGAAGAATATAGGATTGAAGGATATGACATTTCCAATCTAGGCGAAAGCGGAAAGGTTGGCAGTATGGTTGTGTTTGACGCAAATGGGCCGGTAAAATCTCAATACCGAAAGTTTACAATCAGAACAGTGGTTGGGCAAAGCGATGTGGATTGTATGGCAGAAATCATTGAAAGGCGGCTCAAACATTCCGAATGGCCGATGCCCGATATTTTTTTGATCGACGGCGGAAAGCCTCAAGTGAACAGGGTAGTCAAAATTTTACGCGAAAAGCAGATTTTGACGCCGGTGGTTGGTATTGCCAAAGGTCCAAAAAGAATGAAAAATGAGTTTTTTGTATCCGCACCCCAAAAAGATACAATCTTGGATTGGGTGGAAAATAATAAAAATATCCTAATTCAAACGCGCGACGAAGCGCATAGGTTTGCCATTAAATTTCAAAGAGAAAAAAAAAAAATATGAAAATCCACCGCTTCATGGGACAATTTAATTTGCGCCTCGGCATTTTGAGACCATTTTTTTAGGCAAAACAACGCTTTGTGGCGTAACGGCGGTTTTTGTGGGTATCTTTTTGGCTTCTTGGGGTAAATGATGTAATATATTCTCAGATCTTTCTTGAAAAGTTTTGACGGAGGTGCAAATGAAAAAGTATTGGCCTTTTGCCGTGTATTGTCCCACATGCAAAACAGAGCGCATGTGTGACATTGTGGGCGTTGAGACCAAGCAAGAAGCGGGGCAGATAGTTCTGACTCTTGAATGCTATGGTCCGACACCGGCTAAAGAATCAGATCCTACCGACGAATCCCACCAGCTCGCCTATACTGTTGCTCGGCAACATTGGGTGAAATTCCACGAGCCTCACCTTGATAGGAGTCATGCCCGCCAACGCTTTTCCTAAGGGGCGCGTTCCGTGCCCCATCCCCAAAAATATGCCATTATGGCCATTTTTTTTGTGTATGATATAATAACCTAGGCTTAATCTTGACATTTTTCGTAAAATCTATTATTATAAGCCTGCTTTTTGTATGTTACCAATTAATAAAAAACAACCCGGTTCTTGGCGGGAAGCTTTGAAAATTGTTGGCAAATGCCCGATTTGCAGCGCCGAATACAAAACCGAGCATGCGCGTTTGTTTGCGAAAAAGGAGAGCGCTAATTTGGTGCATATTTGTTGCGGTAAATGCCAAAGTTCTATGCTTTTTATGATTATGATAATGGGTCAGGGGTTGAGTTCGGTTGGCATGGTAACGGATCTGAGTTTTGAAGATGCCTCTCGTCTATACAGCGCAAGAGAAATCACTTTGGACGAGGTGTTGGAAGGGCATGACTTAATAAACACCGATCAATTTATCTTCGAAGTGAAGAAATAAACAAGCTCGTCTGTTTTTTCGAGCGAGCGAGTAAATAAATTTTAAATATAAATATTAATTTTCTGTATGAGTTTTATCTTGAATGCCGTGAAGAGAACAGAAAAAGGAGAAAAGACGCGTAAATCCGGTGTGTTGCCGGGCGTGTATTATGGCGCCGGCAAAGAAGCCGTTTCCATTGATTTAAATTTGCCGGAGTTCATCAAGCTGTTCAAAGAAACAGGTGAATCCAGTTTGATTGATTTGAATCTGGATGGCAAGAACGTGGGTAAGGCTTTGGTGCAACATGTGCAATACGACCCGGTGTCCGAACGTGTTATCCATGTGGACTTTCGTTTGATTGACATGAATAAAATTTTGATGGCTAATGTGGTTTTGCGTTATGTGGGAGAATCCGGCGCCGTGAAAGAAACTGGCGGTACACTGGTTACCACCTTGAGCGAAGTTGAGGTGGAATGTTTGCCTAATGATTTAGTGTCACATATTGACATTGATATTTCCGTTTTGAAAACGTTTGACGACGTAATCAAGGTAAAAGATTTGAAATTGCCGGCTGGCATTAAGATTATCTCTCCGGATGGCGAAGCGTTGGTGGCCAAGGTACAACCGGCTATCACGGAAGAGGAAATCAAGGCTATGGAAGAAGCCGCGCAATCCGTGGATGTTTCCAAGATTGAAATGGCTGAAAAGAAGAAAGAAGATGAGGAAGGTGAGGAAGGTGCAATTTCGTCCGAGACTCCGGCCAAGGTGGAAGAAAAGAAATAGATTTATACGATACAAAAACACAGAAGCCAATGTTTCTGTGTTTTGTTTTTTGTGGTAGAATATCTTCTATGCGAACTTAATCTGCTATGCACAGAAAGATTATCAATTATATTAAACGCACGCACGATCGCTACCCATTTGTTTTTGCGGGTCTGTTGTTTTTGTTCGCCATTTTTTTATTGTTTTCGCTCATTCCGCGCACGACCATGAAATGGAAGGGGTTGCAAGAGAGTGCGGAGCAATCTTCGTGGGAAAAAAGAAGTCCGCTGGATGGGCAGGTGGTGAATGAAGGCGAAGAACACACGGATATAATCGCCGTGATGGTTGATAATCATCCGGTGGCATGGCCGCAAGTGGGCTTGAAGGATGCTCCCGTGGTGTATGAGGTTCCGGTGGAAGGCGGACTCACTCGTTTTATGGCCATATATACCAAAAATTCCGAGGTTGAAAAAGTCGGGCCGGTACGCAGCGCGAGGCCGTATTTTTTGGATTGGTTGCGTGAATATGGAGATGCATTGTATATGCACTGCGGCGGTTCTCCGGCCGCGTTGGATTTAATCAAGCAAGAAAATATTTTTGATGCCAATGAATTTTATAACGGCGGATATTATTGGCGCGATAATTTGCGCGACGCGCCGCATAATTTATTTATCAAATCCGGCAATTGGCAAAAGCTATGGAGCAACAAAGGTGCGGCAAGAACCGCCAAAGAATGGCAGGGGTGGCAGTTTAATGAAGCGGCTCCGGATGGAATTGAAGCCGTGGACATTAAAGAAATATTGATAAAATACGCTCCGGGTTATGAATTGGGCTGGAGATTCAACACATTGGATAATACGTTTGAACGCCAGATGAACGGTAAGCCGCATCTGGAAAAAAACGATCAGATTTCCGCGGAAAATATTTTGGTGCAATTTGTGTCCGTGGAAATATTGGATGAAGTGGGACGCCGCGCCATTGAAACGGTGAGCCAAGGAGAGGCTCGAGTTTTGCGCGATGGAAAAATTATAAAAGGCATCTGGAAAAAAGAAGGCGTCTACGATCGCACCAGATTTTTTAATGAAAACGGAGAAGAA
>JAHJCN010000132.1 GCA_018812905.1 Patescibacteria group bacterium
AAAGAAAATAAATATTTTTCAAATTAACAAACCTCAAATAGTTACTCTATTATTCATTGGGTTATTTGGCTCGAGCTTCAATTACTTTATGCAAGTTGCATTTAATCTTGCACCAAATGTTGGCTATGTTAACGCTACTAATGCCGCCTCAATTTCATTATTAACATTAATGTCTTCTTTCTTTTTTAAAGACGAATTAACACTAAAAAAGATGATTGGAATATTTGGAGTAACTGCTGGGTTATTACTTTTATTCCTTTAGCTTGACAATAAGGTTCTATCTAATCAAATCTCTAATTGCCTCAACTACTTCATTTAGCAAAGTGTTCGAAATATTACAATGAAGGGTCATCAACATTTTCTCCTCTGAAAAAAACACATACCCCGATGTGAAAATCAAACCGCGAACTGACTTTTATTTTATTGGCACAATATTTGGCATGATATTGGCACGAATATAGAATTGCTGAGATCGAAAAGCATAAAACGCTTGTTGATCAAGCAACAATTCTTCCTGAATTAGAAATCCAACTAAGGTTTAGAGCTACTGTTGAATCCGTTCATAGCTCTACCTCCATAGAAGGAAATCCATTAAATGAACAACAAGTAGAGAATATCCTTCATGGTAATACTATTACAGCTCCAGATTATGCTATTAAGGAAGTAATCAATTACAAAAAAGCGCTTGACTGGCTTGATAAAGAACAATCTGATGACTTGATATCATCTAAACAAATCCAACATGCACACAAAATACTGATGGCAGGTTTACTACCTGACAAAAAGGTTGGTATTTGGAGACTAGGACCCATTTATATTGTTGATGAAATTGATGGAGAAGAAATTGTTCAATATACAGGTCCTGATACTGATTATTTACCAAAACTAATCAGTAGTTTTCTTAAGTGGGTATCTATCCAACACAAGAAACAACATTACCACCCAGTACTACTGGCTGGATTAATCCACTATATTTTTGTGTCTATTGATGATCGTATGGAGGCGGATTTAACGGAGTTCATAGATTTCTTTACAAAAGGTTTTTTACAATCAGTAAAAAGTGTTTCTCATTATATTCAAGCGGGACGAGTCATGGAGGATAGCGGAAAACCGCTTAGGTTAAATCAAGATGAACTGCAAATTTTAGATTATGTGTACGAATTTGGATCTATCAACGTTAACGAGGCGATAAGTATTTTATCTGCCACCAAAAGAACGACGCAAAGACGTTTAATAGGTTTGGTAAAAAATAATATTCTACAAGTAAATGGAAGAGGTCCAGCTACTAAATATTTGTTAATATCTAAATTAGACTAAGATAAATTCAATCATGAATTTTTATATTCAAAATTATATACAACACACAAAATGTTATACTGAATACATGAAAATTAAAAAGCCAAAATTGCTTATTTTATCAATAGTTTTCTCTCAATTGGCAGGATTCGTTGGCGCCTTTGCAACAACTCCTGCCATTCCTGGATGGTACTCGACGCTAATAAAACCAAACTTCAATCCACCTAGCTGGATATTTGGACCTGTCTGGACAGCACTTTATACTCTAATGGGAATATCTTTATATTTAGTATGGTCTAAAGGTTTCCATACTAAAAATGTCAAGCCTGCGGTACAACTTTTCGTAGTTCATTTAGTTTTCAATTCACTTTGGTCAATAGCTTTCTTTGGCCTAAAAAACATAGCTTTAGCACTATTAATCATAATAATTTTATGGACAATGATTGCGTATTTAATCAAGTTATTTTGGAAAATCAATAAAAAGGCATCTTACCTTCTTATTCCATATATCTTGTGGGTAAGCTTTGCAACAGTACTTAATTACTCAATATGGATATTAAACTAAACTATGAACAATATTTTAAAACTATACTTTATCGCCCTACCAACATTTACTACCATTGATGCAGCTTGGCTAACAACTGATTATCTTTGTAGTTTCTCCATCTTTGGAAAAAATTTGATAGTATAAGAGAAAATTTTTGGAAGTTTGCTCGATTTTGGTTTTTTTAAGCAATTGCTGATTTGCAAAAATTTAGGTTTAAAAATAACAAGGCAACAACATAATCTAAGATATAAATTAAGTTCCTTGTCCTGTTCCCAAGAGTTGGAAAGAAAAGTGGGCTTTGACAAGAGATTGAATGTTATTTTCTTCCTGTCTCTAATTTCCTTTTTGTTTCTCTAAATGCTATTTTGGGCAACTCGTTTTGGGTTCTTTCTAAATAAGTAGCAACTTCATTTTTGTGGTTTTTGACCATATCTCTTAACAACCAAGATATTGCTTTAGTTATTAAAATGCCCTTTTCGTTTTTAAGTCTATCAATTAGCATAAATGCCAATTCAGAAAATTCAGTGTTTGTTGATTGACGGACTGGTGCAGTAAGTAAAACAAGGCTGGCTCTACGTTTGTTTATATTTTTGTCTTTAGAAAAACTCACCAAGATTTTCTGCCATTTATCCCAATTTTCTGTCATATCTTCAACTGAAAAAACAGATTGGCAAAGAGAGTCGACTTGAGACCA
>JAHJCN010000062.1 GCA_018812905.1 Patescibacteria group bacterium
AGGGTGGCAGTCGAATTGCGTTTAACGAAGCTTATTATAGAGCAAATTCTGATCGTATTGATGCGATCTTAGATAGATTAAAATTTGATACGGTTACCCTTTGGCCGGATGTAAGTTCATTTTTAGCTATTATATCATCATTAACATGAAGCAGGATGGGAAAAATACAGTCCAGAAGACGGCTCAAAAGTTCAAATAGAACGTGTACGGCCGTGCCTGAAAAAAACTCTTTTCGCAATTTTAAATTTTTAGCGCAATCATTAAAGAAATTTTCTATGGTGATGAGCTTGCTATCATGAACCGTAACCAAAAAACTTCCAGTTAGAAAAAAATCCACCTCGGTGAAACCAAGGCGCCTTGTTTCGCGATCAAAAACCGGAAAATGCAAAATCATAAAATAGTAGCCATCGCGCTTCACTATTTTAGGACGCTGAAATGGGGGCAAACTCTCCTTTATATCCTGATCTTCAAAACCAAACCGTTTTTGAACCTCCCTTAACTCTTTTTCCGCTTGCTTGGAAACGTTAACCCAAACCAATCCGTTTTGTTTTATTTCTCGGATGTACTTGCTTTTCATATTAAACATTATATCATATTTCCTATCCACAGCCAAATATGATATACTATTCATTATAATATGGCAATAGGTGAAGAGGTGAAAAAAACCATAAACGCCGAAGAATCTCCATTGGAAAATGCTCCGACGGAAGATTTGGGCGTGGCTGAAACCACCGAAGAAGAATGGATCGGCGAAGAAGGCGAAACTGAAAAGCCGACGGCGCCAAGACCGGAAAAACAAGCCGCTCCCAAAAAACAGCCGCCCACGCCTCGAAAAAAGCCGGTCATTCCGCAAGTAAAAGATCCGGTAACAATCAAAATTGAAAAAATAATGGAAGAGGATCTCAAAGATTTCTTCACCACCCTCTCCCCTATCGCTCAACAGGAATTTAAAATAAAAGGAGAAGAAACGGCATACAAAATCCGCGACCTGTTAAAAGCTTCGCATGTAAAAGTAAAAAATATCCTGCGCTTGATAATAGAATGGCTTCGCATGCTTCCGGGAATTAATAAATTTTTCTTGGAACAAGAAGCTAAAATTAAAACAGACAAAATCATTCTGCTTTCAAAAAGAACTGAACTATAATAACCATGGACTCCTCCGGTGAAATAACAACACTTATCGCCACCATTATTAACAGCTTGGGCGCAAGTCCGTTTTTTTCGCTGATCGTATTTATCGGCGTTGTTTTTGTCGCGTTCACCGGCCTGCTCTATATTTTGCGCGCCATTCTGCAAACACATCATCAGCCAAGCAAAGCATTTCACCGCGCCATTCTGCTAATCAAAGTTCCGAAGGAAAAAAAGAAGGAACAACAGCAAAGCGTTGAAGACAACATCAACCAAATACGCGAACAAATCGCCGTATCCGAATCTTTGTTTTCTTCTGTCGCCGGATTAAAAAGAGAATCCGGCCTTTTGGCGTGGTTGCGCGGCCGGAATGATCACATATCCTTTGAGCTGGTGGTGAAGGATAGCAAAATCAGTTTTTATGTGGCCGTTCCCGACAAGTACAGATCATTCATCGAAGAACAAATTCACGCCCAATATCCACACGCGGAAATTTCCGAAGAGGTGGATTACAATATTTTCAAACCAAAAAGCCATATTGTGGGCGCGTATATCTGGTCAAAATTCAAACCAGCCTTCCCGTTTAAAACCTACAAAAAAATGGATAGCGACCCCATGCTTTCCGTCTTGAATCCTTTAAGTAAAATTCTGGAAAATGAGGGCGCGTTGGTGCAATACATCGTTCGACCGGCATCACCAAAATGGCGACGACAAGGAGTGCGCATGGTGCGCGACATTCGCGAAGGACAAAAATTTGAATACGTGGCCCAGCGCGGATTCTTGACTCGATCTTTTTATCGCTGGAAGAAAACCGTGTTTCCCAAAGACAAAGATGCGGCCAAACAACAGCACACTGAAGCATACAGACTTACACAAATGGAAGAAGAAATGGTGAAAAATATGGAAGAAAAAATCAGCCGCGGCGGGTTGGAAACGACCATCCGGCTGATCTGCTCGGCGGATTCCAAAGAAAAGGCAAAAATGAATTTGCAAAATATCATCAATTCTTTCAGCCAATACAACATATATCGCTATGGCAATTCTTTCGGGGCGGCCGTGCCCAGCAATCCAAATAAAATAATCAAAGATTCCATTTATCGCACTCCGTACGAAAACAAATATATGGTGCTCAACACCGAAGAGCTGACCGGGTTTTGGCACCTGCCCCTGGCCACCACCGAAACCCCGCACATCAACTGGCTCGGCGCGCGCAAAGCGCCACCGCCCACAAACATGCCCACCGAAGGCGTGATCTTGGGTCGATCGGTATACAGAGGAGAAGAAACAATCGTGCGCATGAAACGCGATGATCGTCGTCGTCATTTGTATATTATTGGCAAATCAGGCGGAGGCAAATCGGTATTCGCGGAAAATTTGGCCGTTCAAGACATTCAAAATGGCGAAGGAGTTTGCGTCATTGATCCGCATGGCGATTTCGCCGAATACGTATTACAACACGTGCCAAAAGAACGGGCGGATGATGTGATATATTTCAACCCTTCCGATGTTGATCGTCCTATAGGCCTCAATATTTTGGAGGTCCACACAGAAGAACAAAAAGATTTTGCCACGCAAGAGATGATCTCTATTTTCTATAAAATGGTTACCGACCCCTCCATGATTGGCCCGATGTTTGAACATCAGATGAGAAACGTGATGCTTACCCTCATGGCGGACATGGAAAATCCGGGCACCATTGTCGAAGTGCCCCGTATGTTCACGGATGACGCGTTTGTGGAAGAATGGAAAGCAAAACTTACCGACCCCGTTGTACTGGCTTTCTGGAATAAAGAAATGGCCAAGACTTCGGATTTTCACAAATCGGAAATGTTAGGCTACTTGATTTCCAAAGTTGGGCGCTTTGTGGAAAACTCCATGGTGAGGAACATCATGGGACAATCAAAATCCGGTTTTAATTTCCGCGAAGTAATGGACAAAAAGAAAATTCTGATTGTGAACCTATCCAAGGGTTTGGTGGGTGAAATCAACGCCAACTTGTTGGGCATGATTATCGTGTCCAAATTGCAGATGGCCGCACTGGAGCGCGCCTCATTACCAGAAGAAGAACGCCATGACTTCTATCTGTATATAGACGAGTTCCTAAACTTCATCACCGATTCCATCGCCACCATTCTCTCCGAAGCCCGCAAATACCGCCTGGAGCTTATTATCGCCCATCAATATTTAAATCAGCTGGTGGACAACAAAGGGAAAAATACGGTGCGAGATGCCGTGCTCGGCAATGCCGGCACCATTGTCACCTTCCGCATTGGCGTGGAAGATGCCGAAATTCTGCAAAAAGAGTTCGCGCCGGTGTTTAATGCCTATGATTTGGTCAACGTAGAGCAATATACCGCCTATATTAAGCTTCTTATTGACAATACAGCCGCAAAGCCGTTTAATATGATGACACCGCCACCCACCCCGGGAAACAAGGAGCTGGCCGCGGCCATTAAAGAGCTTTCCAGGCTTAAATACGGCCGTCCGCGCGAAATCGTGGAAGCCGAGATTATGGAACGGGCACAGCTGGGCGAGGTGATTAAAGCAAGCACGGAGGAATTGAGCGAAGCAACACTATAAAAAATCAAAATGCAAAATTATTGTATCCGCTTTGCGGATAGTTTTAAAACAATAGTCGCGAAGCGACACCCCAATTTTACATTTTGATCTTTACATTTCTATGTCAACCCTATACCGCAAATACCGCCCCCAGACCTTTGAAAATGTCATCGGGCAAACTCACATAATCCAAACTATCACCAATGAAATTTCCATGGGCCGTGTAGCGCAGGCCTATCTTTTTTCAGGTTCGCGCGGAGTGGGAAAAACGACCACCGCCCGCCTGCTGGCCAAGGCCATGAATTGTCAAAACAGAAAAGATGGCAAATTTGAACCTTGCGAAGAATGCTTGTCATGCAAGGAAATCACCGGCGGGCGAAGCATTGATGTGATTGAAATTGACGCGGCCTCGCAAACCGGAGTGGATAACGTGCGCGAAAACATCATTGAGAACGCGCAATTCAAACCCACCGCGTCCAAATTCAAAATATTTATCATCGATGAAGTGCACATGTTGTCCAACAGCTCATTTAACGCGCTTCTGAAAACTTTGGAAGAACCACCCGCTCATGCGATTTTCATTCTGGCCACCACTGAACTACACAAATTGCCGGATACGGTAATCTCGCGCTGTCAAAGATCTAATTTCAAAAAAATAAAATTTGATGACATGTTGAAACGATTGGAAGAACTGGCAAAATCCGAAGGAGTAAAAATTGATAAGGATGTTTTAAAAAGAATAATCAACAAAAGCGACGGATGTTTGCGTGACGCCGAAAGCTTGTTAGGTCAAATATTTTCATTAAACATTAAAAAAATTACAACCGAAGACGCGCAGATGATTCTGCCTACCGCGGACGCGGAAACCGTTCTCAATTATGTGGAATGCTTGATCCAAAAAAATGCCGGGGATGCCATAAGAACGGTGAATCATCTGGGCGAAAGCGGAGCAAGCCTCGACCAATTCGCGCATGACCTTTTGGAAATTTTACGCCTGATGATTATTGGACAATCGGGCGCGACCTTAAACAACGCGACAGATTACAGCCAAGAAGTGTATAAAAAAATAAAAGAATTGTCGCAAAATATTTCTTCCGACAGGCTTGTCGCCATGATTGAAAAAGCCATGTTGCGAAAAACGCAAATCAAGTCCTCCCCCATCCCCCAGCTTCCCTTGGAACTTTTGGCTGTGGAATTTTGCGGAGAGGAAAAAAATATTAATTCAGATAATGAACAAAAACAAAATCCGATTACTGCGGAAAATAAACCTACTGAAAAAAAACCGCTTAACAACCCTGCACCAACAAAAACAATTTCATCCACGATCAAAAATGCTATCGCGGATATCACTCACAAACATCCCATATCCACCACTTTTGAACAAATCCAGAATGAATGGCCGAATATACTTGAAAAACTTTCAGAGAGCAACCATTCCCTAATTTTCATTCTCAAAATGTGTTCGTTGGAGAAGCTTGATGGAAACAAACTGCGCGTCTCTGTACCGTTTGTCTTGCACAAAGAAAAAGTTGAAGAACCGAAAAGCAAAAAAGTGATCGAAGATTGTTTGAACGAAATTTTTTCGGAAAATATCATAATCAAAGCCGAAGTAAACAGTGAGGAAAAAAATAGCACCGTACCTGAAAGTGAAATTCAGAATTTAGCCGCGCAATTCGGTGGTGAAGTGGTGTAATTGTCTGTTCACGGACAATAACTTACAACCAATTGCATTCCTTGTCATTCCGGACTTGATCCGGAATCTATATCTAAAATTTATGAAAAAAATCCTGATTATAGCCTTGTTCTGCATTTTATTACCAATAGGCACACGGGCAGAAATAGAACAGGAAATTGTAAATCTGCCAGTTCCTTTTGTTTCGGAAATTCCGGATGGAATTTGGATGAACCCTTGGAGCAATGCTTGCGAAGAAGCCAGCATGGTGATGGTTGATCAATACTACAAAGGAACGGAAAAAATCAGCATCTCGGCTTCCAAAAAAATGATGGTGCCGATTTTTACGTATGAAAACAAAGTGTTTGGCACAAACTCCGATAGCAATTCTGAAAGAACCGCGATTATCATTGACGCAATGATGGACTTTGACACCACGATTGTCCGCAACCCGACACTTGAGCAGATAAAAGACGAACTTCGCGCCGGACGCCCGGTCATATCATTGCACCATGGCCAAAAACTAGCCAACCCGCACCATCGCTGGAGAGCCGGGGGTTCATATTATCACATGATGGTGATTGTGGGTTTTGACGACAACACTGGAGAATTCATATTAAACGACACTGCCGACCACGACTCGGGTCTTGACTATCGCTATAAATATGATATTGTAATGGACACTTTGCACGACTTTAACCATAAGACACGAAAAGCAAACGAAGAGCCGACAGTGATGTTTACTTACTCAAAATACATTGTAAAGGCCAAGGGCAACAATCGCGTATATCTGGTTATGAACAACACCAAACATCACATAATTAAACCATCCCTATTTAAAAAATATGGATGGAAATGGAGCAAATTAAAAACAGTCGACAAAAAATGGCTGGATGATTTAACAACCGGTGAGCCGATTGTCAATTAGGCATTTTGAGATCGTTTATTGGTAGGACGCGAGACTCTTGCGCCAGAGGCGCATCCGCCTTTGGCGGAGAATCTACGTATCGTAGTTTATCAAAATTCGGGGATCGTCTAATGGTAGGACTGCAGACTCTGAATCTGCATATCTTGGTTCGAATCCAAGTCCCCGAACAACAAAACAAATTCTCTTATAAGAGAATTTGTTTTGTTGTTCACCTTCCGTTCAAAATCTTTGTCTATTGCTTTTTATCGTCAACAATAATACAGTATATACAGCGCTTTTGTTTGACGTAATGCATTACAAAACCAAGGTGGAAGCTTTTTTTCGGCGTCAGACACAAAGCGTATTTGTCCTTTCCGTGTCATCTCCACTCCCCTCCAGTGTTGTGAGATGATACGTTCACATAGGAAAGAGGCGCCTTCGCACTGCAGGCGAGTGACAGGGTCAAATCTGGGGAGGCGCCTCTTTCCACTTTCCCCTTTTTAAAAAAATTTTCAAAAAGGCATCAATGGGTTGGCTATACTTTTTACACAATCCTAAAAATGAAAACCATAATTGTAATTCCCACATATAATGAAAAGGAAAATGCGGGCATTCTTACGAAAAAAATATTTGCACTGAATATCACAAATCTGGAATTGCTTTTTGTTGATGACTGTTCTCCAGATGGCACGGCCGAAGTGATAAAAAATTTGCAAAAAACGCACCCTATCCACCTGATTGAACGCGAAAAAAAACTCGGCCTAGGTTCTGCGTATGTCGCTGGTTTTAAAATGGCTCTGGAGCTGGGCGCGGACTATGTTTTTGAAATGGACGCGGATTTATCACACGATCCCTCTGATATTCCAAAATTGCTCAATGTGTGCCAAAACGGGGCCGATTTGGCAATCGGATCAAGAAAAATTACAGGCGGAGGAATCGAAGGATGGAATTGGGAAAGAAAATTAATGAGCGACAGCGCTATGTGGTTCGCTCGCTCAATTTTAGGTTTAAAAACTAAGGATGTGACTGCCGGCTTCAGGTGTTTTAAAAGACAAGTGTTGGAAAATATTGATTTAAAAAAAATCAAAAGCAATGGGTATGCTTTTCAAGAAGAATTGCTTTTTAGAACGCAAAAAAATGGATTTACTATTGTTGAAATACCGGTAATTTTCAGGGATAGGACAAAAGGATCTTCCAAGCTTAACAAAAAAGATATAGTGGAATTTTTTATCGTAATGCTAAAATTAAAATTTTTTTAATTTTCTCAGTACCATCGCCAACTCATCCAAGGAGCTGATTTTCATCAGTTCTTTTTTAAACTCCTTCAATCCTGTCACTCGTGGCTTGTTGACAGCATTGGAAAAATAGCAAGCTAAGTGTTTTCTGAAAGTTACCATTGATTTCTCTCCATATCTTTCCAAATGCAAATTGGCGTGGCGCAAAACAACGCCAATAATTTCGTTAATATTTCGTACTTTCGTATCTTTCGCAATTAGTATGTCATTCAATATCCATGGATTTCCCAAGGCACCCCTGCCGATCATTACGCCGTCCGCGCCTGTTTGCGCCAAACATACTCGCGCGTCCTCCGGTGATTTAACATCTCCGTTGGCCAGCACTGGGATAGAAATAACTTGTTTAGCGCGCGCGATCATGCCCCAATCCGCTTGTCCGGAATATCCTTGCGTTTTTGTGCGCCCATGAATGGTGATTAAATCCGCTCCTGCTTCTTCCAACTTCGGCGCGAATTCCAAAATCTCTTCCGGCTTTGACCAACCCAACCGAGTTTTCACGGACACCGGAACATTCAAATTCTCCGCCTTTATTTTTTTCACTATTTCAACCGCCTTTTCATGATCTTTCATCAAAGCGGCGCCGGCCAAATTTTTGCCGGTGATTTTGGGCACCGGACAGCCCATGTTAATATCAATTCCATCCGGACTAAATTTTTCAACAACAATTTTTGCGGTCTTGGCTATAATCTCGGGACTAGCGCCAAAAAGCTGGATAACAATCGGTCTTTCCACCTCATCAAATTCACACATTTTGAGAGTCTTTTGATTCTCACGCACAATTGCCTCGGAACTCACCATTTCCCTAAAAATCACAAAATCATCCCCTGCCACTTCACGACAGACACAACAAAAAGGACTGTCTGTCATGTCAGCCATGGGCGCAAGCGCAATAATGGGTTTTTGAGATTCGTACCACATAACTGAGCATTCTACATGAGATTCGATAAAATATCAAGAACAACCTACCTAGCAGAATGTGGATCCACGACCCCTTGCTGTTTCCACATTTTATGATAGAATTATACTATATTAACATTAAAATTTGAAGGGTTGGTATATCAGTAGTTTTGCGCAATCGTTAATTCTCCGCCAACGCTTTTTTGCAAAAAGCTTTTGGCGGCAAGCCACACAGACTGATCATGGTCACTTTGCATAACGGTTATGACGACATCCTATTTTTTTCA
>JAHJCN010000063.1 GCA_018812905.1 Patescibacteria group bacterium
AACGAAGAAGTTTGGAAAAATGCCGAAGCAATGACACAAGAATCATCCGTGGAAGTTGCCGGAAAAGTGGCGAAACATCCAAAAAAGGAAAATGTATATGAACTTCAGGTGTCTGAGATTAAAATTTTGCAGGCAACCGTTGATTATCCCATCGCATTAAAAGATCACGGTCCGGATTTTCTCATGGACAACCGCCATCTGTGGCTACGCTCAAAAAAGCAGTGGGCGATTTTGCGCGTGCGTGATGCCGTTACTTTAGCCATTAATGAATATTTGCACCAAGAAAATTTTGTTCGTACCGATTCTCCCATTTTTACGCCCACTGCCTGCGAAGGAACCACCACGCTTTTTCCCGTACCATATTTTGATTTGGGCACGGCTTTTTTGGCTCAATCCGGACAATTATATATTGAAGCGGCTATCATGTCAGTTGGTCGCTGTTATGATTTTGGCCCTGTTTTTCGAGCTGAAAAAAGTAAAACAAAAAGGCATCTTACCGAGTTTTGGATGATGGACGCCGAAGCGGCTTTTGTGGAACATGATGAAAGCCTGAAAATTCAAGAAGGGCTTGTGCGCCATATTATCCGCTATTGTTTGGAAAACTGTAAAGAAGAATTGGCTATTTTGGAGCGCGACGTGGAAAAACTAAAAAATGCCGACGCTCCGTTTAAACGCTATACCTATGATGAGGCAATAAAGAAATTGAATGAGCTGGGAAGCGATATAAAATACGGCGAAGATTTAGGCAACGATGACGAGGGTTTGCTCACCAGAGATTCCGAAGTACCGGTGTTTATTGAAAAGTGGCCAAAGAGTATCAAACCATTTTATATGAAGCGCGATCCGGAAAACGCCGACAGAGTTTTGAATGATGATTTGATCGCTACCGATGGCGGGGGAGAGATTATTGGAGGTAGCCAGCGCGAGGACGATTATGGTTTGCTTTTGGAGAGAATTAAAGCCGAAGGTTTGAGTGTGGAAGACTATCAATGGTATTTGGATTTGCGCAAGTTCGGCAGTGTTCCGCACTCCGGTTTTGGGTTTGGTCTTGAACGTGCGGTGCGTTGGGTTGCGGGCGCGGAGCATATTCGCGAATGCATTCCGTTTCCTAGGACGATTGGGAGATTGAAGCCGTAGTGATAATTTTCAATTTACAATTTTTAATTTTCATTGAATTTCTAATGTTGAAATTTTCAAACATTACATTTGAAAATTGCAAATTGGTATTTGAAAATTGATTGAAAATTAAAAATTGGAAATTGAAAATTTCGTGTCATGGCGCAATATTTATCACCGTCAATTCTGGCGCCGACATAAACCTAACAGGCCCGCCGGATTCTCCAAGTCCGATTGAAGTGTAAATAGGAATATCTTCATAATAATTCAAGCCGCGGTAATATTTTTTTCCAAGTTCCACCCCCGCATTGCCCAAAGGGCCAATAAACGGTAGATAAATTTGACCTCCATGAGTATGACCGGATAATACCAAATCCGGTTTTTTTATTTCTTTCGGCCAATACAAAATACCATCCGGATTATGCGATAAAAAAATCAAGGGCGTGCTCGTTGTCCAGCCATCCAGATCTTCAAAATTAATTGTGCCAAGCCAGATGTCATCAATGCCAAAGAAGCAAATTTTTTGATTATCTACTTCCGGGCAATCAAGTCCGTTGATTAATGGCTTTGCACCCATTGCAATCATAGCCTCTGTGACGTCCTTTGCGAGATCTCCCGTCCATCGCCGGCTATCTGATCTGCTCAAATTTCCAATTCCACATTCATGATTGCCGAGAATAAAATATGAAGGATATTTTTCTACCAAAGGTTTGAATATGCGAAGGTATTCAATTTCGCCATTGTAAGTCGCGCTTCCCATATGTATTGGATCATACGCATTTCCTTCATTGCTAATCATGTCTCCGCCATAGATGACAATGTCAGGTTTGATAGCATCCATTTCTTTGAATATTTTTTCGATCCAAGAGGGTTTTGTATATTTGTTAATTTGTAAATCGGCAATAAAGGCTATTGAAATGCTTTTTTTGATGAAAGCATCGCCAACAGTGATTTCTTTTACCTGAATGGCGTTTGGTTCAATATATCGCGTATAAAAAGCAGTAATTGCGACAAAACATAAAAACAAAATGCAAATCAGAGCAAGTTTTTTGTGCCTGCCAAAAAAGTTCAAATCATTTTTTCGGTCGCGCCATAAAATCGCAGACAAAACAACAGAAACCAAGATAAAGCCAAGAATGGTAATTGAGTAATAGTTCATAGTGTGATTATCTTAACATCAAACATCGTATCTGTAAATTGCAATGATAGTGTGATAAAATACGTTTAGTTCATTCCACGTAGCTTGGAATGGCGTGTAGAATAGTATATATGATAAAAATTATTAAATTCGCGATAATTATTCTTGCCATCACGGTTTTTCTTATTTTGTTAATCTCCGGTCTGGGCTATTCGGCCATTCGATATAATTTTTGGCCTCCGTTTTGCGAAATTTTGAGTCCCATTCGACAAGCCGAAAGAGTGTGCGAATTTTCCAAATTGGAAAAAGCAAAAAAAGGAGTTTCGGCCAGTGTTACATTTTGGTTGAGCGCGGATCCGGAAACTGAAGACACCGACCGTATTTTTTTGGTGATCCGCGGTAGAGAATCCGTACAGATGCAAAAGGTGGCGAATTTGAGCTATCAAGCGACCTTACCGGCTAAAGTAGGAGAAATTATTAATTATAGCTATTACAAGAATTATGATGAATCTCATCCGAATATGATTGCCGGCGAATATGGTTTTGA
>JAHJCN010000064.1 GCA_018812905.1 Patescibacteria group bacterium
AAAGAAAAATACGGCGAAGAGCGACGCACGCAAATTGTGGCGCATGGCGTGAAAGAATTCACGGTGGAAGATTTGGTACCGAATGAACCCACCATCATCATGACCACCACTGACGGCTACATCAAACGCCTGCCGCCCGATACTTTTCGTTCGCAATCGCGCGGCGGCAAGGGGGTGATCGGCGTCACCACCAAAGAAGAAGAGTCGGTTGACCACCTTCTCACCACCAACACTCATGACAACATATTGTTTTTCACCAATCGCGGGCGCGTATTCCAACTTATGGCCTATGACATTCCCCAGGGCAGCCGCACGGCCAAAGGCCAGGCTTTGGTGAATTTCCTGCAATTGGCGCCGAATGAAAAAATTTCCGCTCTGTTGGCTATGAGCGTTTTGAGTGAAATCAAATATTTAGTGATGGTAACCACCAAGGGCCTGATTAAAAAAACGGCTCTAGCAGACTTCGCCAATGTACGCAGGAGCGGACTCATTGCTTTAAAACTTAAACTTGATGACAACATGGAATGGGTTAAACCGTCCACGGGCGCGGATGACGTTATGATCGTCACTCGCCTTGGCCAAGCAATTCGCTTCCGCGAAAAAGATGTGCGCGCCATGGGTCGCACAGCGGCCGGCGTGCGTGGCTTGCGCCTAAAAAGTAGCGATGAAGTAGTTGGAATGGATGTGGTTGATCCCAAAAACAAAAATGCCGAGGTGCTAACCATTGGCGAAAACGGATTGGGCAAACTTACCACTTTGAATAATTACAAAGTGCAAGGACGCGGAGGTAGCGGCATAAAGACAGCCAAAGTGACTGAAAAAACCGGGCACGTTATCCACGCGAGCGTGATTGACTCGGCCAAATCCGGCGACCGAGACATTGTGCTTATGTCAACCAAAGGCCAGGTAATCCGCATGCCGTTTGGCTCCATCCCATCCTCGGGTCGCGCCACTCAAGGCGTGCGGCTAATGCGCTTCAAAGAAGAAAACGACAAAGTATCCAGTGTTACAATTATCTAAAAACAAAATCACTTCGTAGCTGCGAAGTGATTTTTTGTTTTAAATAATCCCTCTTTTTTTTAGCCAATATTCCCAAATCGGCTCTAATTTCATTTTTCCTAATTCTTCCGGTGAGTACCACCCGATCGACTTTTCTTCAGCCGAAAACAATACCGGATCTCCTTCCGCTACACATTCAAACAAGTGCCAATAGTGAACTCTAATCCCTCTGCTACACAAATTCCAGCCAACCTCTGTCTCCAAAATTTTTTCACACCCTTGAACTTTCATACCACTCTCTTCTTCCACTTCTCTAGCCAAAGCGGTCATCGGGTCTTCTCCTGTTTCTATGTGCCCGGCGATACACGCAAAACCATAGGGTAGGACTGCCCGATCAATCATTAAATATTTTCCACCTCTTTCAATGATTGCACCCACGGAGTAATGCATTAAATGGCCATCTTTTGATTTTCCAATTTTTGCCGCCATACGTTTTCTATATTCTGTGCCCCCATGGGGAATTGAACCTCAATCGCCGGCTTCGGAGGCCAGTGTTTTATCCGTTAAACTATGGGGGCTGGATTAAAACAACCGCCGGACTCCCCTTAATATTTGATACACCCAATATTTTTTCCTGTCAACAATAATATCCAAGGTGCCCAAGCTCTCATTTGGCTCTCCACCAAATCCCAACTTAAATCTGGTGACGCCGGCGTATTGATGCTTGGTGTTGTATGAAAACTGTCCGTCGTTTTCCTTTTTTAGCGGCGCCACTCCAAAAAAATCATACCATTCATATCCTAATTCCTTTCCTTTCATGATACCAAGCCATTGCACCAAATACGGAGCCATCAAATTGCGGTGCTCCCAGCTTGACGCACCATAAAGATAGGTAAAATAATTTCCACTGGCGATAAACACTCCAACTGCCGTTGGCACGTTCTCAAAATATATCGTGATCTGTTTCGACATGTTTGAATTCAAAATTTCTTGATAATGATTTTCATTGTGCAGTCTAAAACTATCTCTCTTACCCGTTTCTTCCATAAGACTCAAAAAAACATCCGAATTTTTTTCCCAAACCCCCCTCAAGTTTTTCCTCTCGGCCAAATGGATGTTATACCTGGTTTTGGCATGCATGTTTTGCAATAACTCTTCCTCCGATTTGGTCAAATCTAAAATGAGAGTCGCGCGAGGATTGACGTCAATTGTCTTTCGTGTAGCGTGTAGCGCGTAACGTGTGATGTCGAAATTTGGCTCAACACGCAGAAAGGCGGCATTTTTATTTTTACAGTAATCAAATAACGCGGATAATGCCTTTTCTTGTGTTTCATTTTTCATGGCGCGCGCTTCGTGAAAAACCGGACCCTTTGGACAACAGATATATTGCCAACTAAAAATAAGCGGACTATAAACCAGCTGGGCGCTTGCCACCAACAAATCACCCTCAAAAAAACCCAGTCGTTCCACTTTTTTGCCTTCTTTTCGCAATATTTCTCCCCATTCCCAACTTTGGGCAAATGTCAAATCAACGTCATCCCATTCCGCTGAATTTTGCGCGATTTTCATTTCCATAATAGCGTTATTTTCCTATCTTACTCCATTTACGGCCAACAATCAACCGACTCTTGCCAAAAGACGGCTTTTATTGTACAATAACACCCAGAAAATAAGGTAATATCGTAAAAGCGATACCTTAATTTTGAATTTTGCATCTTAATTTTTAAACTAACTATATGGGTTTACCCGGACATCGCCGAACTTCCGGCGACAAGAGACGACGACTGACTCACATTGCTTTAACGGAAAAAAGCATGGGCAAATGCCCAAAATGTCAGAAAGCTGTTTTACCGCATCGCGCTTGCGCTTTCTGTGGCACCTATAAAGGACGCGCTGTTATTGACGTTGACAAACGCAGTGCGCGCTCTAAACGCAAAACAGGTAAAAAATAAAGAACTTATGTCAAACCGTCATCTCGCCAGAAGTATAGCCATGCAGACCCTCTACGAATGGGACTTTCGCGGTCGTCCGACTGCCATTTTGCCGGCTCTGATGGAACATGATTTAAAAGAATTCGGAGCGGGATTAACGGAAACGGAATTCACCAAGGAATTGGTTGATGGTGTGATTGATCATTTGGATGAAATCGACAAAATGATTACCCAATACGCGCCCGAGTGGCCGCTGGAACAAATCACGATTGTGGATCGCAATGTTTTGCGCATTGGCATATACGAATTAAAATTTTCTGAAAATGTTCCGCCAAAGGTGGCCATCAATGAAGCGATTGAGTTGGCCAAAAGCTTTGGCGGACCATCTTCCGGCCGTTTCGTGAACGGCGTGTTGGGCTCAATTTATAAAGAATATTTTTTGAAAGATGAACCAACGCCGCCTGCTTCCGATAAACCTGAAGAAAAAACGAAAGAAATTTAAAAATTCACATATAACATGTGACATATACCATGGACCAACGAGTTTTATGCTATATGTTGCCTGTTATGTAATCTATTTACATAACTCTATATGGAAAAAATAATGAAACTTCCAGAGGTAAAAGAAAAAAGCTTCCCTGCTCTGGAAAAAAAGTTGGGAATAAAATTTAAAAATCAAGAATTTTTGATTCAGGCTTTCGTGCACCGATCCTATTTAAACGAGCATCATGATTTTCCCTTAAACCACAACGAACGATTGGAATTTTTGGGAGATGCAGTGGTTGAACTTGTGGTCACTGAATTTTTGTTTAACGAATACGGCAACCCGGAAGGAGAACTAACCAATTGGCGCGCCGCCCTTGTGAACGCCAAAATGTTGGCCAGTGTGGCCTATGAAATCGGCATGGAGCCGTATCTTTTTTTGAGCTACGGTGAATCCAAGGATGCCGGCACAAAAGCTCGCGATTATATCATGGCCAATGTGTTTGAAGCGATCACCGGAGCCATCTATATTGACCAAGGTTATGTAACATGCAAACAGTTTATTTCGCGCTGGGTCTTGACAAAACTACCATATGTGTTAGAAAATGGCTTGTATATGGATGCCAAAAGCCGTTTTCAAGAATCCGCACAAGAATTAATCGGCACAACTCCAACCTACAGAGTATTGAGTGAAGAAGGGCCAGATCACGCCAAGAACTTTAAAATAGGAGTATACATTGGAAAAGATTTAATCGCCACCGGGGAAGGAAGTAGTAAGCAAGAAGCCCAAACCGAGGCGGCTGAAGCCGGTTTGAAAGTTAAAAGTTGGAAGGGTCCGAAAATTAGCATTATAAAGAGAGAAGAAGGAGATCCTTTGCAATAGGGCTCCTCACGGGCCGGTAGCTCAGCTGGTAGAGCAG
>JAHJCN010000065.1 GCA_018812905.1 Patescibacteria group bacterium
CGCCTTGATGAGATCCGCGGGATTAAGACCCACGCCCATGGTGTAGCAAGGTTTGTTTTCCGGCAAGTATGGATAAATCCAATCCATAATATTTTTAGTAGCCTCCATGTTATATCCAATGGACTCTCCTCCAACGGCTATGCCATCAAAATCCAAAGAAGAAATGTATTTGGCTGATTCTTCGCGCAGGTGTTTGTAGTTCGCGCCTTGGATGATGCCAAATAAGTAGCGCTGATAATTGCCATTCCCCCGACGACATGGGTCGGGGGAATCTGTGTCGGCACCATGGATTCCCCCGTACTTAGTCGGGGGAATGACAGTATTTAATTGTCGTCGATGTTCGTTGAGAGAGCGTTCGGCCCAGCGGTGGGTGCGTTCCATGGCCTCGCGCGCGTATTCTTCCGGCGCTTCGTCCGGTGTGCACTCGTCAAAAGCCATGATGATGTCCGCGCCGATTTTGTGTTGCATCTCAGTGGCCGATTCGGGCGTGAAGCGATGTTTGGATCCGTCAATATGCGACTTAAAGGCAACCCCGTCTTCGTCGATTTGAACCAAGCGTCCTTGTTCGTGGTCGTTGTTTTTTTCTTTATTTTTTATTCCCTGTTCCTTTTTAAAACCCAAACTAAATACTTGAAAACCGCCCGAGTCCGTCAAAATCGGCTTATTCCAATTCATAAATTTATGAAGCCCGCCCATTTCGGCGATCAGATCTTCACCGGGTCGCAAATGCAAATGATAATTATTTCCTAAAATTATCTGAGCACCAATTGTATCCAAGTCATTTGAGTCCAAAGTTTTTACCGAAGCTTGCGTGCCGACAGGCATAAAAACGGGGGTTTCGATATCCCCGTGGTCGGTATGCATCACTCCGCATCTGGCGCGAGTGTTTTTGTCTTTGTGTGTGATTTCGAAAAAAGTCATAACAAATAATAATAGCTTAATAATACAGTTTTTTTTTGAAAAATCAAGGGGAAAACGACATGTTTCGGTATAGTGTGGATAATGGATTTGCAATTTTTTAAAGATTTATGCTATATTAATACATAGCATATGGAGCATTCCAGTTCATACATTTTAAACAAAAAGAAGCACCTAAATGTTTTTTAGGTAGTTTTTTGCATATTTTCAAATAACAAAACTGCCCCCTTCGGGCAGTTTTTTCTCATATATGATCAATCTCTATATTCAATCCACCGCCAGCAAGAAGGCCAAAATGACCCCTCCGTAGAAAGGCCTTGTTTGAGTTGTGAGAATATTAAAAAGCCTTTCTATGTCAGAAGGGCTTTTTTCGTTCTTTTCAACAAGGAGAAAAAGCAAACATGAAAACGCAGAACCCAAGCATCGGAACGATTGGAATGGCCTATGCCGATCAGGTGAACAACCGAACTAAGGGATTTTTCATCGGGGTGCACGGATCCTTGGCGGAGGTGCGTTCCACGCTTGCGCGCGCTCTGGAGGTACCGCGGTTTGGGAGCAGGGAAACCTATCGTATCCTGGCGGACGGTCGATTGTCGGAAGCCGAACTCAAGGATTTGCAGATGGTGATTGAAGATCGGCGTCTGCACTGCGAAGCGGTGGTTCCGGTTCGTCATCATGACATCGTAGCCCACATTGCCTACTACGCGCACAACAACCCAGAGCGTAGTAATAGCGTGACCACTACCAGCCAGTAGGAGATGCTTTTGTGCGCCGTGGTCGACCAGAATCGGCATCCGAGACAACATGATTGCAGTGGATACTCCGCGGAGCTTTCCACTCCCAGTCAGATCACGCTTAACGAAAAGGATGTCTGCGACCTCGCCGAAATTTATCGCGAAACATTCACCAGCTACCTTACCAACCTTTGCTCGCGTGCGGTGCAGGGAATGGTTGAAAACAATGTGGTGGCAGTGGTGCGCGACTTGGGTGGCAAGATCGTGGCGGTGGCCATGGCCGAAGTGGCTGAAATCAGCTTGGACGGCTCTGCACCGCTTCGTATCGCCGAGATCTCGGAGGTTTCCACCCATCCTCTGCACCAACGTCGCGGGCTCTCTCGCCTGGCATGCAAGAAGGTGGTGGACAGACTGCGCGCTTTGAACATCCACGCGCTGTTCTCGGAGACGCGAGCCAACCACTTCGCCATGATGGCGGTGGCCTATGATTCCGGCTTGTCGCCCAGAGGTCTGCTTGTCCAGCACTGCCTCATCGCTTCGCGCTTCAGCGAAGTGGTCCAGCAGACAGCCTTTGGGGATCTGATTGTGTTTTCGCTCTAGCGAGCATGTTTGCTTGGGGGCGCCGGTCGCATGTTTAATTTCATGTGGCCGGCCCCCCAAAATCTGTATAAAATATTTGGAAGTAATTATTAATTTTAAATAATATGGAATCCAAAATATTAACTCAATCTCAAAAAGTCATCGAGGCATTATTAAGTCATCGTCGGGAATTTATGCCGATTTTATCCCGGAACTTAACTCGAGAAAATATTTACATTCTTGATAATAGTGAAAAAAATTCAGATCTAGCCTCCATGGATATTTCCAATGTTGAAACATTCACCAAATATATTTTTGATAAAATAAAACAAAGTGGTTGTTTGGTCGGTATTGGA
>JAHJCN010000066.1 GCA_018812905.1 Patescibacteria group bacterium
GGTATGTTTTTAGCGCGGCTCCGGGTAAATATAGGATTTCTGTTTTTAAGGCCGGATTGAATTTTCCTTCACAAATGTTGATGGGCTATAAGGACGATGGAGAAAAAGTTGATATTTATCATGGTGAAATAGTAAGCGTGACAGAGGATGGCGCGCAAATTACAGTAAATATTCCGCTTGATCCGGTTGGTGCTGTGGCAAAGCCTTCGCGGTTGATATTGAGAAAGATTGGCAGAAGAGTTCATTTGGGTCTTTCGCTTTTGGGTTTTTTGGCTGCACTCGTTTCGCTTTATATTGCGCCAAGATGGTATGTGTGGGCGTTGTTAGCTCTGCATGTCAGCCTGTTTCTGTTGTTCAGGAGACTTTCTAAAGTGAAAAAACCAAAAGGATGGGGGATTGTGTACGATATCGGAACCAAAAAACCGGTTGGGCGGGTTATCGCGCGTTTGTTCGATGCCCAATTTAACAAATTGGTTGATACGGAATTGACCGACAAACGCGGTCGGTATGCTTTCTTAGTCGGCAACAGTAAATATTACGCCACGTTTGAACGGCAAGATTATGATTTGGCAAAGACTGAAGTTGTGGATTTGGCAAAACAAGAAGAGGGGATCATCACATTGGATATTGGCTTAAAACCAAAAAGTATTTAATATTTTATTGCTTGGGTAGACGCCGAAATTTTCGGCGTTTTTTTAAATACTTATCCACACGATTAGTCTGATAAAAAGGCGAAATTTGTGGTATAATATTCGCATAACGAATAGGCAAAGTTTCGTTTATGATGGAGGCAATAGAAAGGCGAAAAAGGATGAAGAATTTCGCTCAAAATTTTTTGTATTTTGGTGTTTGTTTTGTTTTGGCATTTTGTTTTTTTAAAACTTTTTTCGTAGGAGCCGCACTACCGCCATCAATTGTCACCTATCAAGGAAAACTTTTGGCCAGCGGAGCGCCGGTCACCACCACACAACAAATGTATTTTTTGCTGTACGACGCGCCGGTGGCCGGAACTGCGTTGTATTCTGCCAGTGGCACTGTTGGCGTGCCGAATTATATAAGTGTCACACCAAGCAATGGTTTGTTTAGTCTGAATTTTGGCGATACCGGCACAAACAATTTGGATGCAAGCATTTTTCAAAATAATGACGTTGTATATCTGGAAGTCCGAATTGGCGCGCAAACCCTTTCTCCCCGCAAAAGAATCACAGCCAGTCCATTTGCCATAAATTCAAAATATTTAGGCGGAATTGAAGCCAGCACGGTTTCAACTTCCGTGTATATCCCGATTTCAGACAGCTCGGGTAATTTTACGTTTAATTTTGTGACAACCACCGGTTTGGCGGTGAACGGCGATTCCCTTTTTTTTGGTAATGTCACATCCACCGGATATATCGCGGCCTCCAGCAGTTTTCGCAGTAGCCAATATTGCGATATCAACGGACAAAACTGCTTTGACCCCAGTGCTTCGGGCTGGGGAACCGCCGCCACAGAACTAACAACTACTATCTGGACAACTGATGGAAATATTACCTCCACTGGCACTGTGGGATATAAAGCGGCAACAGCCAGATGTAATTATGAATTTCCCGGCTATCACTTTTGTTTTTCAGGAGAAATTATTCAAATTATTGCCTCGCAAGACATTTCATATTTCACGGGAAACGCGTGGATTGCCGAGGGTCCGCCAGGGTACACAGCCAATTCCAACGACTGCAGTGGGTATACCAGTAGTGCCAATAATTATCTGGGTGCGTTCTGGGCGTACGACAGCAATGGCGGAGGCATGGGTTGGCTCACGGCCTGCAGTGGCGTGAAGCCGTTGAGTTGTTGTAAGTAAAATCGCGGAACGCGAAGAGTGTAGCGTGTAACCTGTCGTTACGCGTTATACGTTGCGCGTTACACGTTACACGATAGTATGTTAAGAACACGGAGACAACTGATGTTGCTAGCTCTCGCACTTGCGGGTAGTTTGTTTTTTGTGTCGCACGCCAGCGCCGCAACTCAATGGGTGACCAACCCGGCTAGCTGTAATCACACAGACGCGGTTGTGTTTCCCGGCCAGAATTGCGTGGTGCCAACCAATATCTGCGGAGACTGGGCGGGTGGCGGTGTGGCTCAATGTTACAACACCGGCGGTTTGGCGGCTCCGGGTTCGAGTGCGGTGACCGCGGTGTACAATGGCGCTCTCACTGCCGGCGGCTATGTGGTAAACTGCTATGCGGTTGCCGATGCCGGCGCTCCCTATTGTGATAATGGCGGCAACTTTTGGTGCAATTCGGATTCCAGCTGTTACGGACAAAACAGAACAACAACTTGCGCGGCTGGAAAATTTGCGTATGAAGTAGGGGCGTTTTCCTGCGGAGACTGCAAGGTCAACTATGGTGATTGTGATCTCGGAGGCGATACATGCGAAATTAATTTTGGCGTTACAGCTTCTTCCACTCATGCCAACACGACATACGCCACATGCAACACAACTCAATGTTCTTCGGGATACATTGATTGCAATGGAAGTGGTGACGGCTCAGACGGAGACGGTTGTGAAATACAAAACGGCGGGTCATGCACGGTGTCCGGCTTGCCCGGCTCCTATGTTGGTTGCGCGTGCACATTGCCCAAAAAATTCTTTGAAACAAACACCGAAGCTCTTTATGCTACCTCCGGCCCATTCCTCTGGGGCAGAAATTATGGATTCGGTGATTTAATTAAATTTGGCAATGTGTCTTCGACGGATATTTTCACGGTCTCCAACGATGGCAGGGTATACCTGGCCACCACCACCCCAACCGGTGACACTTCTAGCAGGCTATATAATGTAGGTGGTGATTTATATTGGAATGGTGTTGCTATTGGTGGTGCTAGTGGGGATAGTGGATGGACAGATGATGGTGCTATTGTCCGTTTAACAACGGCTAGTGATA
>JAHJCN010000067.1 GCA_018812905.1 Patescibacteria group bacterium
CCACAGTATTGTTTTTAAGATATGACGAAATCACTTTTGTTCCCATACCAATTTCCAGAACATTTGTCGGATTTTCTGCTAAAATTAAATCTAATTGATGCCAATAACTAGAAAATCTTTCTATGCTCTCATATCGACCAAATTTATAATGTGTGGCGTTAACTTGTGGCTCGCTCATATTTATCATTGATAAAATGAAATTATCTTCGGAATCAACACTTCCAAGTTATGATATTTGATTATCAAATCTCTGTACGTTACATGATTTTGATTTCGTAACTCATCCTCAATTTTTTTCCAAAGCCTGTCGTCTCTATTTACTATTTTTTCTGGTATTAGACCGACAAAAGCTTGGTTGGCGGTCAGAACCGGCACATTACAAGCCATTGCCTCAAGGACATCTTTGTCCAAACTGCCAGTAAAACTCAAGTTTACCAATAGACGCGCTTGCGCCAAATGTTTGGCAACCTGGTTTTGATTACAACCGCCGCAAAAAATTATGTTTTCCTTGAAATTATTATCGACGAGAAAATCGTCTATTTTTTGCTTGTAAATTTTATCGGCATCAGTAAGCGGCAAACCGATTAAGAGCAGATTGTACTGATTGGGCTCAGTCGAGTTCTTAATAATTTCTAAAAATTCCTTTAACAAAAATAGCTGGTTTTTTGTCGCAGATATTCGGCCTACCATTAAAATACTTTTTCTTTCTATCAACTTCATCAGATCCGGCTTGAACAGGTCAATATCAATACCATGGCCTAATATGTTTATTTTTTTACTTCTTATTCTGAAACTTTCAGCGGAAGCGGTGAAAAGCAGTTGGGTCATTTTTTCCGCTATGCGCAACGATGCGGTTACTGATTTATGAGTATACCATAAACCTATTTTTTTACGCCATAATTTCCAAAAGAAACAGCCTAAAATCACATAAATTTGATTCATGTGAATAAAAACTGCGTCATATTTTTTTCTCTCTTGCCTAATAAATTTATAAAATCGCCATAAATATTTTAATTTATTCTCACCATCTTCTTTTCCCAAACTCAAAACCATAACATTGCCGGGCAAATGTTGTTCTCCTTTTTCCAAACAAATCACAATGATTTTCTCGCATTGTTTCGCGAATTCCTCAAGCCAACGATGAAAAAAACCCAAGATCGGATCATTAATGTCTATTTTTTGTGTGATTATAAGTAGTTTCATAATTTAGCTTTTTGCCAGGAAGACATATACAAACTCAACGTCGCCTTAAAATCGGGCAGGTTGTTTAATTCTGTCACTAAATTTTTCGTCAATTTCACCCTCAAACCCTCATCACTTATCGTCTCCTTCATAGCCACAGCAAACGCTTTGACATCATTAATTGGTACAACCAATCCGCTCTCGCGATTTTTTACAACCTCATTCGCACAACCAACATCTGTCATAATTATTGGCAAATCAAATGAAGCCGCCTCAATGATTACCATTCCCCAACCTTCATAATTTGAACTCAAAAGGTAGACATCGGCTTGTTGATAATAATGCCCCGGATCATTTGTCCATTCGCGAAATATAACATAATTTTCCAAGCTCAATTCATTGACAATTGACTTCAATTTTTCCAGCTCGCTACCTCGGCCAACAATGATTAAGATTGCATGCTGATGTTTTTTGACAACTTCCGCGAAAGACCTAATCATCACCGGCAAATTCTTTTGTTTTTCCAATCGCGCCAAAGTTAAAAAAACAAACTTTCCTTTCAATACTTCTTCCCTATCTTGTTTTGTGAAATTCTTTTGCGTGCTATCAACAAAGACCGGCACTTTAACAATTTTATCTTCGGATAAATGGAATTTTTTCATCAATGTTCTTTTGGCTCTCTCGCTCACAACTCTAACACTATCCGCCCTGGGCAAGATAAAATATCCGATATAATATCTAATAAAACTCAAAATATTTTCGTTTCGCCAGTATGTTTTGCTATAGAAGTCGCCGTGCTCCTGAATATTTAACCCAACCCAATATTTCTTCTTTAAAATCCAACCCACTAAGCCAAATTCAAACGGATCTTGGGCAGTAATCACATCCGGAGAATTTTCTTCAATGGCCTTACAACACTTAAAATACAATTTTATCAATTGAATAATCTTGTTGTGTCCTCCAGAGCCGTAAACCACAATATTTCCATTCAATAAAATTTTATCTTCTAGATGATACGGCACCACTAAAATATATTTATCAACTAATTTTGCGTAATTAAAAACACGTTTTCGAAAAGTCGAATCGGATTTAAAAATTGAGTTGTCGCTTCCAATACTTAGGACTCTCATAAAACATGCGACTAATTTTCTAATATCTGCTCCATTATCGCAGACTCCCCCGACCAGCCTTTTCTTGTCATCAATGTATAAAATCAAATTCTCGCGTTTTCTTACTTAACAATATAAACATAGAAACCACTTACTTGTTGGCTGTCTTGTTTTTTAAATACTCTGTCAAATATATTTGCCAAGTCACAAAAAATACCATGACGGCCCAACGGGCTCAGATACACCCAAGTTTCAAAAGGATAACGAACCGGCTGAATTTCAATATTACTAAAATCCTTAAATACGTGCCTGATGGCTTCTGGAGAAAATCGCCAATAATCTCCATAATATCCTTTATCTGCATGATAATAATAAAGAAACGGTACGTAAACAAACACCGCTCCACCTTTCTTTGTGACACGAAAAATTTCAGCGCCTGCACGAATTGGATCTTTTACATGCTCTAGAACAGCAATGCAAACAAGAGACTCTTGGCTCTCGTTGGCGAATGGCAAATTGTGTATATCTCCAACTATATCTGGATTATAATCCGGAACGGGATCCAAAATTTTATAATCAATTTTCTCTAGCAACGGAATCATCCAGCTGTTCTTTTTATCAAATCGATTTCCCTTTTCTTTGCTTGCTCTAAGGCCGCCTCCTATATCTATTACTTTATTATAAGAAGTTAAGATACTTTTAATTTTTTCATCATAAAAATTTTCCCATGGTCGCCTTACAAATTTCATATTTATTTATTTAAAAATATGACAATATTTTCAATCATTTCCATTTCTCCGAAAACAATTCTTATGTTCGCTGAATATGACGCGCACGCCTCATTATCGCTTAATTGTTTTGAAATCGTATTCTCTAATTCAGTGCTATTGCCAAAACTGACTAAACTATAATTTGCTGTAAATTTTTTAAGTTCCATATTTCCGCCTGCCGTGGTAGTGACAATTGGAATACCCATAAATATGCCCTCAAGCAACACGTGGGACATGCCTTCATAGGCGCTGTTCAAAACCAACAAATCCGAGTGCATGAAACTGATATTTTCCCTATTATCTATCTTTTTTCTTAATTCGCAAAATCTTACGCGCTTACTTGATAAATCGAATGAAAAAACATGCTTCACATAACGAGACATGTTATAACTATGAGTTCCCAAACCGCATCCACAATCCAGACAGTTTTTATCTTTTCCCAAATTCATCAGATAAATAAAATCGCTCCGCATTTGACTAAAAATAAAATCCTTGCGATCCAACTTTTTATTGATATAATCTTTTGCTTCAGCGTTTTGACCCACCTCAAGCATTTGAATAACATTATCCAATTCTAACTCGGAAAATTCACCCCAATATATATCCTTGTCAATCAATGACAGACAATTATTTTTTAGAGAATATTTTTGGGCGCAATGTGAGCATGCTATTTCCTCCGAAGACATTTCATCACCTGAACAATTTATCAAATTACTGCATTTAATACATCTTAGCGACATAATTGAACAATTAAATCTTTTATCATGCTTTCAAGATTATTTAACATAGCCGATTAAAATTAAGAGGACCAAACTTTAAACTTTCACATTGTTAATTCCTCAAAAATCTTGATCGTATCATTAGCCGCCCTCTCAAAATCATAGCTGTATGTGATAGAAACCATGTCGTTCACAAGGCGATTGCGACAGCCAGGTTGAATCAATTTCAATAGAGCATTCTTGATTGCACCATCATCGGTTGGATCAAATTCAGGAAGCCTGCGCCTTAGCCAATCATAGCCGTGTTCTTTGGTGATAATAAACGGCGTGTCCGCGACCAGACAATCCAAAACGGTATTGGGGCTGATATCCGTATATGCTGGGAATATTGCGGCATAAGATTGGCTAATAATTTTTCTTAATTCATCCCGTCCAACCTTATCCTTAACCTGCACCTTATCTCTTCCAAATTTATTAGAATAATCCTGAAGAGACCTTCTTAATTCGCCTTCTCCTATTAAAACAAGATTAAAATCTTCCTGATCAAGATCACAAAAAACTCTAATCAATCGAAGCACATTGTTCTTATTGATCATCCTTCCTGCCCAGATGATATCCTTTGCGATCACTCCTTCAATGTTGGCGTGATTCTTGTTCGGAAGTGGATTGTTGATATAGCGAATCTTGCTTGGCTTAATTTCGTAATATTTTTCAAAAATTTCTCCCTGTAGATGGGTGGAAAAAA
>JAHJCN010000068.1 GCA_018812905.1 Patescibacteria group bacterium
AAGACTGTTCCCTTAAACCGCTCGGGCACTCCTCCGTAGATTTGAATTTTGTGAAAAAAAGAGCTGACAGTTTTTCTCCCTACGGGAGATCCCCCGAAGGGGGACAAGACTGTTCCCTTAAACCGCTCGGGCACTCCTCCGCTCTGCTAAGATTTCCCCAAAAGGTTCATATAGGATAGCACAGATGGAATAAAAAATCAATATGCGGGCAACGCCTATTCATATACATCTTTTCTATGTTTTATCATCAATATATATAAAATATCAATGTTCCCTTCCTTGTCTAAATCAAATATTACCCTATAATTTCCAACTCGAAATCTATACGCACCAAATGCAAAGCCGGTTAATTTTTTAGCAAAACGCAATGGGTTCGCCTCTTTAGCAAAAAAATTTAATTTACCCATGATTCGATCGGCGATTCGCATTTCCAAACACTGCAAATTCCGCACAGAGTGTTCGGAATACCTCAATTGATAGGGCATATATTTTACAAACCCAATTTTCTTCTAACTTCCGCTTCCGAATACCACTTGCCTTTCTTGATAGAATGCCGTGCGTCCGAAATATCGGCTGTCAATTTTTCCAAACCAATATTCTGCCTCTTGATTGCCGTAACTTCAAAAATCGGCTTGTTGCGATTCAGTATAATATATCGCCAATTATTCTTTTTGGCTTGTCTGTAGTATCCGGCGATATTTTGTCTAAATTCTTTCACTCCGATCATTTTTGTCACCATATTGTTAAAAAATATTAAAATTAATGTGTATCTTAAGTGTACACCAATTTTTTCTATTCGTCAAACCTTATTCCTCCTCACCAACCCCGCAATAAGCGCTCCGCCTCTCCCAAGCAACCCGCGGACAAAAGCACCGCGCGCCTTCAGCAAAAAGCCCAAAACCAAAGTGGTGATTCCGCCGGCGGTTGCCGTCAAATATTTTTCCGCCGTATCGCCAGCCTCGGGTTTGGCCGTAACGCCTTCTTTTTTCAGTAGATCCTTCGATTTCCCCGTCACCACAATGTCGTCCTGGCTTCTTGGCCACACTTGAATTTCCGTTTTGGACATTTCCACAATCCCGGTAACTTCCGCCAACTCTCCCTCTTTAAATTTTGTCTTATCGATTTTGGCATTACTTTTCAAATAAACTTTAATCTCCACCGCGCCATTGTCCAGATAAAAATAATTGCTTTTGATTTCCGTAATTTCACCGGCAATTTTAATCAGTCCGCCCGCATTTTCCGGCGCCAACTCTTCGGGTGTCATTTCCACGGCCGAAATAATCCCCTTTCCCAAAATCTTAATACTACTGCTTTTTATTCTTTTTGCACCGCTCGCCTCTGAAATTTCTCCTTGCACTTCAACCAAATCGCCCATTTTCATGGCCGGAAACTCTTTTTTATAATTATACACTTGAATACCCGAATCAGCATCAACTATATAGAAAAACTGAACACCAAAAATGCCGGGCAAAATCGCCACCATACCTCGCACCATCGTTATCGTCCCTTTTTCCAGCTCACGCGCGCCGGCAATGCCGGACGCAAGACTTGATACATAATTGACCGCGTTTGTTTTCTTAACGGCTTTTGTTGTCGCAACACTCGTCGCTTCCACCTTACTTTCCAAAACCCCTTTCACCAACACCCACTCATCACCGACAAAAACAAATTTTTCTCCGGCTTTTGCTTTTCCATAATCCGCCGAATCGATCAGCACATCGTCGTCTCGGCGCAATTCAATTTGCCCTCCGGTGTTGGTCAATGTAAATTTTGTAATATCTTTGTGGTAAACCGCGTTATCCTGCGCCATTATTATTGTGCCGGTCGGAATATTATATATCTTGTCATTGGCGACAATTTTCCAATTGGAAATGTTAGTTGAAGTCGCGCCGATATTTTTAATCGCTATATATTCTTCGCCCTCGCTTTCATTGGGCGCAATTTCGCTAATTATAATACCGGTTCCCAGAGGTTCGTTCATTGGAAAAACGTTTAACTTGATTTTTTTCACATCAATAGTGCCGGCAGAACTGGTGGCGCTCAAATATACATTGTGAATTCCGGAAGACACAAAGATATAGCTTGCTTTTTCTCCCGCCAAAATTTTTCCTTCGTCAAAATCCCAAGCATAGGCAATTCGCCCTCCGCGCGGATCAAGCGTGCGCGAAACATCAAAATCAATTTCTTCCCCTTGCCGAATGAGTGGTCTGTATTTCACGCGCCATAACAATCCGATTTCTTTCGCTTCTTCAACCTCCACCACGGGTTCCACGAACTCGTTTTCATCTCCACGCGTAATTTTGGTTGTCCATTTCCAAGTGCTTGAAACATCTCGGCTATAGCTCAATCCCTTTTTCGCGCTATCATATCTTATCAATTCAAATATTTGCCCCTGCGGACCCAATAATTTCACTTCTTCCGCGGTGGAATTGTTCAAGGCGATTCCCGTTGAGGTTTTGTCAAAATATTTAATCTCTCCCGGCGCAATTGAACCGGAGAGGCCAAAATTTTTAACTTTGTCCCCTATTTTCCAGCCGATCAAGCTCACCGCGCTTTCGGCAGTGCTTTTAATTTCTATAAATTCTTCTTCATCTTCATCGGGATATGGGTAAATTTCGTTTAAAATTATTGGTGATGAGGAAAAAGTCGGCAAAGACTCCTCCTGCTCAACGATGCTCGGCGAATATGAAGATCCACCTCCACCGGAAGGCGGAACCACAGGCGCCACAATCACATTAGCAGACCCGGCTGTAATATTGGTGGTTATCGCCCAATCGGCATTGCTGTCCGTATCCGCGCCATCTGTCCGACGAGCCAAAGACTGTCCCTTTTCCGGGGCCAGCTCTCCGCTATATACCACAGAATCAACAATTTCTCCGTTTACATTCTTCAAAATCACGCTATCCCCGCCATTGTTCAAATAGGCCGATCCCAATTCAAACAAAAACCATTCGCCTGCTTGTATTGTGCCGGTCAGTGACTTGTATGTTGAAGTTGTGTCACGAGAATCACACAAATATCCGCCCGCCAAACTCACGGATGATGTTGCGGTGTTGTATAGCTCCACCCATTCATTTCCCTCCGCAGGGTCGGAAACAAACTCATTAATCTTAACAAAAGACCACAATATGGACGAATCCTCTTCGGGCGGTGGCGGATCCAAACCAAAAAAACTATTAACAAAGCCAAGAGTGTTTCCAGTGGTATGTTCCTGCCAATTCGCGCTTGAATAATCCGCGAGAAATGGATCGCGCCTTTCCAGAGAAAAATCGCTTGTGGGAAGATAGGTAAACAATTCAAGCATTTCGCCTTCCGCATCCTTAAGCCCAATTTCTTCGCCGTTTTCGCTCAAGCCACTCCAAGAAGAATCAAATATTGAGCCGGAAAATGACGGAAAATCTAGCAAAAACTGTTCTTCATTTTGGCAAATTGCGCCATATTCACCCGGCTCCACAATTGCGTCTGTGGTGCTAGCGGAAAGCCCGTGGTTAGAGCCTTCTTCCCAAAATTTCCATCCGGTTAAATCAATGGGCTCATTTCCCTTATTCCAAATCTCAATCCATTCGTGCGTACTGGTCGGGTAGGCTCCTATTTCATTGATAACAATATCAGAATTAGCAGAAAATACACTGTTTAAAACAAAAAAACTGCCAAAAACAAGCAGTAAAATCATTAAAAATGCCCTCCTCATACTAATTATTTTAAAATATTATTTTTCATTTTTTTTGCTTCGTCAACAAAAAAACTTTGCCAATCCTTATTACTAATTTTTGATATCATCTTTGGAAAATCTTTCACTTCTGTCGCCCGCATAAATTGAGATCCAAGTTGAAGAGAATCAACATGCCAATCAAATTTAATTTTGGCTTTTTTAACCAAATCGGATGTTTTCCAACCCTGCTGTTGAAGAATTAGATATAAATCAATGAAATCACGCGCTCGTGGCTTTTGATAAATAGTGAAAACTTTATTCACAGCAATATCAATTAAACTATCTACAAATAACTTTCCAATTTTTTTTACCTTTTCGATACATGGAAATGGAAAATAGGTAAACTCAGTCTTGATAGCATCATTTTTCAACTTCAGAAAAAACAGATTACGATTAAAACTTTGCTCTAGCTCCACCTCCCTGATTCCGACTTCTTTTTGAATTTTTTTTAAGAAAATTGATATATCTTGAGGATCAAATTCCTTTTCGGAAAAAAAATCCAGGTCTTCGGATAGTCGATGTTTTAAATAAAATTCTGCTAATGCCGTTCCGCCGGTTAGATAAAAATTAGCGCAGACTGCCTCATCTTTGCTAATAATATCCAATAATTTTTGCTGATTTTTGCTTAAAATGGTCTTTATGGCCATAATAGTGATTTTAAAAAAGACTTCTTATGCGGGTCCAGGTTTAATGAAGCCCAATTTTTCTTCAACTCTTTTTTGCTCAATTTTTCTTTGCCTAAACCAAAATTTACCAACTGTTCCAATCGCCAGACGGCATACTTTTTTTTATCTTTCTTCAGTTCTTTTGTGTTAGTGCTCCAATTGCGCATATTTTCACAATAACTAAGGATATATTAGCACAATTTGCGAAAAATGACAACAAAAAGAATGCCGACTGAAATTTTATCAATAACAGCAAACCAACGGCGGAAGATTTACCCCAAACCTTTTACCATGTGGACAAAAAATTCACAACGATTTTCAAAATTTGTATACACTACTGTACACAACTGTGGATAACTTTGTGTATAAGTGGACGTATCTGTGGATAAAGTGTGATTATCTTATCGTATTTTAGCCAAAATCTATTTGTATACACTATTGTACACAAACAGCTTGACAGTATCTCAAATAAAATGTATAATAATTATGTAGTCAGATCAGAGCTCTTTCTACAATTCATCGTTCCGACCAAACTGCTTCTTCATCATTATGAAGTTAGTTAACCACTGTTTTTGAGAATAGATAGGTTAATATGATAGGCAACAAAATAGTGGCTTGCCTATACTTCTTTACGGGTAACCTCAAATTTTGCTGTAGTGGCTCATTGAGCCAAAACAGCGCCGAGGAAATACCCCTAAGCGGTTGGCGGATTATGTCTAAGGTTGATGGTAAGTCGCGGCTAATTTGCCGGATACAATCTCGCCTTAGATAGTTTGAGGGCGAGGACCACAAATCAATTGATTATCGGGTTTCTACGCCCTCTATTTTTTTATACAATGTATTGACTTCGTTATCTCAAAAATGGTATACTTATCCCAAATCCACTTACTAATACGAAATATATGGCAGTTAAAAAGAACGCCGCTAAAAAACCGAGCTTTTCCAAAGAATTTTTAGAAAAAATGAAAGAGCAGCTTTTGGTTCAAAAAAGCAAGCTGGAAAAAGATCTGGCTAAATTCACGCAAAAAAACCCACATGTTGCGGATGATTTTGACAGCAAATTTCCCGAATACGGAGATAAGGAGGATGAAAATGCTGCTGAAGTGGCCGATTATGCCGCCAGAATTCCACTGGAACAGAATCTAGAAAAAACTTTGCGCGACATTAACCAATCATTGGAAAGACTCAAGAAAAAAACATACGGAATTTGCAAATATTGCAAGAAAGCCATTGAAGAAAAGCGTCTCAAAGCTCGTCCCACCTCCAGCGCGTGCGTGGAATGTAAAAAAGCCATAACACAAGAAATATAATATGAACAACAAAGTCCGCCTAATCATGACACTGTCGATTGGCGGGCTTTTTTTAATTCTGGACCGCTGGTTTAAACACATGTCCATCTGGTCCTGGGCAGACAAAGGCTTGATAAACAATTTTTTTGGCTGGTTTCCGTTGCACAACACCGGCATCGCTTTTGGCTTGCCCGTTCCGGTTTGGATAAGCATTACCCTGACAATTCCAATCATTGTTTTTTTAACCTTTTTCTTTTTTAAATCATTATTGTCAATTTCCAATTTCCCTATTTCTCAAATGGCTTTATTTCTCATTCTCCTCGGCGCCCTCTCCAACTTCTACGACCGCATTGTTTATCACGGCACCCTGGATTATTTCCTCATTCTAACTTCAATAATAAACCTGGCGGACGTGATGATTGTGGGAGGGTTTGTGTTGCTTCTTATGGCTAATGCGCGCAAGAAAATGACACGGGAGATGACATAAATATTTCGTACCAACTTGTTTAATTTTCAATTTTTAATTTTCATTCAATTTTCAATGCTTCACTTTTCAAAAATGCGATTCCTCAATTTGTTAGTTGTTAATTGCAAATTGTTAATTGTAAATTGATTGAAAATTAAAAATTGTAAATTGAAAATTATCACCACGTATGTTCTTCAAACTCAAATCCGCCTCCCATGTCGGCTTGGACTGCACTCCCGTGGATGTTGAGGTGGACATCAACAAAGGACAAACCAATTTTAGTATTGTTGGCTTGGCCGACACCAGCATCAAAGAAGCCAAAGACCGCATATATTCCGCACTCAAGAATTCCGGATTTGAATATCCGTTTAATTTTCGCATTCTCATCAATCTGGCGCCGGCCGATCTGCACAAAGAAGGCCCTCTCTATGATCTACCCATGGCCATCGGCCTCATCGCTGTCAGCACCGGCCTTGCTTTTGAGCTGGACGACGCTCTGCTTGTTGGCGAATTGGCATTAGACGGTACGGTGCGCCATACCAACGGAATTTTGCCTCTGGCATTGTATGCCCAAACAGCGGGTCTCAAACGAATATTTGTGCCCGAAGAAGACGCGCCCGAAGCCGCCCTTTGCGACAGCATTGAAATATTTCCGGTTAAAAATTTGCGCCAAATTTTCAATCATATTGCAAATGTTGAGCCAATCGCGCCTTATGCCAAAACAGAAAATGAATCTTTCGCTTTTGCGCCCTACGAACTGGATATGGCGCTCGTAAAAGGCCAAGATTTTGCCAAACGCGCTCTGGAAATCGCCGCCAGCGGAAATCATAATATTATTATGACCGGTCCGCCCGGCTCTGGTAAAACCTTGCTTGCCCGCACCCTTCCATCCATTTTGCCACGTCTCACTCGCGAAGAATCATTGGAAATCACCAAAATATATTCTGTGGCCGGATTATTGCGCGGAGGAATTGTGCGCGACCGCCCATTTCGTTCCCCCCACCACACCGCTTCCGGAGTTTCGCTTGTAGGTGGCGGACGCGTGCCTCGCCCGGGCGAAATCTCGCTTGCCCATCGCGGTGTTTTGTTTTTGGACGAAATGTCCGAATTCCCCCGCTTTGTCTTGGAATCCATGCGCCAACCCCTGGAAGATGGGGTTATCACCATTTCGCGCGCTCAAGGCACCCTCACTTTCCCGGCACGCTTTATTTTAGTCGGCAGTCAAAATCCTTGTCCCTGTGGATATTATTCCGACCCGGAGCGACAATGCACCTGTGGCGCCAGTCAAATTTTGAATTACAGCAAAAAAGTGAGCGGGCCGATGTTGGACAGGATAGATCTGCACGCGCAAGTGCCACGCGTGAATTTTGACAAACTTTCATCAGACGAACTGGCTGAATCTTCGGAAAAAATCCGCGCTCGGGTGGAATCCGCGCGCGAAAGACAAAAAATTCGCTTTGCCAACTGCAAAATCCACACCAACGGAGAAATGGGCAACGCGGAAATTAAAGAATTTTGCCGTTTGGATGACTCTTCGCTTAATATCTTGCGCGGCGCAGCGGAAAAACTGCATTTGTCGGCTCGCGGTTACAATCGCCTGCTCAAGGTGGCGCGCACTATTGCCGATTTATATAATAGTGATAGAATAAAAGACATTCACATTGCCGAGGCCCTGCAATATCGGCCTAGGGCGGATTAACACTGTCAACAATGTCATCCTGAACTAGTTTCAGAATCTCTGTCGGGCGCCTGGTGCGCGTTGAAATTTCAAAATCCGAAATCTCAAATCCCAAATAAATTACAAATTCAAATACCCAAAACGCGATTGTCTGAATTTTGTTAATTGTAATTTATTTGATATTTGAAATTTTGAATTTTAGATTTACAACACTTACTTATATGTATCGCCTAATTATTTTTCTTTTCGTAGTCGTGGCCATTGTGGCCGGAATTATATACTCCGTAGAATCACGTCAAAACGCTAACGCTTGGAGACAGTCCGTAATTAACGAAGAACCTAATTTACAAAGTATGATCACGCAACAAAATGAGGAGGAGAATGGACAAGAAACAACATCCACGCCAAACGCTGACCAAGCTGTGCCGGCCAAATTAACATTGGATGAAAAATTGCAAATGGCGCCACCCGCGCAAATAGAATTGATAAAAGGCAAAAAATATGGCGCTGTGCTCCACACCACGGCCGGCGATATCGTGGTTTTGTTTAATTCCGAAGAAGTTCCAATCACTGTTAATAATTTTATCTATCTTGCCAAAAAAGGATTTTTTGCCGACACTCCGTTTCATCGCACAATCAAAGGCTTTATGATTCAGGGTGGCGACCCCAAGGGTGATGGCACAGGCGGACCAAACTACCGCTTCCAAGATGAAAAGTTTACCGGAAAATATTCTCGCGGTATCATGGCCATGGCCAATGCCGGACCCGACACCAATGGCAGTCAATTTTTCATAATGCACGCGGATTACAATTTGCCCCCAAACTACACCATTTTCGGGCAAGTGATTAAAGGCCTGGAGGTGGTAGACGCCATTGCCGTAGCGCCCGTCCAATCTGGAGGAGAAGGATCAACACCCATGAATCCGGTTAAGATTTTATCGGTTGAGGTGATTGAGGAATAAATACTTGTTTAAATTCCAAATCCAAAATTACAAATTCCAAATAACTTTGGAATCCAAAAATTCAAGACAATACTCACACCATCATCCTGAACTTGTTTTCAAACAAAAAACCCCGAAGTCGCTCTCCGGGGGTTTTAATTTCCCAATTTCGCCATTTCCAACATCTTACCTTATTTTATTCCCTTCATAATAAATCTCAATCTCAACCTTTTTCACGCCAAATTTGATAGCTTCGGAACGCGGGGCATCCATCCACATATCCATACGACCATAGCCATAGCGGGAGTTCATGCGGTCGTCCACGGTAAAGATTTTATCACCATACAAAGACGGAATCTTAATGTGGGTGCCCATGGGCAAAAAGTTGGCCGCAATCATACCATCATATACATGTTTGCCGGAAGCGGCAATAAACGGGTCGTCGTCACACTGGTCAACAGTGGAGGTATATGCTGTAATTACAGCAGTAATCTTCTTATTTGGCTCTCTTTCACCGGAAACGGGCAAAGAGGTGTTTTTAACCTTTTCTTCGCTGGCGTTAGCCAAAAGGATGTTCGGAACATGCAAAATTTGGCTAAAAACAGGCAAATAGGCAAACTGCAATGGAGAAGCGGCCAAAGAAGCGGAAGGGATCAAAATATTGGCTAAAACAAACAAAGCCACAAGCACACGAAAGGCTCTTTGGCCCATGTTTTTGTTGTTTTTTTGCTTAATATTAGCCATATTTCATTTTATTTAAAAAGGCACCCTTACGGATACCCTTGCAATAAATAACTGAATATTATAGCATAATTTAAGGGTTTTGTCAATCCCTTCGCGTGTAATGCGAATCGTGTAACGTGTAACCTGTCGCGACGGACGTCGAGGGCACAGGTCACACGTTGTGCGTTACACGTTACACAACACACGTTTCCATGCTATACTATCTTTGATTTTCTCAAATGCCCATCACACAACTAACCCCGCGCCAGAGCCGGTCATACGGTGCTGTGCCGGAAAATCAACAAAGGCCACTTCCCCGGCCTCCGAAATTCAACATATTCACTTTTTTACTAAAAAAGGCGGTGCTTTTGGTTATCTTTCTAGGCATCCTCGGCTTCATTTTCGGAACCGCGGCCGTGGCTTGGATTTCTCGCGACCTGCCCGATCCCAACAAACTTTCCGACCGCCAAATCGCCCAAAGCACAAAAATCTACGATCGCACCGGGGAACACGTGCTTTATGAAATTTATCAAGACAAAAAAAGGACGCTCGTCGCCCTAGACAAGATGAATCCTTTTCTGTCCAAGGCAGTGGTGGCCATTGAAGACAAACACTTCTACGAACACAGCGGAATCAGATATATCAGCATCCTGCGCGCGGCAGTGAGCAATGTATTAAGCCGAAGCTCGGGCGGAGGCGGTGCGTCCACCATCACGCAACAGCTCATCAAGAACGCCATCATCGGAAGCAAAAGAGATATCGTCAGCCGAGTCACCAGAAAAATTAAAGAATTGGTTTTGGCTCCGCGTTTGGAAAAAAAATATTCCAAGGATGAAATTTTGCAAATGTATTTGAATGAAATTCCGTTTGGTTCCACCAACTACGGAGTTGAAGCGGCTTCGCAAACATATTTCCAAAAAACTTCCGCTGAAATTTCTTTAGGTCAATCTGCCACGCTCGCGGCCATGATCCAAAGACCAAGTTATTTTTTAAACAACACGGAAGCGCTGAAAGATCGCCGTGATTATGTTTTGAAATTGATGCTTGACCAAGGATTTATAGATGAAACACAAAAAAGCGAGGCGCAGGCCGAAGAAATTAAGTTAGAGAGAACAACGGGCATTGTCGCCGCTCCGCATTTTGTTTTGTACGCCAAACAAATGCTGGCGGATGAATTCGGCGAAAAAATCGTTGACACTGGAGGCCTCAAGGTTATTACCTCTTTGGATTTTGAAAAACAAAAAATGGCCGAGGACATCGTGAAAGAAATGGGTGAAAAATATGCCAAAGAATCCAACGCCAACAACGCGGCCTTGGTTTCATTGGATCCCAAAACCGGACAAATTTTGGCCATGGTTGGATCACGCGATTTTTTTAACGAAGAAATTGACGGACAATTCAATGTGGCCGTGCTTGGCAAACGCCAACCTGGCTCATCCTTTAAACCGTTCGTATATTTATACGCTTTTGAAAAAGGATACACGCCGGAAACAGTTTTATATGATGTTCTCACCAACTTTGACATGAGAACCGATCAAAAATATATTCCAAAAAATTATGACGGAAAAGAACACGGACTTGTCACCATGCGCAAAGCTTTGCAGGGCTCGCTCAACATCCCGGCCGTGAAAACTTTGTATTTGGTTGACACGAAAAACATGATTGATTTTTCCGAACGCTTTGGCTACACCACTTTCACCGGCGACCCGGGTCTTAGCTTGGTGCTGGGAGGCGCGGAAGTGAATTTACTGGAACACACCAACGGCTACGCCACACTCGCGAACAACGGAACATACAACGCGCCGGTGAGTATTTTGAAAGTTGATGATATGAACGGAAATAATTTGTATGAATGGAAACAACCGGAAGGAACAGAGGCTATAAAACCGGAATTGGCCGCTTTGATTTCCAACATACTATCAGATGACGCCGCGCGCGCGTATATGTTTGGACGCGGAGGAATCCTCACCTTGCCGGGTCGTCCAGTGGCCGCCAAAACCGGAACCACCAACAACTATTTTGACGCGTGGACAATGGGCTTCACGCCATCATTAGCCACAGGTGTTTGGGTGGGCAACACTCAACCTTCCACCATGAAAGGCGGAGGCGGTGTGCTGGCTGGAGCCATTTGGAATAAATATATGAAAGAGGCACTAAAAGACGCACCGGTTGAACAATTCCCCGAAACACCTCCAAATGACGCGGAAAAACCGGTTTTGCGCGGTAGCGATGGAGGAATTGCTTTGCGCATCAATATCAACACCGGCAAAATCGCGGCATCCACCACGCCCGATCACATGGTGACGGAAAAAATATATTTGCCTTCGCATGATATTTTGCATTATGTGAACAAAGACGACCCGCGCGGCTCCATGCCCGCGGACCCGTCCGCCGACGAGCAATATCAAAACTGGGAAACGGCTTTGCAGGATTGGATCAAACGTGAGAATGATGCCGGCCGATTCATGGTTTTAGAAGATCCACCAACCGAATTTGATACCCCTCAATCACTTGAGCTCATGCCGAGTTTGGAAATTCTTTCACCCGCGAACAGTAGTACTTTGTATTCCAGACAAATTGAAATCAAAATTGAAACGGCTGCTCCGCGCGGTGTTTCGCAATCCACTTTCTATATTGACGGCCTACGCGTTGGATCAAGCCAGAATTATCCGTTTGGTTTTGTTTGGGACGCAAAAAACGCGACGCTGGGCACGCACAGAATTAAGGTAGTGGCGGAAGATGATCAAGGAAATAGCGCGGCGCGCGAAATTACGATTGATATGCAAGCCGCGCAAGACCCGCCATCAATAGAATGGTTTGGACAATCACCTTTGACTTTGCGCGAAGATGATTTCCCGCGATCCATACAAATCACACCTTTCCGCTGGGATGACATAAAAGAAATAAAAATATATCTGGCGCAAGCGGGCGATGGCAATGAAAAACAAATTTATATTTTCAACCATGCCGAAGATTCCTTGTTCGACGGCAAGCTTATGTTCTCTTGGAAACATTCTCCCGGCCAAGGCAACTACACCTTGCGTGCCGTGATGACGGAAAAATCCGGACGCGCGAATGAAGAGTCCATCGAGGTGGAGGTGAGATAAAAACAAAAAAAGACGTTCCCAACAGAGGAACGTCTTTTTTATTTTCGATTAAAATTCTTGCAAGGCCTCGCTGATTATCGCGCCCAAATCAAATTTTCCGGAGCGCGCTTCTGTTATCAGCTCAGCGGATTTTTGTTTTACGAGCTTGCTCACTGCTGAAATTAAATCTTCTCGCGTAACCAGCTCTTCCTCTATATATTCCCTTGCTTCATCGTGCGAATCAATCGCTTCACCGATATTTTTTTCATTCCACGCCCTTTCCAAATTTTCCAACCATTTTTTATCATAATTCCGGCCATAGATCACATGCTCGTCTTTTTTGGTGTCTTTGTTAAACATCGCGTTTATCGCCTGCTTCAAAGTGTTTATTTTTCCTCGCATAGAAGCGGGCCGCGCGTCTTCCTGCTTCAGGTCATTCTGGATGCCGGACAATTGTTTTTTTAAATCCGCCACCTTCTCCCGCAAACGCGCGACCGCTTTGTCTTTGTCGGTCTTCGCTTCTTTCGGCTTAGACAAGGTTAACGCCTCGTTCAATATTACTCCTGCAAAATCCAAGTCCCTCTCAAACTCCACCCTATTTTCCAGCGTCATTTCTTCTTGTTCGGCCTGACGCTCAGGCACCGCGACCGGTGCCGGTATTTCTGTCTTCGGTGTACTTTCTCGTTTCATTTTTGCGGCTAGCGCTTCGGCTAAACTTCCGCCAAAGCCACCCGCTTTCGGCGTCTCATCGTAATAAGTTGCCGATTCGGCTCTTAGCGGAGGCTCTCCGCCAAATATACTATGATACAACTTGCCTTCCATTATTTTATCGGGCTCCAGAGTGCCGGTTTCGGATTTTCTCACTTTCAACACGCGGTTCCCATTATCGCCGATAATATACAGGCCGTCCTCTAACGAATAAAACATGCCGGGCTGTCCGTCGCTTTCTCGCACCACCAGACCTCCGCGCTCCGAGCTCAAATATTCTCCGCGCCTTCCCACTTCCACACCGGCGCTTCCCGCCGCTTGTACATCGCCGGGGGTGAACGGAGAATAATAATCTGTGGGATTTCCGGCTTGTATGGCAACAACTTTCGCGTTACCGTCTCTCAACAAATAATTCAATTCCCTAAATAAATCTTTTTCTTCTTCACTCAACTCTCTTAAGCTTTCAAGGCGTTGTTTTATCTCATGTAATATTCTCATCGCTTTTTCCGGTGCCGGTTTTTTAATACCCCCCCATTGTCCTTTTTCGTTTAACAGGTTTTCGGTCTCGCGCCATTTTTCATGCAAATCATTATACTCATCTTCTGTCAGTCCGTAAAAATAATATTGCGACGGGCCCATTTTCTCAAGCACAAGTGGCGCAATTTCGTAGCGCAAGGACTTGGCCTCAACCAAAAGCCCGCGAATTTCCATCGCCTCTTTTTCTCTCTCCGCTATCTCTTCTTGGATTTCTTTAAGCAAGCGGTATCCTTCGGCAGCATCTTGCTTGCGCCCATAGACCGAATCACCGGCGAACAATTGCTCCGCTTGTTCCACGCGACGCGCCAAATTGTTTTTGTCTTCATAGCTCCAATAATGCTCTCTGTTGCTGTCGGGCGCGCTTAATATCGCTTTTATGTTTTGCGAAGCTTCCTTAAATTCCTTGCCGTGTTTTTCACGATCTTTTTCATTTTTCACCGCCCTGTCTCCGATCGCCTTGTTTTCTTCAGCCGCTTGCCGCGCTTGTCTCGCGGACGCCTCATCTTTAAAATATGAGCAGGAGTACATGTCTTCGTATCTATTAGTATCATAATTGTATTTATGCTCGAATGTAATTTCCGGGAACGCGAAAACCGGATTACCGTGGCGATCCGTGGAATATCGAAGCGGCTTTCTGCCCGCTTGTTCCGCGGCCGGCAATGTCTCTAACGGTCTTGCTTCAACCGGCAGCGATTTCGCTTCTGCCGTCTCTTGTCTCCATTTGTACCAATCAATCTCTATCCTATTCGCGCTAAATTGATCCTTAATCTTTTCTAAATCATCTCCGCTTTGCTCGCGATATTCGGCTCGCGCCGAATAGCTTATAGATAGGCCTTCTTGTTTTTTTAACGGCGCAAAATCGTCTTCGGCCAATGAAAAAACCTCTTCATAGGTTTCAAACTTCATCTTAACGGTGGCTTCATATTTTTCTCTCTTTCCCTCCTCGCTCCAAGCATTGGGATCGGCCGGCCGATAATAATATGAAACCGGAAACTCCTTTCCTTGAATCGTTATTTTTTCCGGAGCAATCTTATCAAGCTCCGCTCTTTTTTCCAAAGGACAAAAATCTTTTTCTTCAAAAATATACTGTTCCGCCCCCACTTTTTTGGCCTCTTCAATCGTCATCGCTCCGTTCATCCGTTCGGCATACCATCGCGCAATGATTATTTGAGATATATCACCGCGAGATCTGTGGTACAACGTATTGTATTCTTTAATTTTTTCTTGATTTTCTTTTGCTCTGAACATCGGATCGTCAGCTCCTTCCTGCCCATTGGCTATTGCCGCCGCCAAGCGCGCGGCAGCCTCTTCGCTTCGCTCAAAAATGTTATCATCCCCCACGGATACCCACTCATTTTTTCTGTTTTTAAATTGATAACCGTAGGTCGTCGTCATCTTCCCGTCCTGCAAAGCATATCCTAGCGCCCGCTCTTGTCTTCGCACACGCTCCGGCATGGCTTGCATTAAAATTTCCGGTCGTACCGGATGCAAACCAACGGCGTACTTGAATATCGCCTCTTCTCTTCTTCCTCTTCCCACCGTTTTTTCCCCCTTGCCTGGTTCAAGCGACAGACAAACCATAAGAGGCGCTTTATCGCCATAGACCAAAGAAGAGCGATTAATACGCACATCCCTGTCTCCTCTGTCCAAGCGCATATACCCCACGCCGTGGCGGCCTTGTTCTTGTAAAATAAGATGGTCGGGCGCGTAGCCACGCAAAATGCACATGGTTATTTTTTCTTCTTCATTTGAACTGGACATTTTCACGCCTTCATCACGAAGGGTGCTCGCCATTTTTTCAAAATCTTTGAGGGATTGCATCGCGACCTCAAAATCAAGGCCATGTTGTTCACAAAAGACCTCTCGGTTGTTTGATTCTCTGAATTGTTGGAATATGCGCAAAAAAAGCGCCCAATCGGAGGTGACATCTCCCTTAATCTCTTTCTGTTTTCCCTGCATCAACAATTTCGCTTTATTATCCACAGCATCTTTAAAACGCGGGTCTTCTTTTTTTAAATAGCGGTCTTCCGCCAGAACCGCTTCGCGTGCTTTTTTTCTTTCTTCTCCATTTGGTTTAAAACGAAAAATGTTTCGTTTTCCGGCAATCATGGAGACAATTGATAACACCTCTTTCAAACAGCCGTATTCCCGCCCTGCCGCCACCACCACCGCCATCCGCGGTTCCAATGGCAAGTGCATTATTTCTTTTCCCAGTTTTGTCAGCTCTCTATCTTCATAAATTACCCCTAAAATAAGGAGCTCGTGCAGGCCTTCGGCGATTAATTCTGCCGAAGGCGGATCTACAAAGGGAAATGTCTCAATTTCTTTAACGCCATAACTCAACATTTTCAAAATCGTGCCCGACAAATTGCTTCTGGTTATTTCTGGTAAAGGATGCTCCGGCAATTCGGCAAACTCCGCCTTTGTGAGCAATGAATAGTATTCTCCGCTCTCCAAGCGTCCGGCGCGCCCTCGCCTCTGCCGACATTCGGCCTGGCTGGCCGGCACTTCTTGCAAAGTGGTAAGGCCTGTTTCGGAATCAAAATGATTTTCATTTTTTCTGCAACTGTCTATCACATAGCGGATGCCGGGCACTGTCACCGATGTTTCGGCCATGTTGGTGGAAATCACCACGCGGCGCATGCCTTTACGCCGCGAGCCCTGTAAAACATTGTTGCGGTCGCGCATGCTGTCTATGCCGTGCAAGCGCAAAACCTCCACGCCGCTTCTGTCTGCCAGGGCGCGCTCCAACATCGCTTGCGTGTCGCGAATCATTCGGAGTCCGGGCATAAAAATTAAAATATCGCCGCTTTTTGTCGAGCGTAATATTTCAAGGGCTTTGGTTGCGGCCAATTCGGTGTATGGCTTTTCTCTTTTTTCATTGGAATACCGATCCGCCCCGTACTTTTCGCTTTCAAGGGCATATTTCTCTTCCACGTGAAAAAGTTTTCCTTCAGCTGTTATGTTTGCTTCATCCGCCACTCCAAAAAATTCCTTGAATTTGGCTTCCGGCAGTGTGGCGCTGGCGACAATAATTTTTAATGGCGCCATGCCTTTTGATTTTCTTTCTTCATTGGCTCTTTTTAACAACCCCAGGCAAAGGTCAATATCCATGTCGCGCTCATGCGCTTCGTCAACTATTACCGCGTCATAATATTGTAGCAAAGGATCGCGTCGGAAACGATTTAACAGCACTCCGGTGGTTTGAATTTGCAATTTTGTTTTGTCGCGATTACCTTTGAATTCCGAGGTGGAAAAACAGACGTCTTCACCGAATCTCAAACCGTGACGAGCGGCGGTGGCCACGGCCACGCCCTCAGCCGCGTCGCGCCGCGGCTGGGTCATGGCAACTCTTGCTTGATTTCCAATGGCCTCTCTAACCAAAACACCGATATCCAACGATTTACCGGCGCCGGTTGAGGCCTGAACGATTGTTGTATCATTGACACTCAATGACCGTAAGATATCTTTCCTTTTTTCTGTAATAGGTAATTCTTGTCCGGGCAAGTTCGTTTCTCTCGCCAGCCTTTCCGCCTCGGCGCGAAAACGCTCAAACAATCTTGCTTCCATTTCTCTTGCGCTTGTTCTCGTGTCAGTATTGGCCATACGATTAAAAAGTTATTTCAATATTTTCAATATTGTATTTTATTTCTTTGGCATATCCCATCCACAAAACAAACGCCACCAAGCCAGCCGAGCAATCCGTCTCCCCCCGCAAGACAACCTCTTCGGTAAATTTCAAATCTTTTTTCAAGGAGGCAATGAGTGATTTGAATGAACCCACGCCTTCAAATTTGGTTTTGCTCAAATCAAATTCCATTTTCGCATTTAACTTGGCCGGAAAGCGTGGCGGTTTCTCCAATAAATCGCTGAAGACATGCACTGCCGACGGCCGAACATAGTCCTCAATCGGATAAATGCTATACAACAACAAATATTCATTCTCTTGAACCTGCAGGGCAATCTCCGACGCGTTTTCGTACAGAGATCTGAATAAAAGAAAATAATACCAAAGAGGTTGAGCGGATTGGGGAATTACCACGGCTTTGTTCATAGCGCTCTCGCCCTTTGCTCGCGCGTCGCTTTTAGCCTCCTCAATTTTTTTTATGGTGTATTTTTTCTCCGGGATATTGGCCAAAAAATATTGCTGGAATTTGGACAGGGTCATAATTTGTATATATTAAATATTTGCACGTATATTTTGTATTATACCACCAAATGCGCGCGCAAACAAAAAATCCCCCGTTTACTCCGGAGGATTTCTTGTATCGCGAGTTTTTCTCATTAATATTTAATCCGCCCCAAATCAGAAAGTGCAGTGTTGTCTATTTTAAAACAAAAAATAATTCCACGAATCGACGCAAGTGTTCTTTATCCACACCATTGATCTGCGCTTGGAGTTGACGAAATTCGCTGTCAATGTGCGCGTAATCCTTATACGTCTTTTTTGTTCCATCATCAGCTTCCAGAGGTTTTTTAACAATACCGCCGAGATCTATAATCGACAATATTTCTTGAAGATGAAAACTTGGATTAAAATTCTCTTCGCGCGCAAATTTAGCCGCTCCCAACAGTTCATTACACGAAAGAGAAAAGTTGCCAAGTTTATCCTTTTTTATTTTTACAACAATTTTATCTGAATAATCACCACTAATTCCGGCTTGACTTTTTTTGACCATCTCGTTTTCAGACAAGGCATCATAAACCAGAACCAATTCTCTCCCGGTCGGCATTGCGCCCACAGATTTCAATGCCTTCTCTTTCATTTTATCCCTTTCCGTATCCGCGGTGGAAGAAAAAAAAGAAACGCGTTGTCTTTCTATTATATTTTTATAATCAGGATCGCGCACCGCTTCAAGAAAAAAACTTTCTTTTGTCCGTTCGACCTCTTTAATTTTCTCCAAAGTTCCGGCTTTTTGAACCCTTTTTTTTAGGGTATTTGTAAAGATGTACAATTCTATAAACTTGATGTAATTAATCACATTCGCATAATGTGGTGTTCGCAAAAAACCTAAATTTTTAAAAAGCACCGCGAGCCTTCTAAGTTCTTGCGGGGTTTGTCCTTTTTTTAATAAATCCTTAACACATTCTTTGCCCCGTCTTTTTAATTCCTCCTCACTTAAAGAAGCAAACTCCTCGGACGGATAAATTCTTCCCACAGGAATTTTGTCTGCATACACATCAAACAACGGCAAAACATTGGCTTCATCGCGCGCTAAATCCATCGAAGTTAAAGATACCCGCTCTGTTTCCTCCTCCAAATTATTTTTTATAGCTTCTTTATAACTATTTTCCAATTCTGACCGGAGCATACCGATCCTAACATCTAAATCTGTTTCTGCGTTGTCTAATTGTCGCTGACGGATGAGCAAAATTTCCGAAAGCTCATTGGCCTTTTTCTGCAATGCGGGAATGCGCTCGTCAAAAAAATGCGCCCTGGAGTATTCGGTAACTTCACCGCATAATTCACAGGCCTCCCTTAAATGTTGTGGCCACTCTTCTTTCGCGTAAACCTTATCTCCTTCATGGTATTCATAACGCCCAACCATAACATAATGAATTACCCCTGGGCAGAGCCCACGAGGTATCCAAAGGAAATTTTTGTTATATTTCCAATGGTCCTAGTTTGTTTATTTTAGATATCCGCAGACATTATTTATTATACCACCAAATGCGCGCGCAAACAAAAAATCCTCCGCTTAAAACGGAGGGTCTTTATTTGCACTTTTTTGCTCTCTTGCGCAGAGCATTTTGAATACGCTTACGGCGATATTCGTATTTTTTTATGAGTTTGTTCATGGTGTTTTGGTTAAAAATATTAATTTTGCCTCCTTTTAATTTTCCACTTCCTTATTTGTCATCCCCGACCTGATTGGGGATCCGGTGAAAAGCTAAAAGGAGTTGAGGAAGCGCGCTTGTGCAAGCTTGCTTCCCCATTCCGAGCTCCGCCCATGCCAGATTTTGGCTGTGGCGGATAAAGAACAAAAAGTCATTTATTTTTGGGCTGGCTCGGTCTTTTTAGAGCCAGGTTGGTTTTTTTAGAGATCCATCACCCGAACAGTCCGACAGGGGCACATCGGTCG
>JAHJCN010000006.1 GCA_018812905.1 Patescibacteria group bacterium
ATAAACGGGAAACCGTCAAAAAACGCGACCAGGAGAGAGAAATGCGCAGAATCGCAAAAGACGGGGTGTAAATTTGCAATTTTCAATTTTTAATTTTCATTGAATTTTCAATGTTTCAATTTTCAAATTTCAGATCTACTTAATATATGAGGTGTTTCGGCTAGAAGCCGATCCGCCTATGGCGGAAGTTGTTCATTGTTAATTGATAATTGTAAATTGATTGAAAATTAAAAATTGAAAATTAACAATATATTGGGGATGCCGGGCTTCGACAGGAAGCCGCTGGTGCGTTCGCATGCCGAGGGGGCCTCATTCCTCGTTAATAGCTGGGGCAACTTAATAAGTGCCAACTTATTTTCAAAAGTAAAGACATTTGTTGCTTCCGCCTTTGATGGTGGTTGCGGTCAATGCAACTTTGCTCCGTCCATGGCTTAATTGCCGTGGTCCATCACCCTAGCAACACCCGGTAGCTAGTACGTGGTGTAACCCACCGGGAGTAGGACGCTCGTTATTGCCGATTGGCAAGCGCCTGAAATTTCTATCGGCTCGTTCACGCCATTTTTGCCGCTTTTCTATGGCGCGAATCAAACAACAAGACGGCTAAGCATGTAGAAGACGTAGGAGTCGCTTTTTGGACGCGAGTTCAACTCTCGCCATCTCCACGATTATTATTTATTAGGAGAACACAATGAGAATTTCACGTAAAAAACGCAAAGAAGATCCGAAGAAACTTTATTTCCACAACGAAGGTATCGTTGTACCGCAAGTGATGGTTTTGGACAATTCCGGAGCCAATCTTGGCACGATGAACACCGGCGAGGCTATCCGCTCCGCGCGCGAGCAAGAAATGGACTTGGTTCTCATCAATCCCAAAGTTGATCCGCCCGTCGCGAAAATCATGGACTTTGGACATTTCCAATATCAACAGGAAAAAGAAGCCAGAATCAAAAAAGCCCACCAACATGTTACCAAAGTGAAATGTGTGCGGTTGTCCCTGCGTATTGGCGCGCACGACATGGAAATTCGCCGAAAACAAGCTATGGATTTCTTGAATGAAGGTGACAAAGCCAAGGTGGAGCTCATTTTGCGAGGACGCGAAAACCAACAAGCCGTGCTGGGCTTTGAAACCATGAGAAAATTCGTTGCCAGCATCAATGCAGAAGTTCCCACCAAATTTGATCAAAATGTTGAAAAACAAGGTAGTGTAATTTCCGTGATTTTAACTAAAACTTAAAAAAGTTCCAAGCCAATAGTCCATAGCCAACAGGACCCCGATCCCACGGCACGCAAACTATTGACCATGAACAATGAACTGATTACTAAAATATATGGCCAAGTTGAAGACGAATAAGGCTATTGCCAAAAGATTCAAGGTGACAAAAAAAGGCAAGATTGAAAAACGCACCTGCGGACAGGGGCATTTTAACGCGCGCGAAACAGGCAAAGTTAAACGCAACAAAAGATCCGATGTTATCATGAGCGATTCAAACCGAAAAGTGATGGAAACATTTTTGCAATCCTAAAATAATTATATATAATACTAAAACGGTATGACCAGAATTAAAGGTGGAAAGCTTCACGCCAAGAGACGCCGGGGAATTTTGAAACACACCAAGGGTTTCCGCTGGGGCAGAAAATCCAAGATCAAATTGGCCAAAGTGGCCAAAATGAAAGCGGGCCAATATGCTTTTGTGGGACGTCGCCAAAAGAAACGCGTCAATCGCGCCTTGTGGCAGGTTCGCATCAATGCCGCCGCCCGCAAGCTCGGAATGTCCTACAGCAAATTCATGAGCGCCTTGAAGAAAAACAATATCCTGATTAACCGCAAAGTGCTGGCCGAAATGGCAGTAAAGAGCCCTGTCGCATTCGCGAAAATTGTGGATAAGGTGAAATAACGCCCAGCACGGCCTATTGACAAAAGGCAAAAAACGTGCTAATAATATATATGTAAATTAAAAATCAAAGACCCTGAAAGTGTTTGGTAATGGCGGGAATGCCCCCTCCTTCATTCCTTGCCATCTGCCGAACACTTTCAGGGTCTTTTTTGTTTATATTGCGAAATGCAAATTTTTGGAGCACATTATTCCCCGCCCACGATACGACCGAAGCAAAGCGCCTCAGTCGATAAATTTATTAATTCCAAAAATTGAAATATTAAAAATACTATTGTATAGTGATTATAGTTTGGATAGAAAGCACAAATTTTTTACTTTCTTTAGTGACTCACTTACGCAGTGCGAATAAAATCGTGTATATTTTTTCATCAAAAAACAACGTGTCACAGGAATTACGAACGGGTAGCAATGGATATTTCGATGTGCTTGAAATTACGGCAGATATATGGGGTCGATACTTGAAGTACCGATTTTCGCAGATCGTTCCCTCTTCGGAATTTTGTCATTAATTTTTGAAGCTAATTGATATTTAGCGCAATATCCAACAATTTCTTCCAAAAATATCTTACCATATCTTGCTAACTTAATATCACCGAAACCGGAAATTTGTCTCATTTCTTCCAAAGTCTGGGGTAAATATGTGGCAAGTTCCAACAGCGTGGCATCGGAGAAAATCAAATAAGCCGGCACATTTTCCTTTTGCGCCAAACCGGTGCGCGCCATTTTCAATCTGCCGAATAATTCTCGTTCATGGGGCATTTCCGAAGCGACCGTTTCCATTTTGGCGGCAACTTTCACCAGAAAAACTTTTTCTTTCCCCAAAAGAACATCTCGGCTTTTTTCCGTGAGCATTAAAACCGGATATTCGCTTCCAACTTGTTTGAGATAGTTAAAAGAAATCAAATCTTTGAAATAACGGTACCAATCTTGCTTGGGAACATCTTTGCCAATGCCGTAGGTTTTTAAAGCCTTGTGATGATCATGAATCTTTTCAGATTTGGAACCTCGTAAAAAATCCACCACATAAGTCAATCCGTATCTGCTCTCCAAACGCGCCACGGCTGAAAGGGCTTTTTGCGCGATCACAGTGCCATCAAATTTTTCTCGAGTTGTAAGACAAACATCGCATGCGTCGCATTGATCCGGCGCTTCTTCGCCAAAATAATTCAGGATGGCTCGGCGCCGACAGGCATTGGCCTCGCACAAAGTGGCCATTTGGGAAAGTTTGTGAAGCATCACGCGCGTTTGCTCCGGATTGTTCTCTACCATCGCGAATCTTTTTAACTTAAGAACATCGCCTCCGCTGTAATATAAAATCGCGTCACTTTTCAAACCATCACGCCCGGCTCGACCGGTTTCTTGGTAATAACTTTCAATATTTTTTGGCAAGTCGGCATGAATGACAAAACGTACGTTGGATTTGTTTATTCCCATACCAAAGGCAATGGTAGCCACAATTATTTTTACTTGATCTTTTATAAATAATTCCTGATGTTTTTTTCTTTTTTCACCGTTCAGGCCGGCGTGATAAGGTTTGACGGAAAAACCATCGTGCGTTAATTTTTTGGCCATCTTTTCCGCGGAATTACGCGACAAGACATAAATAATTCCAGAGTCATTTCTGTGTTTATGCAGATAGGAAATTATTTGCTCATACATTTTTCGCTTTGGTTCAACCGAGTAGTGTATATTCGGCCGATTGAAACTGTTAACAAAAACTGTAGGATTTTTGAGTTGTAGTTTGTTTAGAATATCATCGCGGGTCAGTTTGTCGGCCGTGGCCGTGAGAGCGACTGTGGGAACTGCGGGAAATTGTCTTTTTAACGACGCGAGCATGCGATATTCGGGACGAAAATCATGTCCCCAATGGGAGATGCAATGCGCTTCGTCAATCGCAAACAAGGAAATATTCAAATCTCTTAAATAGACTATAAACTGTTGGTTATTACCCAACAATCGTTCGGGAGAAATATATAGAAGTTTAATTTCGTTTTTATCCAGTTGTTCGTAAATTTCAGAAATCTCCCCGCTTTTCAATGAGGAATTCATATAGGCCGCCTTGATGCCGTTCAAACGGAGGGCA
>JAHJCN010000069.1 GCA_018812905.1 Patescibacteria group bacterium
CCCTCGGGCGTTGCCCTGTAAATCAGCGCAAGCCGCTGCTCTTTTTCCTCCGGAGACAAAAACAGCAACGAATTAAACTTGTTAATGACCTGATTAAGCAGTTTTTCCGTCGCCATTTTTATGGATGATTGCTATGTGGACTTGTTGGGATTCTCTATTTCAACACGTGCCACTCTTGTGTCTTGATCTATTGGGGTTGTTTTTCTACTTTATAGATTTTACCCGCAACTTCAACTTCATACTTGACGCCAACTTTTGCTTTTTCCCAATCATCAGTTTTCTTAAGTTCCTCGCCGACCCAGAATTGTGTAAGTCTTTCCCTGTCCTTTTCTTCCGACCCTTCCTTTTTGTTTTTTATAAAGGAATCAACCGTTTCAATACCCTCCTTAACTGCTTTTGCAATTGGTTCAGGCACTTTCGATTCAGTCTCTGGCGTCGGAGTGGCAACTTCACCGCCTGCCACCGGTGCAACTGCCGCAGGTCTCGCCGCCGGTTCAGGGGTCGGCCTATAGGCTCTCCCACCACCACCAACGGCCGTTCCAACAATTCCCTTTAAAACGGACTGCGGGACACTTTTACCTTCCTCCAGAGTTTTCTTGGCTTCGCTTAAAGTAGCCAGTTTCGGATTATTCTGCATATCAAAATTTGGCTTAAAAACAGTATTAAGTTGCGAAGCCAGTGTAATACATTCATCAATACTTACCGGAGTTGTTTTAAGACCCAGCAGGGTATTTCCAACCCCTGAACTTCTATATTCGACGCGTAAACTTTGCGCCAATTGCTTCAATTGAGCAGGTATCTTTTTATCGGTAGAATCAAAGAAGTCAAGCAGTGCACTGTTGGCTGTAAAAATACGTTTATGATCAGACAGAACGTCTCTGTACCAGGCATATCCCCATCCCTCAAATTCTTTTCTGAGAGAAGATTCCAAAACTTCAAGTTCTTGCAAACTTGCCCCCTCAACTTTATTGGGAGCCTCTTCAAAAGCCGGACGCGAAAATCCAGACATCAGTCCTTTGAACGTATTATATTGGCCAACAAGAGCTAAAATTTCTTTCTTTTTATCTTCTTTTTCGGTTACGATTTCCGGGACACCGGCCTCCCATTCCTTTGGAGGCTTGATGTGCGACATTACAAGTGAATGATTTTGCTCCAGATAATTTGTATTATCCATTTCATATATTTTCTGCATTACCGGCTGAAGAGCGGCCAATTTGGCAAACACATAATCATGGTATTGATTAATCGCATCACCTTTTAGGTCAGTTTTTGCAACAGAAAGCAGTCCCAGAATAAAACCGCGCGTTTCGCCATTTTTTATCCATGTAATAGTATTTTCATGAACATCTTCTTTTGAAACACCAACGGCATTGGATAACATATCAATGTCGACCTTAACTTTACCTTCTGACTGCGGGGAAACCTCATTCATTTTTTCCAGTGCAGCTTTTGCGGCTGTTTCACCATTTGAGGCATATATTGCCTGAAGAATACCGCGTACGGCATCACTTGAACCAGCCGGAGTATAATCATCAAGTTCACCATAATTTACATCCGCACCCACGTCCGCTTTATCACCGTAATTCCAGGCAGCCTGCAACTTTTCAGTATATGCGGCAGTAACAGGGAATTGATATACAACATTTGGATTCGAAAACGTTTCCAGGAAATTTTTTGCCATCTCTACAGCCTTTTCTTGAGTTGGGACGGAAAGATCTTCGGGAACAGCAGCAATTTCCTGCAGAGCTTGCGCAGTGGATAATACTGCCTCTTTTTCACTTTTTGCTTTTTCAGTTCTAAGAGTATCAATATTAACAAGGAAAGCTTTTTTTGCCGCTTCAACTCTTGATTTAAAGCCTTTATATGAGTCACTGGTTTCTGCTGTTTCCTTGGCATCTTTGTTAACCAGCTCCTTTTCTGCTGCGGTTATTAGAATATCAAATTTACCGGCATATTTGTTTTTCAGTTGTTCCACATCCGTAAACTCCGGAATATTTAATGCGCCTTCGGTTTCTTTTGCAGATTCCGATTCCAGCGAAGTAAGCTCTTTCTCGACATCAAATACAAAACGTCGGGGAGCGATATTAACGTCAAAATGCCGTCTGCAGGATATTTTTTTCATTTTTTGTTTTTATTTAAGAGTATTTTGTTTTCTATGATTCCCCAATCTCACGGATAATATCGGGTAATTTGGCGGTTGCGCCCTTTTCTTCGGCAGCATGTTTGGCCCGCAGCAAAGTTCTTTCAAGTGCATGCAGCTTTTGAGAAACATGGATAAGAGCATCCTGCGTTTCCTGGACAAAATCATTATTTATCTTTTCCAGTGTGTCCTGTTCGGACTTCAGAATTACAAATATTTTTTTAAGCATCGGCACTTCATTTTTTGCATGAGCGTTATACAGCCGCTCGCGCTCTACGGGATCAAGAAGCTTCATTCCGGAAGATTCATCCATAAGTTTCCGTACTTTTTCGGACGAATAGCCTGTTCTGGTTACTTTTTGCATTACTACCATTTTATTTATAAAACCAATCATAAAATTATAACACGAATCACCCCGTGTCGCAACCCAAAACCACCTTAAAGGTGAATATCGCTCCCCGCGGCGTGAAGACACCATCCCCCCTCATCCAATAAGTTTCAGCCGCCTGGCCGCTTCGGCATACACAACAAAATCTTTCCGCAGACCCACCTTAATCACATAAACAACAACTTC
>JAHJCN010000007.1 GCA_018812905.1 Patescibacteria group bacterium
AGCAGCGCCCCACAAAAACAACGAAGAATAATTGCCCTGCTTTCCAATAACTCCTTCCTTTGGTCGAAGTTAAGAATGTATTGTTACATCATATAACACTGCGTATGCGGTTACGGCTTGCTCCGTACCTCCGCAAGCCTCCACCCATATTTGCCAGTGGTAAGCACTTCGTGCAATTATACCACTGGCAAACATCGCATACGCAGAAACGTTAGCTGAAATGCCGTTAAATTTTTAACTCAAAAACTATGCCAGAAAAACCATCATACGAAGAACAACCAATCGTGCCGCCCGAGGTACCAAAAGTCGAGGCAGTTGGAATAAGGGTTCTCGGGGAATCGAATCCACGAACAATGACACGCGAACAATTTGAACAATCGCCTGATCTACTATTTCATGGTACGCCTCGAGAAATGCGTTTTTCGCCAGAATTTGATTACCGCTCGCAAGAATATTTGGCCGACAATGACGGTAGCACGACTCTAGGTTTCGGCTTCTACGCCATAGACAATCGCGCAGAAGCATCAAATTATTCAGTAGTAAGACAAAGTCGTGCTGACGCTCAACCAATAGTTGCGTCAATTCTTCCCCACGAAGCTCGCGTCTTAGATCTTAGGCAAAAAAATGAATTAGCGAAAAACGCACCGATTCCCCGAGAACTTGCAACTAAATGGCGTGATAGGTTCCTTCGCCGCCTTCAAACGAGACCACCGCGTGAGGGAAATATTGGTGCTATATTCGATTCACTAGAACAGGAATATGCCAGTTATCTAAACAAAGTTTTAGCTTTAGACGAGATAGATTTACGCGTTTTACTTAGCACTGCACCGTCAAAGCAGGTAAAGAGTCTCAATTTACCATCTCCACCATGGACAGTTCTTTTTTCAGATTTCATGCTTGAAGAAGGCTTTGACGGCCTCGTTTATAATGAAGGTGGCGAAGGATCACAAGGAAAGGGCGGCACTTCGTATGTCTTTTACAATCTTAAAAAAATTGGAACATATGAAAGCTGGCATGAAGAAGAAAAAATTTAACGGCACATCAGCTAACACGGCATATACGGCTACACTCCTCGTTCCTCGTCGTTTCGCCCATATTGCTTCGCTCGCTTAGGCGGTGAGAAAATTATACCGCCACGCTCGCTCGCAACATCATATATGCCGAAACGTTAGCTGAAATATTCCTTTTCTTTTTTGGGCTAATGACCAATTGTTTTAAAAAATTTTCAAATTTCTTTTTACAAAAACGAAGAGCCGCCCACCAGATGAGCCGATAAACGGCTCTTGGCGAGCGGCGAGGCAAGCGGATTGGTCTTGTTTCACAACTCGAACACGTCATCACGATTGAGGTTGCAACCCGGCGGGCAGATCCTCAACGTGACGCCGTAAGAGTTAGAATTCCAATTTCCCTCGTTGTCTTGCATGAAGAGCTGACTGTGAGGGATTTCGACCCTAGCGTTTCTTTGTGCGGCTTCTCCCCTGCTCATCTCCCAATCGGCATTATTCTCTGCGATCCAACGATCCCTCACCGCGACCCATTCTCGCGTGATCAGGTGGTTCGATCCGTCATCCACCTCGCTCACAGCGGCGATGGGGCCACGGTAAAGGTGGAAGTCACCACGAACCTCGAGGTCGGAGCCAATCAGGCTTCTCTGGTCCAGGATCTTCCTCAAAGTGCACTGCATTTTCATCTCCCTGAGGATGGCGGGATGCCACCACTTTGTCGCGAAAACGACTCAATAATATATTACAGAAATAGCCTTTTGTCAAGGGCAAATTGCCAATTTTCGCCTAAAAATAGGCATTTTCTGCGAATTTGTGTACACTTAAAGTGCAACGTTCGCGGAGAAAAGAAATTTGAAATTTTTTTAAAACAAGTCCGCCCCGGGCGGACAAAAGAAAAGGAATACATCAGCTAACAGCGTGTATGAGGCTACGGTTTTTTACAAAAACCTCCGCCCAAATTTGCTTCGCAAACTTCTCATACACGCAAACGTTGTGCAAAATCGCTACGCTCTTTGCACAATGCGCGGCGGCTACGCCTCCTGTTGTGCTCGTCGCTACGCGACATCGCACAACAGTCAGCTATGCGGAACATGGCCCGTCGACGAGCAAGCTCGTCTCCGGACCACGTCGCATAGCCGCGCATTAGGCGAAATTATACTAATCTTTTACTACAGCAATATGAATGATGTTTTTTTAGTTTTCGGATACGGAGTTCCTAAGGATATTCTAAAAGACGAAAATTATAATTTTTATTTAAAAATGGTCTTTAATAAGATTTATGATTTTGTTGTGAAAAATAATATTGAAAAGCCTATTATCATCTTTTGTGGTGGTGAGACTGATGTGCTAAAACCATACAAAAGGAATGAAGCCGATGAAATGATTAAATTTTTTACCACACTGATTAACGAAAGACCATTTTTAAAATCACTGACCCGAAATTGGCTTTTTATCTCCGAGAAGGATTCGCTTTCAACCCTTGAAAATTTGATTAATAGCAAAAAGATTGTTATTAAGCGTAAAATAAAAAAAGCCAATTTCTACGTTTTCTGTGAACAAACTCGCGAGAGACGTATCAAAGTTCTTGCTAAAAAAATATTTGATAAAAATTATAATTTTCTAGTTGTGCCTATCGATTTTGATGTATCAGCAAACAGGTATTTGCCAATTGATTACTTGGCAAAAAAAGAAAGTGCAGAGCTAAAACATTCATTGTGGGCATTACAAAGTCCCGAAAACTTAAAAAAACATCATAAAGTTTTTGAAGAGAAATTTGAGTACTTTCGAAAAGTAGGACATAAGGCACATGTTAATGCTGTGAAAGAATGGTGGGATCAAAAACTTAAGGAATTAAAAAATTAGAACAAC
>JAHJCN010000070.1 GCA_018812905.1 Patescibacteria group bacterium
CGGAAAAATCGCTTTTGAGAGCTGTTCCTGATTGAGTCGGTACAGAAAGTATGATTGATCTTTGTTGTTGTCCACGCCCTTGAGGAGTTTATTATCAGACGTGCGCGCATAATGCCCAGTTGCCAAATAATCAAACCCCAATTCTTTTGCCTTATCCAACCACGCTCCAAATTTGATAAATTTATTGCAAAGCACATCCGGATTTGGCGTTCGACCGGCCGTATATTCCTTATATGTATAATCCAAAACAAACTTTTTGTATTCTTTTTGAAAATCAAGACGCAACAACTTAATACCAAGCTTGGCCGACATGCGCAAAGCATCCTGATAATCCGAACGCCAACAGGATTTATTCGGATTTTTGTCATCATAATTTACCATAAACGCACCCGTCACATCATATCCTTTTTGCAACAACAAAACAGCGGCCACGGATGAATCCACTCCGCCCGACATGCACATCAAAATTTTCTTCTTTTTGCTAATCATTTATGAAAAATTGTATTTAAAATACTGCTAATTGCGTATATTATATTGATTTTTCAGCAAAAAGTAAACCCCGCCCTTTGAGGGGGCGGGGTTTTGGATTCGGATTGAACCTTATCCATTGCGACGAGCTTGCAAGCAAGCGCGGCAATAAACCGGTTTATCACCAGTGGGTTGGAACGGGAGTTCGGTGATCTTTGTGCCACACTGTGCACAGGTCAAATCGACCTGATACATCTGGCGCGGAGCGCGAGGACCACGACCCATACCACTACCACCACGGTTTTCCTGGCGGAAAGCACGGTTGCAATCACTGCAATATACCGGGCGATCACCAGACGGTTGGAAAGGCAACTGGGAGATGTGAGCACCGCATTTTGCGCATGTGCAATCCACATCGTACATCTGCCTGTCAGAGCCAAAAGCCATAGTTATACTAGTTTTGGATTCCCAAAATGGTGTTTGAGAAATTTTATAAAACGACCTACTTGGGAACGTATTTTGGCTTTTATACCTATTTAGTTGCCCAATTATTGTAAATAGTATAGCACATTTTGTGCTTTTTGTCAATAGCTGTGCGTGTATCGTGTAACGCACATCGTGTAACGTGTCGTGAAACGATAAGCTTGTAAAATATTATGAGCTGAGTTTCGTTTTATGTGGTACGCATCTATCATAAATCGTTTCGCGCTACGTGCATCAGTCGAATTTTACAGCTTGGTCGGACTTGAGTGGCTCCAAATCCGCGTCAACATCAACCGGCTTTGTTGATGAAGAGGATGTAATAATCGGCGTAGAAGCTGGTGCGGGCTTGGGTTGAAGCGAGTTTAACGATATCCCCTTTTGAGCCGTATCCACTCTGACGACAGGTTGCGCTCCGGCAAAGTCAAACTTCTTTTTTTTCTTCTTTTTTCTGATTGGTTTGGCAGAAGATGAAGCCGGAGGCCGATTAAAAGCCGGTTTTGATTGCGAAACTGCCGGGCGCGTGCCTGAATAATTTTTCACAAGACCGCCGGGAGTGGGCAAAGGACTGGGGCTGGGCGTTGTTTTAGATTCGAAAGGCGCCACTGGCTCCGAAGTTTTTTCCACTTTGAATGGAATATCGCTTAACTCGTCAAACATCGCTTCATCAGAATCAACGGTCATATTTTTTGCTTCTTCTTCGGACATAATAACCATACCGCTCCAACGCGCAATTTTATCTTCAATTCTTTCTCTAGGCACGGCATAACGTTCGCGCGACACGCGGATCACCTTTTCAGCGCTGCCGGTCACCTGCCCGATGGGAGGCATGGTCTCCGCGGAAAAAGGCCGTGAGGCCACGCCGTCAATCATTAATTTTAAATATATTTGAAACTTTGGCAAATTGACCAAATCCTCTTCCACAAATGTGGGAATAAATTCTTTGGCCAAAATTTCCGCGTCCGTGGAACCCACACGAAAAGTGACTATGGTGCCCACGTTACCGATAACCGCGGCCAATACTTCTTCTTCTAGCTGTTCCATATATTGGTGGGCCATAATAAGACCCAGACGATATTTACGCGCCTCTGAAAGGATGTTCGCAAAACTCTCGGTGGCAAAATTTTGAAATTCATCAACATACAAAAAGAAATCTTCACGCTCTGCTTCCGGAGTATCCACGCGTTCCATGGCCGCGAGCTGAATTTTTGTGATGAGCATGCCG
>JAHJCN010000071.1 GCA_018812905.1 Patescibacteria group bacterium
AGCTAATCATCTTATATTCCTGCCCCACCGGAAACCCGGGTGGCGGGTTATAGGTGAGGTTGCTGTCATAAACAGAGCTGATGGTTTCATAGCCGGACACTATTGAACCGCCACCGGAAACCCAGCTCCATGTCCAAATGCCGGCGGTGATGAGAGATCCGAAAGTGGAAAGCGAATCTTTTGTATCTCCGGGATAGTAGTAGCGCTTGGCCGCACCTTTTTGAGCGAGAAACACTCCATCCATTTCCAAATCATCCGGCGAATCATGTGGAACTAAAATATTTTGTTCGGCGATAAGCCCGAGAGAGTGATTGCCGTCTCTGGCTTGATACAAAATATTACCATTTATTATTATAGACTTCCCCGTTGCCGTGCCCACTGTGACGCGCCCATTTACTGTGCCATCCACCCAAACCATATCTTCCACATATATATAATTATTGCCGGGCATGGGATAATTGGTCGCCGTGCCCAGTGTTTTCACATCAACGCAAAACCACTCATAATCATTCTCGTTTACATCTTTCCCTTTGTAACAATTGGTAGCAGTAACTTTTTGGACGTTAATAGTGCCGTTAGCCAAAAATTCCAAACGCCAACCCTGCTGGCCGGAAGAGGTCAAATACAATCCCCCGTTCTGCGCGCCTTCTTTAATATTGGCCAGTTTCAAAGTAATGGCATCAAAATCAAAGGCCGGCACGGGAAATTGCCAATAATCGGTTGGCCCGCCATCTCCCCAAATACCGGGTTTGGTTTGATTGCCACAACCGTGAAATGATTTGCAGGTATAGGTGGCCATGGCGCTGGTGAGCTCGGCATCGGTTGTGCCGTCAAAACGAATACCGCCATTGGCATGAAATTTACCATGAACCACTTCCGAATCGCCTATCCAAACATCGGTATTGGTGAGAAAAGAATAATCAGTTAAAGATGGAAAACCAATTCTCGCCCTGATGATTCTGGCGCTTTCCGGTTGAGCATCCAGCCATCCGGTGGATTCAACAACGACAATGGTGGAGCCATTGGCCGGCGGAATAATATTCAAAGAAAAATGCCCGATAACAACGCCGTCCTTGTTTTTGTATTCATGCACATAGGGCCCCGGGTTCTCGGTGCCATCTTGATAGTCTGTTTGGTCATGCGCCAAATGCCAGCGATAATAATCAATGCCTGCTTCGGCAATTTGAAAAGCCATCTCGCGATTATGCTTGCGCACAGAGGCGCGGTTTTCCAGAATAGCGTAGCCGGTGACACCGGTGACTATGATGGAAAAACTGACAAACCCAAAAACCAAGGCCACGAGCAGGACGTTGCCGTTGTTATTCTGAGATAATTTTTTTAACATGTTCATAGCCGGTTTGATATCGGATATTTTAATTTTCAATTTACAATTTTTAATTTTCATTGAATTTTCAATGCTTCACTTTTCAAAAACTAGCCTGATCCATTTGTTGGTTGCTCATTATTAATTGATAATTGATTGAAAATTGAAAATTAATCACAACACTAGTTTGTTTTTAAGTTTCGTATTTGCACTTTTGACTCAACATGAAACAGCGCTGGCGAAGTTTGCGGATCTTCATCAATGTCCAGACTGATCTTTATCACTCTTACGCTAGTGACAGCAACTGGCTGAATCAAAGGAGTGCTTGAGCTGGTGAATGATTCATCATAATAATAGAAAAGCGGATTGGCGCCATTGCAAAGGTCGTTCGCAACCGTGGTGGTTATTTCTGCGGAAGAATTGTACACCAAAGGATTACCGCTTGGCTTTACCACCCCTTTAACCAACAAAGTGCCCGATTTAAAATATCTGATTTTTTCTATATAAGAATCACTATCAATATTACTGTAAAACACAATTTGCTGAGCGCTGGCTTCTGCAATGGGATAAGCGCCCAAGCTGGAATCGGTTGCCCCGCGCAGTTCATTAACAAAATCCTGTGTCACTTTGCGCCCCTCATTTTGCGTGGTCAATTGCGCCCAAATAACTCTATTGGATTTTAAACTGTAGCTCAAAATAGAAGCCATGCCACCAATGACCAGGCCGAATATGCCTATCGCAACCACCACTTCAATGAGAGTGAATCCGTTTTTTTTCATAAACAATGTGTCGTGTTGTGTGTTTTATGTTATATACTACATGTTACATGCTAAAAGGGCGATAAATTTACAACCGCTTCCGTTCTGCCCGAAACTTCAATTTCTCCGGAATTCGTGGTATATCCCGGGCGCGACACTTCCAAATTATAAGC
>JAHJCN010000072.1 GCA_018812905.1 Patescibacteria group bacterium
ACGAAATTCGGAAGCGAAAAAGGAAAGGTTCAAAAACCCGCCCGCATTCCTCCCCAGACCCCTCCTGCGGGCGGGAAGAAAGCCGAGGCGGGGCAATTCCATCCCCCCAGAAAAATAGTTTGCCCCGCCGACCTGTCCGCCGTAGCTTTAGCGGAGGCGGAGTCCAAATTAGTTTTCGGGATTTTCGGCAAAAAAAGTTCGAACATCAATCAAAAAACACCGCCAATTTTCACTTTTTGTGAAATCGTAAGAAACAGCCTCGGCGCAAAGCGCCGAGGCTGTTTCTTACGATTTCGCTGAATGTAAAAATTGGCGGAGAGGGAGGGATTCGAACCCTCGGTACGGTTTTAAGGCCGTACAACACATTAGCAGTGTGCCGCTTTAGACCAGCTCAGCCACCTCTCCATGTTGATTTTTGCATTATAGTGAAGCTCGGTTGTGAATTCGCTGTCACTTCAATATAATGCTATAATTGTACCAGAAATTTTTAATAAGTCAACCGAATGGCCGATCGTAAATATGCGTAAAATTACCACAATTCTCCTAATATTTTTGAGTCTCACATTTTTGCTTCAATCCCTCTCCAGTCGTGTGGAGCCGGATTTTGGTTGGCATTTGCAATTTGGCAAAGACGCCTGGAGTGGAAATTTTCAATTTTTGGACTCCTACACTTGGCCTCATTTGGATATGCCATGGACAAACCACGAATGGGGCGGTGACCTGATATTTTGGCCACTATACAATCAATTTGGATATTTCTCTCTGGTTTTGCTGATTTCTTTGGCCTTGCTTATTGCTTTTCTCATTATTCAAAAAACTTATTCCGGCAAAATTGACTTCATCTCAGCCATCATCGTTTTCTTTGCTTTCTATATTCTGAACTTTCTTTTGTGCATGCGCCTGGCCATGCTTGCCCCGCTGTTTCTAGCCATTTTGCTATACACCCTGGAAAAAATTCCGTGGAAAAAAACTTTCCTCTGGTGGCCACCGCTTCTCTGGCTTTGGTCGGCTCTGCATGGAAGCTGGATACTTGCCTTTATCGTAATCAACATTTATATCGTTGGAAATTTATTGGCGACTATTATTAATAAATATTGGCCGAAATATTCCGGAATGGAGACCGATTGGACGAAAAAAAATTATCGGCAAACGATTATTGCGCAAATCATTTCTTTTTTGGTCATTGCCATCAATCCTTACGGGCTGAAAATCTACGGAGAAATTATTAGCTACTTTACCTCCGGCTATTACAAACAGTTCATCGCCGAATGGATCCCGAGCTATGCCTATCCTGTTTATGCATGGCCTCTAATTCTAGCCACTGTGTCTGCGGTATTTGTAGTCATGGGATACAAAAACAAAAAAATATCCCTCCCCCGCCTCCTGCTTTTTTTCGCTCTTTTTTATGCCGGTTTTCAATATAAACGGCACAATTTGTTCATGGTGATGGCGTCTCTGCCGATTTTAACCATTGTTTTTCGAACGGTCTGGCGAGAATTAAAAATTCCGAAAAAGATTAGTGTTTTTTTACTGCCATTGGCTCTTGCGGGAATTATTTTCTTTAGCGCTAAAATTAATTTTTCCAAAAATATTTGGACGGAAAGAAAAATTATCACAAGCGCTCCTTTTACTTTGCCCTATGATGCCGTGGAATTTTTACACAAAAAAATTGGCGACAAAAAAACATGCATTTTTAATGAATTTCGCTGGGGAGGATATTTGAACTGGATGATGTCAAACTCGCTGGTGTTTTTTGACGGACGCGGAGCGGCTACATGGATGTATGATGAACAACAAACGACATTGGAAAAATATCGTGAAATTAAATTTGAAGCCGGCGGATTAAAAGAATTAAATTCTTCGCCCGCCCAATATGTATTGCTGGAGAAATACAACTATTTTAATCCGAGACCTGATTTTGTAAATAAAATAATGTTTGATGAAGAAGATTTTAAAAAAATAACATCTGATGATTCCCCGCAATTAGAAAAAATGCTGAATAAGAGCAGGGATTGGAATTTGATTTACGAAGATAGGATGAGCAAGATTTGGGAGCGGAAATGACAGCGTGGGGATTGCCGCGACGTCCGCTCCGCGGAATCCTCGCAATGACAATGTCTCCTATGTTTTTGCCAATGCAAAACCATAGACAAACTTCGCTCCATTTTGCTTTAAAATTTTCGCGCACTCTTGCATTGTGGCGCCGGTGGTGTACACGTCGTCAACGATAATAATATTTTCCGGCGCTTTTTGCATAGGATCTTGCCACAAAAAAGCGTCGCTGATATTTTCTTCTCTTTCCGCTTTGGACAATTTTGCTTGCTGGCGCGTGTTGCGCGCGCGGATAAATTTTTTGTTTTCCAAACGGGTATTTGCACTTTTATCTTGAAGTTCTTGTAAAATAATCTTAGCAAAAATTTCCGATTGATTGAAACCACGTTCGCGTTGACGGAGTGGATGAAGGGGAATGGGGATGATGGCGAAAATGTCTTGACAGCGCTCGACAACAGTGTGGTTCTTACCATGCATTTGCGAAGAAGGAATCCTTCTGTGCGCGGGGGATCCTTCGCTTAGCTCAGGATGACGGCATGCTAACACTTCCTCGAAATGACATGCCCGCATAGGAACACTATATTGTGCCTCACTCAACAAACGCAACCACAATTTTTCAATATCCCGCGCGAACGAATATTTGTATTCATGAATTAACTTAGCGAGAGGCGCGCCTTCAGCATAATTAAAAAACGCCGTCAGTCCATCCAGAAACCCGTCGGCGCCTTGCGTAATCGGTTTTATTTTTATTTTCCGCCTGCATTTTTCACACCACCACTCCCCTTCTTGACCGCATTCCACACAGAAAATTGGAAAGAGTCTGTCCACTACAAATTGGCGCAAATTTAAAATTAATTTGGAGTTAAACATTGTCAAGGACATTATCTATCATGTAACGTGTAACGCAAAACGTGTAACCTGTAGTAAATACGACCAGTGGTGGACAGGTTGCGCGTTACACGTTGCGCGTTGCGCGATTACTTCCACTCAAACTTGCTCACCAGCCACATATTATTCTGCCATACCAAATTCACCACGACATCTCTTTGTGTGTCCGTCGTGCTTCCGTCCTTTGTTTCGGCGCGCATGGTTTGCACTTTCACCGTGGCGTTGGTGTTTGAATAATTCACAAAAGAAGATCCGATGGCTTGCGTGGTAACACCGACAAATTTTCCATCGGTGGGTTTGCCGATCGCGGCACTCAAGCTGTTCCATAAGCTGTCTGTCACCAATGTTTGCACCTCTCGGATATTGTCGTAATTATTGTCCGTGGAATATGAGCCATAGCGTTCAATGAAAATCTTGGCGGTCTGCTTGGCAGAGTTTTTTATAGCTTCTTCCGAAGATTGCTGTGGCACAACCGCTCCGGAAATAGGCGCTGGCTGTTGTCCGACATTTTGCGCGGGAGAGCCAGCCGACTGATTTTGCGTCGCGCCCGGCTCGGTTGGCTCAACAGTCCTCTTGGAATAATATATTAAAAAAAGACTCACGCCCAGAATGAACAAAACAATTAAACTAACTATAATGAATATACGCGTACGAAGTGTCATATGATTTATAATTATTATTTTTTACCCATTGCCTCCTCAAATTCCTCTTTAGCTCTTTCAATTTCAATCAATTGTTGCGGATTAGTGGTCACCAGTTGATCTTCGGTATAGGAAGCCACCACTTTAATGGCCGCGTGCTTGTTACCGGCAAAGAAAATCCCTTCTCCCACTCCACTTTCCAAAAGCAAATACTTTTCACTATCGGTGAGCAAGAAAACTTTTTGTATCAAATCAATGGCCGCCGGCGATTGGCGCAGGAGCAATTGCAAAGCGGAATTTGTGACAATCGCCTGGCCATATTGCGAGCGCAAAAAGTCGTTCACGTCTTGCGTGATGGTAGTCACTCCCAAATAATATTTACGGCAACGCTTCACCAGCGAATAGATAAAACGCGCGCTGTCTTCATGTTGCATCAGCCACCAGCCTTCGTCAATCACCAAAATTCTTTTCTTGCGCTCCGAACGCACAACGTTCCAGATATAGTTGACAATGGCATAGATGGCCATAGGACGCAATTCGTCTTCCAAATCACGCACGCTGTAAATCACCAATTGATTTCGCATATCCACATTTGTGGGCGCGTTGAACAATCCGCTGAAAGTTCCATCGGTATATTTTTTTAATTTCAAAACCAATTCCCCCGCCCCTTCCATCCCTTCCAAAACTTCCGCCAAATCTTGCATGATAGGCGGTTCAACCGTGGACAAATCCGCGTCGGCAGTGATATCTTTTTTGGCATATGCCTCAATGATGGCGCGATCGATGATGGAATCCTGTTCGGTGGTGAGTCCGCCGAGCATAATGCGCAACAAACCTTTCACAGTTATCACCGCCCCGCGAATAATGTCGTCCACCGCCACTTCCTGACCCATGGGACGAGGCAAATCAAACGGATTGATTTTGTTTTCAGAAGATAGCGAAATATTTATATACGTTCCACCCACAGCTTCGCATAAATGCTTGTATTCCATTTCCGGATCAATGGCAATCACATCCGTGCCCATCATCATAGTGCGCAAAATTTCCAGCTTTACGGCATAGCTTTTGCCCGCGCCCGATGTGGCAAACACCACCATGTTGGCATTTTGCAATGAAAATCGATCAAATAAAATCAAACTATTATTATGACGATTGATACCATACAAAATACCTTCGTCGGAAGTGAGTTCGGAAGAAATAAAAGGGAAAGAAGCGGCAATGGGCGAAGAGTTCAAGTTAAAAGCTATCATCAATTCATCATCTGCAATGGGCAATGTGGAATTGAAACCCTGCTCCGACTGATATAAAACTTTTCGGCTGTTGATGAGTTTGGAACCGAAGATATTTTCGATGTCTTCAGACATTTCATCCAATCGATCTTTGCTTTTGGCGTAAATGGTGACATAAAAAGCGAACTGAAAAAAATGCTCGGTGCCTTGAGTCAAAGCATCTCGCAATCCTTCAACATCGCGCAAGGCCGTTTCACGCAGAGGATCGCGAGGCGCGCCCTTTTCCGTGTCCGCGCTGATTTGCGCCTGCAAAGCGCCGACTTTGTTTCTCAATTGTTTCAGAATCACAGCCGCTTTCACCGGATAAAAAAACATGCTGATGTCCATTGGGATGGACAAATTGATAACCGGCGCACTCCAGCCCACCGTGATATATCTGGGATAGTCCACCACAAAAATCGTTCGGCACAAAATATCACCAAGCTGGATATAGCTGGATTCCACACGAAAAGCCGAAGGAGAAATGATGTCGCGAATGGTAACAACGCCCTCGCGATATACGCGCTCTTCTTCCAGCGTGGCCATTTCTTCGGCTGATCGGCGCGCGAGCTTTGCCTCTTCTGTTCCGATGGCGCCGGGCAGTGTTTTTGTTGTTTTTGCGAACGGTCTAAAAGCCATATTAAAAAATTATTGCTCCACCTGCATTTGAGAAATTTGCGGTAGATGTTCGGAAAAAGAAATATCCGGATTGTAGGTGGAATAGAAAAGTTCAATGAGCGACTGAGTGTCCAACTGCACGACCTCAAGACCCATACCCGTAAGGCCGGCTTCAATTTGGCGCACCCGTTGATCCAAATCATATTTGCGTTTCATGAAGCGATCTTCTTTGAGCTTTACGGTTATGGCCGGATTCAGCACTTCGCCAAAACGAGAAAAGAAACTGCGTTTTTTGTTGGAAAGCGGATCGTAGGGTACCACCAAAAAAAATTGCTTGCTCATAATCTCTCCCATTTCCACCAATTGCGCCACAAACGAACGATAATCGGCGGTTTGCACACGCAATAATTCGTTGGTTTGCTCTTTTTCTTGTTGCGCCAACTTTTCCAAATATGGTTTGATATAAAGTTCGCGCGACTGAATAACAATTTGCAACGGATGGTCCAGAGCATTCAGAAAAGAAACATAGGCCGAAACAATGGCATTCTGTTCATCTTCATTTTTAAGCGCGAAATTTATGCTCGACACCATCAGCACGGCTCGCAAAGTGCCGTCTTTCATTATAATAGTGTCTTTTTTTATTTCACCAAAAGGCAAATGCTGTTGCGCTGTTGGGATTGCCTTTTTTTTGCTCGCAGCTTGTTTGTTTTTCATATTGTTCGTGTAGCGTGTAACCTGTTGAATTATTTTTTTACTCCCCCTTATAATACCCGCCAGTATTCACAATCAACGAAAGATCGCGGATTCTGTTGTAGGACAATCTTGGCACGACCTTCACTTTTTCCGTTATTTGCACCATGGAGCTATCGCGCGCCTCCAAAAGCTCGCGCTTTGTGTATGTTTTATTCCACAAACGCAAACTGGGGCGTCGCACTGTTTGTAAAATATTTAATAAAAAATAATGAAAAGGCTGGCCGTTTATTTTCACGAAAGCGAGAATCAAAGCAAAACCTCCGATAATAGCCAGCAAAAAAATAAACAATATCATATCCGCTAATCTGTAGGCAATAAAAAGAGTCAACCCTGCCACGAGCAAAATCACAAATTGCCGGGTGGTGACAGGTCCGAAAATTTTGTCTTCAACGTCAATGAATTGTGGCACCACGAATTGATTTATGGCTGGCATATCGCTAGATTAAATCTCTTTCAATGGAAATGATAGCTGTTATTTCCGGCATTTGAATTTTTGATTTATCGGTTAAATCGGCTTCCAGCCCCATTTTTTTTACAACAGCCGAATGCACGGCGTCCATATAACTCGCAAACAAAGGGCTTTCGTGCCAAGCGCGCAAAGCATCCAAATACATGAGGTATGACTCGTCTTTCAAGGCGATGAATTTCTGGCGCAGACGATGAGAAGCCTCACTCGGGTCTGACGCTAAACGACGAAAATCCGTGAGAGATAAATATCGTATTTCATCCACCGGACCCATATTGGCCGGCTTGGCCACCACATCGCGAATAATCGGCTTGGGTGGCGACATCCCCGTGTCATTGCGAGGAGCCCGCAAAGCGGGCGACGAAACAATCCCACCTTTGTCATTGCGAGGAGCCACAGGCGACGAAGCAATCCCCTTCATCACGGTCGGCTTCTCCATCCTACACGCCTCCACCAATTTTTTCGCCTGTTCCTTGCTCAACTGCAATCCGCCTTCTGTGTATACTCTCATCGCAGTCTCTCTAGTTTGCGTTTCATCGCGCACTTCCTTCAACCGAAGCTGGATCAAACTACGCAACCTATTTAAATAATCCGCCGGCACATTAAACCCGAGTTTTTTTATTATTTCATCCACCTGATTGCCGTGAGACGCGCTCACGAGAGGAACTGTTTCATTCTTAGCCGGCAACTCTTCCAAAGCAACATTGTCATTGCGAGGAGCCGCAGGCGACGAAGCAATCCCTTTCTTCACACTGTCATCCTGAACTTGTTTCAGGATCTCCGTCGGTCGTCTATCATCCCGAGCCATTTTGTCATCCCGAGCGTCCAACCTGCCAGCCTCTGGCGGGAGAGGCTCCTTAACGTTTGCCACCCTCTTCGCCGGATCCGGCAATTTTACTTTCTGTTTCGCGGGCATCGGCAAAATTTCTTTTTTGGCGTCATCCTGAGTGAAGCGCTTGCCCGCTTCTGGTGGGACAGATACCCCGGATTGCAGAGGATGTTTCGCCTTGCTCAACATGACATTTTTTTTCACCGGCTCCGGCATTTTCGGATGCTCGTACACCGCAAACGGCGCGGACACGGCCGGCAATTGCTCCGGCTCCACCATCGGCAAATTCGCCGGCACCGGCGCGGTTGGAGCTTTTCCGCTATCATCCCGAACTCGACCGCTGTCATCCCGAACTTGTTTCAGGATCTCCTGTCGCAACTCGTCACTGCGAGGCGCCTGCGGAGCAGGCGACGAAGCGGTCCTTCCACCTTTTATCTTCTTCACCTCATCCAAAGTCATCCGCACGAAAGTCCCGTCGGTTTTTTTCACCAATACTGTGGGTTGTTGTGCGGGTTGGTTGGGCATAAATCCTTGACAAATTTACTCCTTCAATATATAATAAATACAGAATAACGATGGGTAGGGCACGCTTAAGGTTTCGTCCTTAAGTAGACCCCCCAACTACTCCGCTCCCTGAGCGGAGTTTTTATATTCCAATAATTTTTGCATGTCATTCATAAAAGAAAAAAATCCGATCGGACCGGCCGCGCGCCGCAACAAAACTGAATATCTGTATTTGTTTGGCACAATTATACGACCAAGTTTATCCAATTGCCGCAAATATTTTACAAGGCAATAAAAATCTCCATCTCCCGTCACAAATATCGCCTTATCAAAATTTTTCAAATCAATCATCGTCTGTAGCACCAATTCTGCGTCAACATTACCCTTCACTTTTCCACCCTCACCGCGCACGATCGGCTTAAAAATCAGGTCATACCCATATTTCCTCAAACAACCATACAACAATTTATTTTCCGATAAATATCCCAAAAACAAATACGCTTTTTCAACATGATGTTTTTCCCTCAAGTATATTCTAAACCTTTTATAGTTTAATTTCCAACCCAACTGTGTAATTGCGATATATAAATTATTTCCGTCAATAAACGCGTAGTTGGTATTTTTTACATCCATTTTAGTCATACTTAAAACTTTCTGCCTTTCTGTATTATCTTTTAAGCATGCTTGAAACACTTGAAAAAGCCGGATCACCTTTTTTCCATCTTTCCAGTCGGTTTTTTCACCAATACTGTGGGTTGTGCGGGTTGGTTGGGCATAGATTATTCTTTCCAGACAAATTTGCCTTGTTGTTCGTCAAAATAATATAATTCGGCGATTTTTGGGTCATTAAATTTTTTTGCCAGCTCATCTAACTTCAATAATATGCCATCAATGTCTAAAAATTCGCCACTACTATTTGTTGTAAAGGTTTCTTCGATATCGTCTTTTATCTGCCGGACCGTCGGTTTTTCAATTTTTCCTTCATCGAGCATTTTGTTTAATTTATCCATTTCACCGTCCGGAAGAATCAAAAAACCATTAACCAAATGCGTATATAATTGTATGACGGCTCGTATTAACTTTCGCTCATCACCACTGCATTTGGACAAATATTTTTCATCATTGAAAAAATTAGTGAGTTCCACGCCGCCAAAATTATTTTTTGAATACATCCGGAATGTATCTATCCAAAAATTTATCGTCGCATTATCGCCGTTATCTTTCCTACCCACAACAGTTTCGTTCTCGGACAAAAAAACCGCACAGTCCAAACAAATATTTCTACGGCTATAAAAATTTATTTCCGAAAGCACAGCTCGCTTCATAATCTCCTCCAAATCATAACCGATCCGCATTGAAAATAATAATAGACTACTTCCAAAAATATACCATCTGCTTTTATCCGGCAATATTTCAATGTAGTTAAAACAAAGCATCAAATAAAATACTTTGTATAAATTTTCCTTATCTATTCCTATCCCCGGAATTACAATATCTTTCACAACAAAAGCGCCTACTAAATTCCGCAAATTTACCGCCAATGAAATATCGGCCTTGTTCAAACAAACATATATCGCCCGCATTATCCTCTGCGCGAACACGCCGCTGTTGATGAAATTTTCATTTAAATCTATCATTAATATTTCTTCCGACGTCAATTCTTTTACATTTATATCATTGCCACGCATTGTTTTCACCACTTTTTCGGCATACTCAAGGGTATCCGGCCCAAAATCCTTAGAAAAACAAAGCCATTGATAAAATAACTCCTCCTCCCATCGGGCAAGATTCAATTTTTTTATGCTCGCGTCCCAGACCTTTCTTTGCGGGCTATTGGCGGGGACAAGAGTTAGCATCTTATCAATTGTCGCTTCTTCTAAAAATATTACGGCCATACAAAAAATTTACAACTTACTTTTTTCTACCCCGACCTTTTGCCGATGTCTTTCCTTTGCCATCACCACCCGCGGGAGCATCTGTGCGGGGCGCATCCTTCTCTTGCACCATCTTCCACAACTTCGTCCTGTATTTCTTTTTATACTCAAGCAGAATACGAACTTTTTCACCTCTTTCGCTCTCGCTTAATGCCATATCATCTAATGCTTTCTTTTCTTCCGGGGTTAAGTCGCCAATG
>JAHJCN010000073.1 GCA_018812905.1 Patescibacteria group bacterium
TGTTTTGCCCATATTCACAGACGACATTTCTCGCAATTGACCGACGATCGCAGGCAAATATTTCATCATGTAATCAATATCGGCCTTGTTGTTTACGCGACCCAGGCTAAAACGAAGGCTTCCATGCGCGAATTCATAGGGCAAACCGATTGCCGTCAAAACATGAGACGGATCCAACGAGTCGGCCGTACATGCCGAACCGGTGGAGGCCATAATTCCATATTCGTCCAGATACAACAGCGTCGCCTCGCCTTCCACATTAAAAAAAGTTATATTCAAATTGTTTGGCAAACGCACTTCGCCTATTTCCGGACCATTTAATTTTACTTCCGGAATATCGGCATGAATTCTTTTCCATAAATATTCCGCCAGAGAGCGCATTCGCTTTGTTTCTTCGCTTTTTTTAGATTGAGCGATTTCCAGCGCCTTGGCCAAACCGACGATTCCCGGAACATTTTCAGTCCCAGCTCTCATTTTTTTCTCTTGCGAACCGCCCAGCAAAATCGGATTCAGCTTTACAGCGCGTCGAACATATAGCAATCCCATTCCTTTGGGACCATAAATTTTACTGCCATTTATCGTCAATAAATCCACGTGCAATTTTTCAACATCCAAATCCAGATACCCGGCGGCCTGACATGCGTCGGTGTGAAAATAGGGGTAATGCGAATTATTTTGCTTGCGATATCTTAAAATTTCACGCCCAATCTCGGCGATCGGTTCAATTGTGCCGATTTCATTGTTTGCGTACATGATAGTCACGAGCACGGTGTCCGGTCTGATGGCGTTGATAACATCTTTTGCCTTTACTATTCCCCGTTCATCTATTTTAACATACGTAATTTCCCAGCCCTGTTTTTTCAAATCCTCCAGCGGATGCAAAACAGCATGGTGTTCTATGCCAATTGAAACAATATGTTTGCCGTTTTGGGCGTACGCGCGTGCAATTCCATAAATCGCCAGATTATCCGATTCGGTTCCGCCTGACGTGAAATAAATATTTTCCGGCAAAGCATGGAGGTTTTTGGCGATTGACCGACGAGCGTCATTCAAAACACCGTTGGCTTCACGGCCTTTGCGATACAACGCAGAAGGATTGCCGTAATTTTTGCCAAAAAAAGGCAACATAACCTTAAGCACAGCCGGATCCATGTAGGTGGCGGCGGCGTGATCGAAATAGATGTCACGAATTTTTTTGGGCTTTGGCAACATAGTTGTTTGTTTAGACCGTAATTTTGATTAAGCACAAGATAATCTCGTGCTAATTTTCAATTTTCAATTTTTAATTTTCAGTGAATTTTCAATGTTTCAATTTTCAAAATCAAATTTTTAATAATCAGATTGGTTTTTTGTAAATTGGTCATTGATAATTGCAAATTGATTGAAAATTAAAAATTGAAAATTGAAAATTAATCGCCACCTTCGCCTAAAGGTCTTTCAGCTTCACACCCTCCAGGACTTTCAAAATTTGTGCATTCACCTTATCCATTTTTGATCTTAGATCACAACAGTGCCCCATGGAACATTCACATTTTGCCTTGCCCAAGCCGGAACAGGCCAAAAGCCCACAACGCCCCTCCACAACTTCTATTATCTTCTTAAGCGATATTTTCTCCGGCGGAATTCTTAGTGAATACCCTCCTCGAACGCCATATTCAGCCTTGATAATCTTGGCCATGCGCAATTTCCGAGCTATTTTTTGCAAAAAGAGAAAGGAAATCCCGCTTGTTTTTGAAATTTCAGCCAAACTTAATGATTCTTTCTTTTGTTTGGAAAGTAATTTTAAAAATTGAATGGCGTAGTCGGTTTCTTTGCGCAGTTGAAACATAATGTCAGAACTAGAACGGCAGTGTTAAATTAACTCCTTTTTTTTGCTCGAGAGCCTCGGGCGGAAAAGAAAAATCCACTCCAAACGGCAACACTTCCCCTGTTAATGTTTTATAAAAAAGCTGATGATTATCGCGTCCGAATTCATATACTTCCTTTGTCACGCGCACATCTTGCTCGCAATATTTTTTAATTTCATCAATCTTTCCTTCCTTCCACCACCGAATAGCTTGCAGGCCATCCGCGCTTTTTGTGACATTGTCCAGCGTGGCTTCAGCCACATCTTTCAATTTCAACCGAATGCCCAAGCTGTCTTTAATCTTCACTATCAAATCCAAATGCGGAAATTGACTCAATTCTCCCAAATAATAATTATTCATTATCGGCAAATCAAAGTGCTCACTGTTATATCCTATAATTCTATCGGCTTTTTCCAAAATTGGCCAGAGCCTTCCCAATTCATTCTCGGCGAAGCTTTCGTACGCGTCGGTTTCATAGCGATATATTGACACCACGGAAATCTTCAACTTTTTAAAGTCATTTTCCACGTCAGCAAAACTGTTTTGTGTTTCAATGTCAAATATCACTTCATTGGGCATAAATGGTCTAATTAATACTAATATGGTATGATATAATCTTCGTTTTGTCAAGAGCCGGCAGGTCAAGCCCCGACTCCATTTCTTCAACATACGCCAATTTGGCTCTGGTTTGCGGATGTTTAGCCACAAACAGGCTGCAACAATCCTCATACGGCCTTTCTGAAATAGCGAGCGTGCCGATCTTTCTGGCTATTTTCATTATTTCAGCCTTATTGCGCCCGATCAGAGGCGTGAGTTTAAGCATGTCGGTTGCCGAGTATATGCAATTGAGATTTTCCAGGGTCTGCGAAGCCACTTGCCCCAGACTGTCTCCAGTGGCCAGCGCGAGAACACCATTCTCTTTCGCGCAGTTCTCCGCAATTTTCATCATCAATCTTCGGCTCGTGATCATCCTGTATTCAGCCGGTATCTTCATAATTATCTGTCTTTGAATATCGGCGAAAGGAACAATATTCAGCTTTACAACAGGTTGGATGGAAGCTAGAGCTTTCGCTAAATCAAAAATCTTCTCCGAGACTTCTTCCGTAACTTGCGTTTGATTTTGAAAATGTACCAACTCAATCTCCGCTCCCCTTTTCATCATTTCATAGGACGCCACCGGAGAATCAATTCCGCCGGATAGCAGGCATAAAACTTTTCCCAATGATCCGGTTGGCAAGCCTCCAATCGCTTCTCGTATATTAGTATACACTCTTGCAAAGTCTCTGCCAATATCAACATGTATCTTGACATCGTGGTTTTCCAAATCCACTTTTAATTTCTTGGTTCTTGCCACAAACGCGCCGAGTTGAATTTCAATATTTTTAGAGGATATTGGATATTTTTTAAGAGATCTTGTGGCGGAAATGCGAAAACTCTTGGCGCCTGTGAAATCCATTTTATCCAGCAACTTTTCAATTTCAACCATGCTATTTTCGCAGGCCACGGCCGGAGCCAACTTTGATAATCCCGGTATATTTGCCAGCCTATCAAGTTCTTCTTCACCTAAATTCTCAATCCACAAACTTGTGCTTTCCGAGCGCGAAACAATCACGCTTGGAAAAAGCGCTTTTAAGTTGGTGATCATCCGGCGAACAAACATTCGCTGATTACCGCCTTTTAAAAAAATTTCATCCAAGTGAGCGATTACGTTCATAATATATGCACCGGAAAAATTATTTCTTTCATTTGCGCATGAAGATTCATGAGGTTTTCTCTTTTCTTCAAAGCTGAAATCATACGCGATAAAATATATTTGTCCGGATTTTTTGTCAAAAAAGTAAAATTTCCACGCAGAATAAACTTGATATTGTATATAAGATAATTTGCTAAAGAAAAACTTAGCAAATCGGATTTGGAACTAAACAAATCGCAAATAGCCTCAGAAAGAAGCGCTTCGCTTCCGGAAAAAATGTCGGCAGATAAATCATTCATGTCGCTCAAACATTTATCGATAAATTCGCGCGAGAAAATTGGTTGAGATACGGGAGAGATGCCTGGCAACGACCCAACGATCAAAGCCACAGATGTCTGGGTGGCGCTCTTACGAAACAAAGTGCCTTTTTCAGTTGAATTGTCAGACAAAAGTGCAGACAGATAATGAAAACAAGCTAGCTTTAGGCAATTACGAAATATTATCTTCTTTGAAATTCGCGATATCTCTATTTTTCCGTCGAGATTTCTGCCGTATACATAATACCATCCGAATTTAAAAAAAAGTTTCGTCACAAGCATGACCTTTATTTCCGGATGCCTTAATTTCAAAGCGGAAATTAATTCAGACCTTTTTTTGTAATAAAAAAAATCACAAAAATTGCATATCAGATAGAAATCCAAGTCGCTACTCTCGATGGCTTCGCCATACAAATAACTTCCGCCAAATAGAATCTTCCCGCGATTATATATCGTGGCCAGTTCCCGATGAATAAGCTCGATTTCATTTGGCATTATCATGCTATATTCGTTCAAGCACACACAAACTTTCCACATGTGGCGTGCGCGGAAAGAAATTGTAAAGTTTCAAATAGCTTATCTTGTATTTTGACGACAATAGTCTAATATCACGCGCGTGCGTGGAAATATTGCACGATAAGTATATAATTTTTTCCGGCAATTTACTCAAAACCGTGTTTACCACATTTTCGTGCAAGCCAGACCGAGGGGGATCAAAAATTATGATTTTGTCATTTTTGATTAACTCCGTAATTTTTTCCGCCGGTTGCAATTCCGCGGAAACATTTGATAATTTATTTAAATCAATATTTTGTTTGGCATATTCAATCGCCTCTTCATTGTTATCCACCAAAACCATATCTTTGCAATATTTCAGAAGAGATAAGCCGATGGCTCCAACTCCGGAATAAAAATCAACGACCGATTTGCTTGAATCCAAAAAATTCGCAATATCGTTAAGTGCCAGCGAAAAAATCGAAATATTAATCTGGAAAAAACTTAACAAACCGAATTTTAATTTTACGCCTCGCAAATCGGCGATTAAAAAATCCTGTCCATCGGAATATAGCAACTTTTCCGGCCGTGACGCCGGACAGCGATGGTTGGAAAAATATACTTGAAAACCCAGAAAATTTTTGGATAATTGCGGATAATCTGAAAAATTTAGTTCGTCTTTTATGAACAGAGCGGCAATCGTCTGGTTTTCATTATTCGATCTGATAATCAGGCTTTTTAACGATCGCAATGGAATTTTTTGTTGATTTATCCAATCTAGAATGAAATTTGCCGTGGAATTTATCCCCTCTTCGGCGAGCTCGCAACCCTGAATGGCCACATGCCGATGTTGACCGCGTTCAAAAAAAGCAAACGAGATATTGTCAGCGCTATCTAACGTAAAACTGTATTCCATTTTATTTCTGTATTTATATTGCTCTTTTGCCGGGGCTTCAATTTGCAAATCGGTTTCCGGGGGCAAACCGCCGATTTTCACATAAGTTTCCAATGAAATTGCGCGCTTCCATTTATTTTCTTCTTCCCGCGTCAGGATCTGCCAAGGACTGCAGATTTGAAAATGGTCTTCTTTGGGCAAAATGCGATATGGCGATGGATTTTTGATGTTGATCGCGGTACCTTCCGCGAAATTTTTCTTGCTTTTGCTAAGCAAAATTTCAACTTCTTCGCCCGGTAAGGCATTCCACGCAAAAACAACCTTGTCTCCCGACCGACCAAGGCATTGTCCGCCAAAAACCAATTTTTCCATTTTTGCTTTGAGGGTTATTCTGGATTTCATGGTTCAATATAATTTCTAAATAAAAGTCCCGCTAGAGCAGGACTTTTGTTGCCTATCATCTTCTGTTTGCTATTTTGATTTAGCCTGAAAAACATTCATGGTAAAATCATCCTTCTTGGCCATTCGAAGTAAACCTGAATTTTTACGCGTTTCTTCCTTCCAAAAAACCATTATTTCAGGATCTACATCAAATAAAGCCGTCTTTTTCGGCGCGCGCTTCTCATCAATCGCCCTTAGTGTCTCATCTTCATTGTCTTCTTCAATATTGTAATTCATCATTGCTTTTGACCACTCCGTGAGAAAATATGAAAATTTTTCAGTATCGCCGGCAGATATCTCAAAAAGTTTTTCCATGATACCTGATGTTATATTATCCCCAAGGCCATCAGACGCCATAATATAAACATCGTCATTTTTAATATCCGTCTTGGTCGTCCTAATCTGCGGGTTCGGATCGCCGTTTAAAGCCGTAAACATGACGTTCCGTATTCCACCTCGCGTATTTGCAATTCTTTTACTCCCTCTTTCTCTTTGCGCGTATAATTGGAATATTTTTAGGTCTGATTCCGGCATACTGATTTCCTTGGCTTGCACTTTTGCCATCAGGTCTTCCACCGATTTTAATGATATTTTTTCATTTTGATCATCTTCTTTTTTTAAAATTCCGTACTTTTCCAAATAAGCAACAAACGAGTCTTCGCTAATTACTTTCTCAATTTTTCCACCTCTGGCGCGATAAATAACAGAATCGCCGGTCATCCCAATTACTAATGTATTTCCCGCAACCTTAGCAATAAGACAAGTGGTAGAACTTGAAGCCTTAGGGTCAATTTCACGCAATTTTTCATTGGCAATTCCTATTTTTTGATTAATTTCAATCATGGTTTTTTTAACCATCTCTTCGGCATCCTCCCCGTCAATGTCCTTATCGATTTTGGCCAATCTCATCTCAACCACTTCTCGAGCAATTCCGCTGGCCAAATCAGGTTTTGTTGAACTACCTAGACCATCTGCAATCAAATAACATCCATTTTCTTGCGCTTTTTCTATCTCTTTTTTATCACCAAAATTTGGATACATGTTGTCTTCGCTCAAATTCTTAGGCGTAAAAGCGGAAGGATGTTCAGAAAAATCATAATTACATTCATTTAATTCAACAAGTTCATTAGACAGATCTTCTACTCCCTCTCCGTCATTGGACACCTGCAGGGTCTCTAGATATTCGCTTATATCTTCGTAGCCCTCATCTGCTACACGCGCCTTTTGAGCTTGTTCCACATATTCTCGCCTCGCATTCTCGGCCTCATCACCCCGTTTTACCGAACCCAAACCAAGAGCGCCTTTAAATTTATTAAACCAGCCCGGTGAATTACCTTCCATATATTTAAATTATCAGTAATAAAAAACTAAATATTCACCGCCGCTTCCCCCGCCACAAACCCCGTGCTCCAAGCAACCTGTAAATTGTATCCTCCGGTTGGACCATCCAAATCCAGCACTTCTCCGGCAAAATACAAATTATCAATAATTTTGGATTTCATCGTCTTTGGGTCAACTTCTTTCAAATTTACCCCACCGCTTGTGACAATGGCATTTTCAAAACCCACAAGTCCGGAGGCTTTCATTTCCACTTTTTTTAACAGATCCACCAAATGTTTTCTCTCTTCGCGGGTCACCTCATTAACTTGTTTTTCGGAGCTAATTCCCGACTTTTCTATGATAACAGAAATCATTTTTTGTGGCAACAGATCATCAAGCGCGTTTTTAAACAACTTGTTCTGATATTTTTTAAAATCCCTTTGAATTCTTTCGTCAAGCATCTTATCTGTTAGAGCAGGCTTCAAATCCAAACTCAACAAAACTTCGCCGGAATCCAACAGCTCTCCTATTTTCCTGCTCAAGTCCAACACAATCGGCCCACTGATTCCAAAATGCGTGAAAAGCATCTCCCCAAATCTCGTGTCTTTTTTCTTGCCTCCCTGCCACGCGCTCAATTCCACATTTTTAAGGCTCAAACCTTGTAATTGTTTAACCCAGGAATCACCTACGCGAATCGGAACCAAAGCCGGGCGTGCCGGAACCAAAGTATGTCCCATTTTTTCCGCCCATTTGTACCCGTCACCCGTGGAACCGGTGCCCGGATATGATTTTCCACCGGTGCAAATAACGATATTCTTCGGAGCAATTGTTTCGTCTTTCAAAACAATTTCGGATATTTTATCACCCTCCATCTCCAAAGACACCACTTCAGCGTTTCGGAATATCTTAACGCCGTTGTCTCTCATATATTTAACCAAAATATCAATAACATCATGAGCGCTGTCACTCACTGGAAAAACTCTCCCGCCTCTCTCGGTTTTCAATTTCAATCCCCTATCCTCGAAAAAAACCATCGTTTGCTTCGGCCCAAAAATATTAAAAACGGAAAATAAAAATTTTCCGTTCTTTCCGTAGGCCTCAACCAGTGGTCGGAGTTCAAATTCCGCTTGGGCTATATTGCACCTTCCCTTTCCGGTAATAGCAATCTTTTTACCCAGACTGGAATTTTTCTCCACCAAAACCACCCTAGCCCCAAGCTCAGCCGCCCTGCCGGCGGCCATCATTCCGGCCGCTCCCCCGCCAATCACAGCCACATCGTAAGTTGTGTTTTTTTTATCAGTCAGATCTAGGCTTTTTTAAATTTCACGCTAAAAATCGGTTCATATTTGTTGCTGTACTCGTCTTCCACCTCCACTGTCTCACCCTTCATTAATTGCGACATGGCAATATCACTCAATAACGCCGCATCAGATTCCAAATCCACCTGCATATCATCCAACTTTGTAAACTCGCCTGAAAAATCGGCCTTAATGGTCGCCTCCAATTGTTTTTTTCTCTCACGCAACGTCTTTAACTTATCCGTAATTTCTTGATATTCCTGCGAAGTGACCAGCGCGTCCTTGTACGCGGAACGAATATCTTTTTGCTTCTTTTTTGTCTCACGCATTCTTACGAATACCTCCTGCAAATTTTGCATAAATTTTAATATTAAATAATTGATTTACAAAATAAGTTGACTCAAAAAAACCTATTCGATGCAGCAATCAATGGCCTTTCTAATCAACACGCCCAACTTTCCCATAAAACCTTTTTTCTCGGTGTCGTGGCGGTTCACAGCGTTTTCATCAATTTTTTTAACATCTCCCACATTCACAACTTTCATGTTAATACCCCAAAACAAACAGTACAAATTATAAGCTTTATCAAACAGTTCTTTTGCCTCGTCTTTTTTGCCCATTTTATGCTGTTTGGTGCCAACTTCCATCAAACGCATGGAAGCCGCGAGCAAATGCTTGGATATGCACCAAACCTCGCCTTCGTATTCCTTAATAATTTTTCTCAGCAAATCTCCACGCATTTTTCGTACTTCCTGCAGAAGATCATAATATTCCGGCTTATCCAATTTGGCGCCGGTAAAGAACAAATGCTCTTCAATGCTCACCAAATTCATGATGGCAATTGACAAATCCTGATCCGAGGACAAATCCATTTTGTCCTGTTTTTTCATGTTGTCCACTTTTTCAATGAGCTCATTCACGTTTTTGATCGCATTTTCTTCCATATTACTTGGTTAGAAAATAAAAAATAATGCTCCAGGCAACGAGCGGACTCACCGGCAAAACCACTTTTTCAAAAGGAAAATGCGCTTTATCGCCATTTTTCTTTTTTAAATATATATATAATCGTTCAAACCCAAAGAAAAAGACACTGCCGACAAACACGCCAACCAGTATTTTATCTATTCCGCAAATTTTATTCAAGGGGTGGCCGATAATATCAATATAATGCAAGGGCGCGACAATGAGCAAATAATATCCGATGGCTGTGATGGCCTCACGATATTTGAAATTAATACTTTTCTTTTTAAACCAATTTATTGTCCACATTATAAGTGAAACAGTGAGTCCGCCAATCCAGACACCGCTTATTGTGTCGTCGATGCCCAAATATCGGGAAAACCCCACGCCCGCCCCCACGGCAATGGTGCACACCGGACAAACCGCATTAGCGGAGCCGGCAAAACCGGTTATCCCCAAAAAAATAGCGCCTAAAAATACAATTATTTTTTTCATATATAAGTTTAAATGTATACCTAATTAGTATAACATTGAACTCTAAAATACTCAAACATGATATGTGGATTATTATAGCACCATTTGCTTTTTTGTTCAATTGAATATATTCTATCGCCATATGCCGAGAAAAAAACAACAAAAAATCAATGAGGCCAAACAAATTAATAATATTGTGGACTACACGGACAAGACAGGCCTGGGACGGCTGGAAACGTTTGTTGCCCAAAACAAACCCATTGTCTTGGAACTGGCTTGCGGTGATGGAACGTACGCACTATCTTTGGCGGAAATATATCCGAATAAAAATTTTATCGGCGTGGATATTCAGGGTGAGAGATTGTGGATGGGAGCCAAATCCGCGGAAACGAAGGAATTAAACAACGTGATTTTTCTTCGAGCACACATTGATCATCTCAATCAATTTTTTAAAGACAAATCCATCGACGAAATATGGATCACTTTTCCCGATCCATATTCGAGAAAAAAACAAGAAAAAAAGAGATTAACGCATAAAAAATTTATAAAAATTTACAGACAAATATTGAAACCCAAAGGCGTTTTACATCTCAAAACAGACAACGACGCTCTTTTTGACTACTCCGTTGAGACACTTGGCGTCGCTGGGGCTAAAACTGCCGTTTGCCTGCAAAATATTGATAAATACCTGGACAAATATCCTCTTCTCAAAATCCAAACATTTTTTGAACGAACACACAGGGCTTCTGGCAAAAATATCCACTATTTAAATTGCGCCTTTCGTTAAAAAAGTATATAATGTATTCATAAAAATTAAGCGAATATTTATGTCTCGTTTTATAAATTATAGAACATTTTTTGGATTATCTTTACTCATTCTTCCATTTCTACTCCTAACCCCAAAAGCTTTGGCGGCAACACAGACACAAACATGCAACGATGCCACGCTAAATATAGTTTTTAGAGATGTTGGCGGAAACTATATCCCCTCTCTAAAGTATGAGATATACAAAAAAATTACCAACGCAGACGGATACACAACTGCCGGACAAAAAATTACAGGTGGGACAATTGATCAAAATGGCAGAGGAAAAGTTGTTTTGAGGCCAGGCACCTATACAAAGGATAAAAACGGGTATGAAAATTATAAAAGCAATTCGCCTGATGGTTATGTGATGAAGGTCTACGAAAAAAATCCAAATGTTGGCGAATTTTGGTTCTACGATGGATGGCAACCATATTGCGGGCAAACAATGGAGATTACCAAGCAAATTACAGCTCTACTGGTTACATTACGCGATGCACAAGGAAACTTGCTGAAAAACCACGCCTTTTCTCTGTTTCAACAGGAAACAGACGCTGATGTTCAGCCAGCTAAGATCAACAGAGAAGCTGTTGGTCAATTCACCACCGGCGAAACTGGCATGACAAAAATTTACCTCTCCTACGACCACCCTTGGAACAGGACGAAAAAAGGAATCTACGCTTTTACCTCTAAAAGCGCCATGGGATTTGAATACACCGCTTATGGTATTAGAATTCCATACGGATTAAACGGCGCTTTGGATTATACTTTTGGCAATGTACTTTTTGAACTTCGCAATGGAGCAAACGAACCTATTAAGAACAACAGCATCGAAGTCTATCTACAAACAAAGGATTTGAAAGGAAGAAAAATTTTGGGTAAAAAATTATATTCAAAGACAACTGATGAAAAAGGCGAACTTAGACTGGACCATCCGTCTGCGACCGTTGTTGCAGTTGTCAAAGACAATGCCGGCAAGGCCATTCAATTCTTTGACATCAAAATTCCAGACAGAAAATTATTAGCCAAACAACTGAAGACTAATTTGGTTAGAGTGACTGCAAATCAAGACAGTACTATGAGCATGCCCGCCGGAACAAATATTAAGGTAAAAAGCCTGTTGGTAGACGCCCAAAAGAACTACCATCCCGATAAAGTAGTAGCATCATTATCTCTTGCCAACAATGACCAGGCGGATTTCGTTCTGGTTCCGGGAGATTATATATTTTCGTTTACGAAAGACGGAAAAGAATACGGCAGGGCATTTCGCGTTGAAAACAAATATTATCAAATCGTATTAGAAGCAAATTCAAATTACATAATAAATAAAGATACAAAATTTACGCGGTCAAATTTTGAATTGGAAAAATTTTTGGCGAATAAACCCGCAAAACTGACAAATAAATTCGCGGGAAAAATAGTGACACTGGATGATAAAAAGACCAACATGTGGTATGTTGATGTAAATTTGGGAGAAAAATATTTGCTTAAGGACGCGGCAACCGCCCTAAAGATATTCAAAAGACTTGGGCTATACGTAACCGAAACGGATTTATACAAGCTCCCCTTTGCAGTGACAAACACGGCGAAACTCGCGGACACAGATGGTGATTGGCTCACTGACGAGCTCGAAAATTTCTTTCACACGGATATAAACAGCAGAGATACCGACAATGACACTCACGCTGATGGTAAAGAAATATACTTTGGCTATAATCCAAAGGGTTCGGGCGCGATTGCTAAAGACGACAAATTAGCCAATGATTTAAAAGGTCAAATTTTAATTATCGGCGACGCCACCAGCTCGATCTGGTATGTGAATCCAACTAACGGTCGAGCGTATTATGTCACTCAAGGCAAAAATATAATGATGACGCTTAAATTTGTGGCGGTGAAAGTGGCAAAGAAAGACCTTGACGCTATCAAGGTTGGATCGGCCAAGTATTGATTTTATTGTGATTTTGTGGTAATATATTGACTACTTAATAATTTGGCTTAAATATCATATGAACAGCGCACTTAGAAACAGATTGGCACATGCCAAAAAGAATACAAAAATGGGCAAATTAATTGCCAAAAAGACAAAATTTCTTCGCTCCGGCAGGAAACAAGGATAACGAAAAACCGTCCCGACTTAGTCGGGACGGTTTTTTATTTAATTCTATTCAGTTGTTTTGTCATCAAATTCTTCTTCGTCTTTCTCCGCCTCTTCCTTGGTGGTATGAACCACGCCGTCTCTGTGGTGCGCGGGTGAATAAATCGTATAAAGTTTCAAAGATTCAGACGCTGATGTGTTGATTACATTGTGCATTGCGCCAGCCGGAACAATCACAGCATCACCATCACCGACCACATGCTCATTTCCATCAACAACCACTTTCCCCTCCCCCTTTTCAAACCGAAAAAACTGATCATTGTCATTGTGAGCTTCCATTCCAATTTCTTGATTCGGCTCCAAACTCATTGCAACAAGCTGGCTATGCTTGGCGGTGTATAGCACTTTGCGAAAATTATTATTCTCCAATGTTAATTTCTCGATATTGTCTTTGTATCCATGCATATTTTTGAATTAATTTAGTAGATTACTTTTACAATTCATTGACAAATTTTCTTGTTAATGAATAGAAAAAACCCGTTCCTTTTTTAAGCCCGATAGGCTTAAGTATTTTATCGGCGAATTCTTCCTGAAGCGCAACCACAGCTTTCCTTGTAGCAGGTCCGAAATACGACGTTTCACTACCCGGCGATCCGGCTCCGGAACTCGAGACTAATATTCCCATATCATTTAAAAATTTCTGCAAGCGCAACACATCTTCACCTCTGGAACCTTGACGCAAATTTTTGTTAAACATGTATTTTACAATTGGCTTTATTTTACCAGCCTCAGCAGTTTCCGTCTGCGCGCCTGGCTTGTAACCCTTAAGTTCGATGGAGCGACTAATAGTTTCAGATGAATTTCCGGTTGTGGAAAAATATTTTAGATAGATGGTGTAGACGCCATCTTTTTCCGGCAAATAAAATTTGACGGACTTATAATATTTTTCTATTGAGGCCTTATCAAAGTACATGTCTAATGACGCCGCATAACCCGTCACGACAGATTCATCCGCGTTTAGATTGAGTGTCAGAACATTAGAATTGGTAATGGTTTCTCCGTTATTAATTGTGAAATCCAATTTGGTATCCGTTGTCGCAGCGCGAGGTAGCACCGCAATTATAGTGGCACCACCACCGCTTGAAGCAACCAAGCTTTGCGTGTATAGGACAAAACTGCTAAAATGCTTCGTCCAAACAATCAAGTCCTCGCCAACATCAATTTTGCAATCGCCTTCAGCCACTAGACCATCGCCGGTGGCTTGCGAATCATTAGCGCACGAAGACGTAATCTGCGCGAATATACCTCCTCTGGAGAAACCAATATATTTACCCGCTTTGCCCGTAAATTTGAGACGAACACCTCTATCGAAGGATAACTTTACATCATCAAACCCTATTTCTAAAACAGACTGCACGCTGGCTGTTTTTCCGGAATCCGCTGTTACAGTGACAGAACTATTTTCTTTAACAGTTGGCACATTAATGATCCCAGTCCATCCGATGGCTCCAGTGACTGTGGTGCTCGCTGGAAACGCCACGCTAACCGCTCCAGCGGTCGTACTGGCGTTGATTGTTAATTGCGGGAGAACACCGCTAAGGCCGGTGAGAAGCGAACTGACGTCGAGCTTGCCGTTTGCAACATTGCTTGGAGATGTAATGACCGTGGGATTCAAGCTGTTCAGCGTGATTACGGTATGCGCCGTATCAAGAGCAAAAGTTGTACGATCGGAATCTGTATAAAACGGCCGATAAACCACATCGCTTGAATTTATAATCGTGATCGTATCGCCGGTTCCCGAAGCATTATCTTCTGCTTCATATGGTCCGCTTGCATCACCCCAATAATTACGGCTCGCGTCTAACCCAATGCTATTATCCTCAACATGAAGTCCGGAATCAGGTTGAGTGTTATATTGTATAGTGTTGCCATTAACAAAAAGATTTTCTGAATCTCCCAGCACATATACGCCTTCCGAATTGTTTTCAATAGTGTTATTCGGACCTATTGTCACCGCTGAATCCTGATTAAATGCGTTAAAAAAAATACCATATCCATTACCATGTATATTATTTCCTCTGACTATCGAAGCCGACGAATCACATGTTTCGCCGAGGCATCTAAACCAGATGCCGTAACCGACGCTGACATCGGTTCCAACGCTATTGTAGATCTCATTATTCTCAATTATTGTGCTCGGACTATTCACGGCAATCCCATGTGAGTTGTCGTGAATTACATTGCCCGATGCCAGTCCTTCTGAAGTATCGTATGGAAACAAAATTCCATTCTCACCGCCGGCAATGTCATTATTCACCACTTCAGTGCCAACTGCCGGATCGTTTAAACGTACAACCGGCTGACCATCTCTACCGCAATATTCACCTTCGGATTTTTGTTCTAACTGCAAACCCTCAATCCGCACATTTGAAGCCAAAACCGCGATCGTGTGTTTTGAACAATTGGTGTTACGTATTATCGCCCTAGACACACCTTCGCCTATTCCTGGCCCAATCAGTTGCAACCCATTCGTGCTAATTGTGATTTTTTTACTTGACTCATAGTCACCGGTCAACACATTCACTGTTCCGTCTTCAGCAACAGCATTGATACCTTCTTGTACAGTGTCAAAAGCATCATAATCCCAAATATGCCCGCCGGCGTTAGTCGCTCCGGTATAGTCATCATCCACGAATACGACGTCTGGTGCGGTCTGACCGTCAATCACGGGCTGATCGTCAAGTGAATCAAGTTCATTGCCGACCATGTCTTCCACAGATAGCATTAGCGGATTATTTATATCTATAGTTCCGGAACTGCCTTCTTCAACCGGATCTCCGTCAAAAGTTAACGTGATTGTGTCTGTTTCACCACCATCAAGAGAATCAATATTTCGAGCCTCTTCTTCGCCGATAATTCGAAAATCCGTGAAATCATCGGTGTTTCCCGTTACCGGCTCGGAAAAAACCAGTTTCAATTCATTTGGCCCGCTAATACGCGCCCATAGGAGAGTTGGCGCAGTAAAATCGGTATCAAATTCGCTAAAGCCCGATGTGTCAAACATCAAATTACCGACTTCCCCATCCCAGCTAAATCCACTCAATATGTCGCCTCCAATTTCAAAACTCGCTTCCTCATCGACAGCATTCCCAATATACCCCTGAATAACGCCGTCATTATCCTTGATTACCAAGCCGGGCTGTCCCCCTTCCGAATCAACATGCATAATAAGAGTGGCGTCACCATCAAAGGCCGTTAATACATTGCTATCTATTCTAATAGCATCACCACTGACACTAAGGTAGTCTCCAAGACTGAGCATCGCGTTAATCGTGGATTGCTCTGTTAAATTTATCGGACCTTCGAGAATGATTCTCCCATCCAGGCCTCCCTCGTTTTCGGCTGAAAACACCAACGGAGAAACGCTGGTAAAATCACTGATTTCCGACCAGTCGGTGGTGTTTTCATTGATAAGACCGGTAGTATCGTGAGGGTTAATGCCAAAAACCGCCCCAAATGATGTTGCCTGGCCGGCACTATATCCAACATTGCCGGCATTGTCTACTATGTACAAATTCATTACATAACCGCCGACTGAGGGTGGTATGCCAAAATCAGAAATGGGAATTATAAACTCATAATAATTCTGGCCCAAATCATTCGTATAATTTACATAATCGGTTCCCTGCATCCCGTCTTCAAAATCATTCGGATCTGCAATAGAACAAGCATCCGCCCCAGACCCATTAACCAACGATTGCACACAAGCCTTTACTGAAGATAATTCATCGTTGCTATACATCACAAATCTAATATTTTGCTCTAAGCTATAATAATACCAATTATTGGTTTCATGCATTGTGTTGTCGCCATTCTGTAAACGAGCCAGAACTCCGTCAATTGTCGGTGCGATTGTGTCAATTGTGTAATCATTTGTACCTGTTACAGTAGTGGTGTTTCCAGCAGCATCGCTCACCGTCACTGATATATTATTGTCAAAATCATCCTGGGATTCCAACGCGTCAAATATTTGACTTTTATAAACTCCTTCATCCAATCCGGCAAGTAAATCCGTTACTCCGACCATGAACGAACTCACATTCATAGTAACCCAAGCCAAATCATCACTCTCTTCGCTCGGATCCCAAATGTAAATCGGGGTGTCTCCGAGCTTAAATGTATCGTTGAGACCGGTAGCTCCTGTTACATATATATTTTCCGTAGAAACCGTAGGCGCAATCGTATCCACCGGTTGAGCCATTAAATTTGAATTGTCGTTCGGCCCCGGGATATCATCGTTATCGGCTGTCGCAACATTCACTTGCGACGTCTCATCATCTGCGCCAACATCAATGCCCATAGGTCCGGCATCCACAACCGTAAACGTCACACTCATCACATCCGCCACTCCGCCATTGTCAGTGATACAAGAAAGTGCTTCGTCCGTTCCACCCCCATAGACTGTTAAATCTGCCGTCGCGGTTGTATTGGCCGCGCAACTGCCGTCGGTGTTTGAAACAACCAAATCAACTTTGATCTGGTCGCCTATGTTAACCATGCCATTATCGTTCGCGTCATTTTGCAATGTTAACGAAACATCATGTATTGTTATACTGCTGACCAGATCGGCATATGCCGATAAAATATAACCAAACACGGTACAAATCGCAACTATACTTAATATTAGAAAATTTCTAGCAAGACGATATCTTTTATTTATCATATAAAAACTTATTAAATTTGAACTTAATCTTTTTTATTTGGATATATTTTACTCTATTTAATAACAAGAAACAATGTTAATAACTTTATAGACAAAAAACACCCTCCACATAATGGAGGGTGAATTATCTAACTACTTAGACTGTTGGTGTCGGCTCCGAAGTTGTCGGAGTTGTGTCCTCAGCCGGAGTGGCTGGAGTGGCAGTAGTATCTTCAGCCGGAGTGGCGGAAGTATCGTCAGTGGCAGGAGTAGTTGTGGAAGTATCTTCTCCGCCGTCAAAATTATTGAACACCATAGTGAACAATTTATTTAATACTCTGCCAGCTAGTGGTAGTTGACATTAAAATTAGTATAGCACAAAAATCGACTTTTGTCAAGTTTTAAACAAAAACACCCTCCACATAATGGAGGGTGATTAGCCTGCCTGTTTAGGCTTGAGGAGCTTCTTCTGTCGGGGCGGCCGGAGTTGTCGGTTCAGCAGCGCCGTCTCCATCGAAATGATTGAACACCATAGTGTACAATATTCTTTAATAATCTGCTAACTAGTGGTAGCTAACATTAAAAATAGTATAGCCCACGAGCCTCTATCCGTCAAGGGTGAGCCTTGCGACTCTTGGGAAAACATCGGCTTCTTGCTACTGCAAATCATTCCTAAATTCTCGCCTCTCCTCTACCCTATCCAAAAGTTTTTCCTTGTTTTCCAATTGAACCTGATTTATCTGCTGTAATTTTTCCTTGGCTTCAACATCTCCAGATTTCACAGCTTCCCGCAATTCATTCTTTACGTCTTTAATTTCGTTAATTACCTCCCGTTTCACCTCTACCTTCTCTTGGAGCAGTTCTTTTTTTTCTTGCCTCAGCTGTTTAGCATTTTCTACCCTCTCGTCTCGCAATTGTATTAGTTCTTCCTTTGCCGTCTCATCACCACTCTGTACTCTTTGCAATAAATCCTTTTTTTCAATCAAAAAAGATTTTACATCTTGCAAATGAGCATCTATATTCTGCCCTATTTCTTCCAAATGAGCTTTTGTTTCGGCAGATATATTATCATTACCAATTGCGTTAAATAGACGCCGACTACTTTCCAGGCCTTCTTGGCGTAATTCTTGCAGTTTTTCTATGCGTTGAGGATCCAGACGCGCCTCAATTTTACCGATGACTTCTTCGCGATGAAGCACTTGTTTTTCAGCCCTTTCCATAATTTTCTGCAAACGCTCATCATCTTTTTGCAATATCTGATCTCTTCTTTCTACCACCCGCTTCATGAATTCGTCTGATTTTTCCAGCATTTTAGTGGCGCGATCTTGAAGCTCGAGATTGTCACCCGCTTTTTCAGCCATGACCTCTGCCAATTTTACTCTCTCCTCTGCAAAAGTCATCAGTTTTTCCGTTTTTTTAACAGGATTCCAAGTTACCGCCAACGACACCCTTTCTCTCACACCCCGCCAGAACAATCCCCAAGCATCGGGAACTTTAACCGGCTCGGTATTTTCCGCTGTTACAGAAGTGGGAGCAACAGCTGTTTCCGAGGTGTCGGCTGAAGTATCGTATAATGTTGGTGTGGGGACACCATCTTCTTCGGCCAAAACTGGGCTATACAAAAATAAGCCTCCCAAAAGAAGCGCTATTGTCAAAAAATACTTCGACATTTTGAACATACAAAAAAATTAATAAATAAATCCGACATGCTTTTATTATACCATATATATTGTTTGTTACAAAACAGAATATCTTTATCAAATTAACCAATTTAAAGCAGGCTACCCCAAGCGGAGATTTCTACAACTCATCAATATCGGCCTGGTATTTTTTCGCGGTGGCCAGCACATTATCCGCATAGAATCGAAAAGTTAAGTTTACAGAACCCGCAAAATATCTCAAAGCCGCCTTCCAATCGCCATCATCCGTACCATTCGCCCCATCACTCTTCAATTTTACGGCAGAGGCTAAAAAAGCATCCCGAATATCCCAAGGATTGGCGGCGCTTTTTCCCGACAGAGCGCTCACCTTGTCTTTGTAGCCCATCCAGGTGGAAGGAATGAATTGCGCCGGCCCCATGGCTCCGCCCCATCCAACTTGTTTTCCGTTTTTATCGCGCATTGGACACGATACTGCCGTGGTGTCTATATTCAAACCGAGCTCTTTTGTGATCTTTTCGAACGGCTCTTGGTCGCGCGTCGGCTTCATGATAACTTTCCAGCTTTTTTCTTCTGGGTCGCCGGCGCGATTGCAGGTTCCGACATTTTTCCCCAAATTAGATTCTTGGGTAAGAATCGCTAGAAGCAATGCGGGCCTCACTCCTGTTAAACCAGAAGCCCATTTTGCAATATCCACCGCCTGCCCAAAATCAATTTGCTTGCCAGTATTAAAAAGGTCGTAGATTCGATTGCGAATTTCCGTAGCGCGCTTCTTGCTGTCGCTTAAAATGGCTTGATAATTGCTTTCCACGCCTTTTGTTTTGGTTAGAAGAGAATTCTGTTCCCCCAAACTTTCGGTTAAACCGGCTTTTTGCATTGAACTAATTTCCAGCAATTTACCCGCTTCTGTCTTCTGATCTTCCAATCTGTCTTGTTTGGCAAGCAAGTCAATGGAAAGAATTTTGTTTTGTTTGAAAACACTTCCCAACTCTCTCGCCAGATCTCTGTATTCCTTAATTTCATCACAAGCGCCCGTAAAACCATTCGCGCTCAAAAGCTGTAAAAGGATACTTTCGTCCTCCATATTCATTTGTCGCAAAAAACGAATCATTTCGTATTTGAGCGCCTGCTGTTTCTGTAAATTGTCTCCGATATCCGCCTCAATAACCCCAAGTTGATCACTAATTTGATTAATCTGCAGAGATGTTTGTTTGATTTGTAAATTTAATGAATTTTGGCGAACTTTTAATTGATTGATTTTGTTGGCCAAAGTATTTTTTTGACTTTGAGTTTTGGCAAGTTCATTTGAATATTGATCTATTTGTTGTTGGATTTCTTTTAATTCTTGCTCAAGCTGTTCCTGGGTGATATTTTCCGCTAATGCAAAATTGCCCGGTAGAATCAATATGGCGGGAACGACAAAAAGCAAAATGATTTTTCTTAACAAGCTCAATGTAGTTTTCACTTATAAAACATTAAAAACAATGCGTTTCTATCTATAATTATATCACAAAAGTAATAAATCAAAAAACCGTCTCGACTAAATCGGGACGGTTTTTTCGTTTGTGAAAGCTTAGACCAAAGTTACATTGGCGGCGCGAGGTCCCTTTTCGGACTCTTCGACGTCAAAGCTAACTGCATCACCGGGCTTCAACTGGCTGAATTCAACACCGCTTAAGGAAGTGGCGTGAAAGAACAAGTCTTTAGCTCCATCTTCAGGAGCGATAAAGCCAAAGTTCTTCTCAGCTATGACTGTTTTGATAGTTCCCTTCATAGTTTTGATATGCACTGAATAAAGTATACCACTAAGAAACTCACTACATTTCTGTTATGGTATGCAGATAGTATAGCACATATAGAAAAATATTACCAGCCTGTGTATAAACCGACAAGCCCCTTGCGCTCAACTTGCTTTTTTGAGCTATTCACGTATACTTGCTTTGTCGAACAAATTCGGGCATTTTAATAACTAAACAACGAAATATGGACAACATAATTGATCCTAAAAAAATTGAGGACTTAAAGAAAATTAAAAAGAGTGTGTTGCTGTCGGTAATTATTTTCTCGGCAATCTTGTTGATTGCCGGAACCGTGGGAACGGTCGGCGCGGGTGAAAGAGGTATATTACTGCAATTTGGAGCGGTTAAAGACAGAGTGTTTGACGAAGGTCTTTATTTTAAAATTCCGTTAGTTCAGCAAGTGGTAAAAATGGATGTAAAAATGCAAAAAGACGAAGTTCCCGCAAGCGCGTCTTCCAAGGATTTGCAGATTGTAACTTCTAGGATTGCCATAAATTATCACCTCTCTCCGAACAATGTAAACAAAGTATGGCAGGATGTGGGGAAGGATTACAATTCCCGCATCATCGCGCCATCAATTCAGGAGGCGGTAAAAGCGGTTACCGCGAAATTTACCGCTGAAGAATTGATTATTAGGCGCGAAGATGTCAAAGATCAGATAAAAATTAATCTGGCCGAAAGATTGATTAAAAATAGTATTATAGTTGATGAAATCAATATTACGGCTTTTGATTTTTCCAAGGCCTTCAACGAGGCGATTGAAGCCAAGGTGACGGCCGAACAGCTCAAGCTCAAGGCCGAAAGAGATTTGGAAAGGATTCGCATTGAAGCGGACCAAAAAGTGGTTGAGGCGGAAGGAAAAGCAAAGGCAATCAAAACAGAAGCGCAGGCGCTTAACTCAAACCCCAAAGTGGTGGAGTTGCGCTGGATAGAAAAATGGGATGGAAAGGTACCGACATATTGGGGCGACGCGTCTCCGTTCGTGGGACTGAACAAATAGACGAATTGATATATTTAAAAGCTACCCGCATTCACGGGTAGTTTTTATTTGGCTCCGGGGCTCGGATTTACCCCTACACTTCGTTTCGGGGTATAAACTTCTCATCCCAAGCCATGAAGTATAATCAAAAACATCCCGACTAAATCGGGATTTTTTTGATTATATGCTCCCTATGTGGGACGATTTTCGAACTGTTTTGGCTAAGTGTAGCACAGTGAATTGCAGAATGCAAGCCTAGGCTAATTTTAATTGAATAGTATTATTTATGTTTTTCAAGAAAAAATTTTAATTCTTCAAATATTTCAATTTTAAAACTATCAGGCTTATATTTAAAAATCGCTCTAGCATTTCGCATACAGTATTCTATCTGATCTGGATTACCAACGGCACCATAATATTTGAAACTATCTATAATATCCGCTGTTTTTACAATTATAGAGTCTTGGCCATTTTCAACACAACGCTTAATTAACTCTGCAGTTTTTTCCTCTTTATCTTTAA
>JAHJCN010000128.1 GCA_018812905.1 Patescibacteria group bacterium
GTTGCGTCAAAATTCCCCTAAATCTAGCGAAATTTGTCTTTCATTTTCAGGAAAATGTAATTGTGTTGTTGAAATTAGGCTTGGTAGAGCTGTTTTTTCAAATTGAGAGACTTGTAATATTTGTAAAATTTCGTAAAGATTTAATTTGACTTTTAATTGTTTTTTTGCAATAGCAACTAGGAGGAAAGTGGAAATTGCAATACAAATTTGTGTTTTTACCGCATTAAAAGAGTAACCCCAGAAGACTTGGATTTTAAGATGTTGTTTTATCCATTTGAAGAATAGTTCTATCTGCCAGTGGTGTTTGTATAGATTGGCTATGGTTTGGGCGGATATGGTAAAGTTGTTGGTGAGGTAGACATATGTAGTATTGCTTTCTTGGTCATGGTATTTTATTCGTCTTAGTTTGTCTGGATATTCTTTGTGAGAGTAAAAGTGTTTGAGTGTAATTGTTTGATCACACTTGAGTCCGATGGTTTTGTTGACAGGGCGAGAATATATTCTTTTGAACGAGAGGCTTTGTTTGGAACGGACAATAAAGTATGCGTAATGTTCATGGATGGTGTTCAATCGTTTAAAATGAAGATATCCTCTGTCCATTATATATATTGCTTCTTTTTCAAAAATTATCTGGTCTAGAAAATTGACATCATGCACTTTTGCCTTGGTAATTATGAAGAATGAAGGTATGTTGCCTTTTAAATCTAGTTGGGTGTGTATTTTAACTGCTGATTTTTTTAGTTCAAAGTAAGCCCATTTGAAAGTGGCGAGGCACAGGTCGATGATGGTAGAGTCAAGAGCATAGACTGTGTTTTTTAGATCAATAGAAAAGTCATTGTCACGCAAATACAGACGACGGGCAATCCCGATTAAGTATTCTGTAAAATCTTTCCATATTCTCCAATCTCTGAATTGATTGGCTCGAGATAAAGTTGATAATGTAATTTTTTTAGTTCTAAATCCGAGATGATATAATTGATTAGGATGAGCATTAAGACAAAGGACGATACCACGCAGACTATTTAGGTTGGTCAATTGACCAAACACAAGAGAAAGGAATTGGTCACGGCAGGATAATTGACGAATGCTTTTGTTGCCACTATATCTCTTAACACATTTATCAAATTCATAATACGGAACAAAATCTACTAGTTGAGAAAAAATGTATCTGTCTTGATTCATAGATAATTATCTTAGTTTTTAAGTAAACTGTGGATAATTATCCCACACTCAATTCAAATCGTAAAATTGCAAAAAGGTTGATTTGGTGCTAAAGTTAGATAAATTATGGACTAGTTATTTTTTTAAACGCAACAGTAGTGTGCGGAACGTTGTACGAAATAAATTTTTTATCCTTTTTTATATTTTCCCGTGACGATTAATAATTGATTGACGATTAATGGAGGCGAAACAAAATTTTTCCATACGATTTTACAGGGGTATAATGATAACTCTATATGATCTCCAAATACGAAGGTGGGTTCGATTTACACGGCCACTCTAAAATCGCTGACTGGCGACGCAGTTTTGATTTGGTTAATATGACCCCCGAACAAATAGTGTTCGAGGCCAAAAAGTCTGGTCTGGATGGTGTGGCAATTACCGACCACGATTCTATAGGGGGCTTGGATAGAGCACTCAACGCCGCAGCAAAAGAAGGTGTAATTGTCGTACCTGGCGTAGAAATAACCGCCCAAGGAATTGGACTCCTGCGTTCTCTGGGACCGCATATTCTAGCGTTGGGATTAAATCCGGAAATAATAAAAGATGCAAAATTACCAACCGGAAAAGATCCTGAAACTGTAATTAAATGGATCCACGACCAAGGAGGTCTGGCTATCGCCACTCACCCTAGTGAAAATGAGAGTAGCGGTAAGTTTGGCGAAAGGTTGCCGCTACCTGAACTAGAAAGATTAGCTAAACAATTTGATGCCATTCAGACCCATAATATTCAACATGGGATAAACAGAGAAGCGGTGAGAGTGGCGGACGAATACGAAAGACCAAAAATCGGCGGATCGGATTTTCATGTTTTGGGACAAGTTGGTATTGTACGCACTAAAATATTTCAAGAAGTAAAAAATTGGCAAGATTTAATACAGGCGATTAGAGAGGGAAAAACCGAGCCGTTCTTTCAACAAGACATGCCCGAGGAATTGATAAAACGACGATATGATCGAGCGCCTATTATTTTAGATGGCATAAAAAACAGATTAAAAACAATTTTTTCTTAATAAATGGTGGGTATTTCTTTGTTTTATTTTATTCGTTCACCCTGATTAGGAACAAAGAAATTTTGAAATAACTGCCTAAAACTGATAAAATATACTCAAATATAGCCCCAATGTATTTTAAAATTTATAACAATATTATGACTGAACCCCAAACCCACCAAATCGCTATATTCAAAGGCAAGGCCATCCGAAAAACGCTTTACCAAAAAGAATGGTGGTTTTCGGTTGTGGATATAGTGGAGGCGCTTACCGACAGCGCCAAACCCAGCATTTATTGGAGTGCGATGAAAGCACGAGTAAAAAATGAGGATGGATTTCAGTTGTCTACAATTTGTAAACAACTGAAATTGAAAGCATCTGACGGAAAAATGTACGAAACCGATTGCGCCGATACCGAGGGTATTTTTCGTATTATCCAATCCATCCCCTCACCCAAAGCCGAACCGTTTAAACGCTGGCTGGCTAAAGTCGGCTACGAGCGCGTGCAAGAAATAGAAAATCCGGAA
>JAHJCN010000074.1 GCA_018812905.1 Patescibacteria group bacterium
AAATATATTTATGAAAGATTTCATCAAAAATTTTTTGATAGTTTTTTTTGCGCTATTTCTCATTGCCGGAGTTTTAAGTTTAGTGAAAATGAACGAGGAGCAGAAGCCGGAGAATATCGGCATTGGTAAATTGGTGGAAGAAATAAATGAAGGACTGGTGAAAAAAGTGACAGTTGTCGGCGAAGATCTTCAGATTCAGCTTCAAGATGAAAAAGCGAATCCGCAGGTTGTGAGGCGAGAACCCGGCGAAACATTCGGGGACATCATGCAAAATTACGGCGTTTCGGATGAGGCCAGACAAAGAATTGAGGTGGAGATAAAAGAAGAAAGCTCCTGGAAATTTTGGGCGGCCAATTTATTGCCGGCGCTTTTGCCGTTGGCTATCATTATGGTTTTTCTCTATTTCATGACACGTTCAGTGCAAGGCTCAAATAGCCGTGCCATGGGTTTCGGACAAAGCAACCCGCGGCAGGTGAAGCCGGAAGATAAAGATAAGAAAACATTCGCGGATGTGGCCGGCGCGCGCGAGGCCAAGGAAGAATTGGTGGAAATCGTGGATTTTTTACGAAATCCAAAAAGGTTCACGGACATGGGCGCGAAAATTCCTAAGGGCGCGCTGTTGATGGGCGCTCCGGGCACGGGCAAAACACTGTTCGCCAAAGCAGTGGCAGGCGAGGCTGATGTGCCGTTTTTTCATATGTCCGGTTCGGAATTTGTGGAAATGTTTGTTGGTGTGGGCGCGAGTCGCGTGCGTGATTTATTTGCCAAAGCCAAAAAGGCCGCTCCGGCTATTGTTTTCATTGATGAAATTGATGCCGTGGGACGCCGCCGCGGAGCCGGTTTGGGCGGAGGTCATGACGAACGAGAGCAAACTCTAAATCAAATTTTGGTGGAAATGGATGGTTTTGATCCGAACATCGGCGTCATTGTCATTGCCGCCACCAACCGTCCGGATGTGCTGGATCCGGCGCTTCTGCGCCCGGGCCGTTTTGATAGGCGCGTAGTCATTGATCTGCCGGATATTCAAGACCGAGAAGAGATTTTAAAAATTCACGCAGCCAACAAGCCGCTCTCCAAGGACGTTTCTATCCGAAAAATCGCTGAACGCACCCCGGGCTTTTCCGGAGCCGATTTGGCCAATTTGATTAACGAAGCCGCCATTTTGGCCGTGCGCCGCGGGTTAAAGAAGGTTGGAGAAATAGAAGTTTTGGAAAGTGTGGAAAAAGTATTGCTTGGCCCTGAAAGAAAAAATAGGGTAATTACGGAAAAAGAAAAGAAGATGACCGCCTATCATGAGGCCGGACACGCGGTGGTGGGTCATCTGTTGCCGCACTGCGACCCTATTCGCAAGGTCTCTGTTATTTCGCGCGGTCAAGCCGGCGGCTATACCCTGAAAATGCCCACTGAAGATCGCCATTACAATACCTTGGCGCAGTTTAAAGACGAGCTAGCTATGTTGATGGGTGGTTTTGCAGTTGAAAAAATGATTTTTGGCGATGATATGATTTCCACCGGTCCGCAAAGCGATCTGCGCGGCGCCACCAAACTGGCGCGCGACATGGTGACGCGCTATGGCATGAATGAAAAAATGGGTCCGCGCACTTTTGGCGAACACGAAGAATTGATTTTTTTAGGTCGTGAAATTCATGAAGAAAGAGATTATAGCGACAAAACAGCCGAGGATATTGACAGGGAAGTGGGGGCGCTTATCATTGAAGCCGAAAAACGCGCAACGCACATTTTGCATAAGAATAAAGAAAAGCTTGAAAAAATGGTGGGCGTGCTTCTGGAAAAAGAAACAATAGAACAAGATGACATCAAAGAAATAATGGGTGACACGCCAAAGAAAGATGTTGAATCGGAAAAGTAGAAGATTACAAAATACTCCGTGAAGCACGGAGTATTTTTTTGTATGCAGTTATTATTGTACATTTTTTACCACCACCTTTATTTTGTCTTCCACACTGGGCGCGGACCAACTCCACGATGGCGTCATTTTTATTTCCACACCCGCCGCGTGGTTCAGGCCCAATACATAGCGTTCGATCTCATCCTTCTTTTTGCCGATAAAATTTTTCGCCGCCAATTTTTCCGCGTTGGCATCCAAAGTAATGAGGAGGTCTTGCACCACCGAAAGCTGGGCAGCGCCCTTTTGAACATCGTAATTGAGAAGAGCAACCTTTGGTTCTGCGTCGGAAGATAAGATTTTTTCCGAGGTCGGGTCTATTTTGCCGGCCATTTCTTTATTTATCACACCGGCCAGTTCGTCTTGACTGTAAAAAACATAGGCCATGGTATTGCCGCCCGATACTTTGAATTCTGAAACTTCATCGCCAACTTTGGCGCTGGAAGTGGTCGCGCTCTCTGTAATGCTGACTATTTTTTGATTATATTGTTGGTCGACAATCGTTAAATCTTTCAAAAATGCCGACTTAGCTTTTTCCAAATAATCTTTTTTTGCGTTGTCTAAATCTTCTTGAGTGAGCACCTTCACGCTTCTGGCACCGCCTGTCATTGGCTTGGTGCTTTCCGCGTAGATCATTTTTTGTTTGTCCGGATTCAATCCTGGAATAGTGAATTGCGAAGCGTTGATATCGCTTGCGGCTCCGGGTTGATCGGAATACACATTAGCAGAGGTTTGTCCATTTGCCGGCACAACCACCTTGTCCGATAAACGGAACAGAATGCCGTCTGTGGATAATAGGCGGGTCGTTTTTACCAGAGCTTGCGCCACATTGGTTCTGTTGTAGAGAGTTACTTCACCGGCAGCAGTGCCGTTCACGGTTTTGGCGCTTGTGGGGTAATAGGTTTCCGACCATTGAAAATTAGTAGATGACACTACGCCTAGGATGCCTTTAAAACCATCGTCTTTTTGTTTGGCCACATCCACGGCGATGGTGACGTTTTTGGTATTTCCTTTGGCCATAATGGTGATAGCGGCCTTTTTTGTGGTGGTGAAAATAATTACACCAAGCAAAACCATGGTAATGACCAAAAAAGATAAGGCAATTGTTTTATAGAAACGCACTGGGGGCTCCGGTGGCATAATATTTGTTTCCATACGGCGTGTAATCATAAAAAACTTATTAATATTTGAAAGTAATTTGGGAAATATATAACGAAATACGAAAGGTGCGAAAATACGAAATCACGCCATTATTGGTTTTCGTAATTTCGTACCTTTCGTATTTTGTACGATAATATTGTACCACAAACAGCCTCATTCCGTCACTCTAAATACTTCTTCCACGGTGGTGATTTTATCCAGAACCTTGAGCACGCCGTCTTGCGCCATTGTAACCATGCCATTTTTTGTTATCAATTCTTGAATGGCATATTCGGAAACTTGTTCGCTTAAAATAATTTGTTCAAGTTCTTTGTTCATGGTGAATATTTCATAGATGCCGATACGGCCTTTGTAGCCCAGCCCACTGCACTCCGCGCATCCTGTGCCGTGATAAAAATGCAAATCTTGCGTGTTAACATTCTTTTTCTCCGCCTCCGGCAGTGTTTCTAACAATTTTTTAACTTTTTCCAAAACTTCAGGGGTAATTTTTTGTTCCTCACGGCATTTTTCACAAATACGGCGTACCAAACGTTGGCCAATCACGGCGTTGAGCGCGGGAGACAATAAAAATGGCTTCACACCCATAGATAAAAAGCGTGGGATCACTCCAGAGGCGCTGTTGGTGTGAATGGTGGACAGCATCAAGTGGCCTGTGAGCGCGGACTGGATGGAGATTTCCGCTGTTTCCAAGTCGCGAATTTCGCCGACCATGCAGATGTCAGGATCTTGGCGCAACAGACTGCGTAGGCCTTTGGCAAACGTGTAGTCGTGGCTGGGATCCACTTGGCTCTGATTTACACCTTCCATTTTAATTTCCACCGGATCTTCCAGGGTGACAATTTTCACGCCCGGCTTATTGAGCGTGCGCAAGATAGCATACATGGTGGTGGTTTTGCCCGAACCCGTGGGACCGGTAGTGATTATCATGCCATTCGGTCTCTCCACTTCGCGTTTTAATCGCTCATAGGCTTCGCCGCGCAAACCAAGCTCATCATAGGTGACGCCCTTGCTACCACTGTGCAAAATTCTCATCACCACGCTCTCGCCAAACACAGTTGGCAGGGTGGAAACGCGGATGTCTAGGCTGCTGGAAGACAAACGCAAGGTCACACGTCCGTCTTGGGGCTTGTCGGTGATATTTATTTTTAAAGCCGCGAGAAGTTTAATGCGCGAAACAAATTTTTTCCATTGCTCTTTGGGCAAATTGGCCACGTCATGCAAAATACCGTCAATGCGATAGCGCACGGCGATTCCGCCTTCCTCGGCCTCCACGTGAATGTCGGATGAATTCATTTTCAAAGCCGTGGAAATCATCAACGTCAAAATATCCGTGATCGTCACATTTTTGAAATGTTCTTCCAAGCTTTTTAGATTGCTAATTTCAATTTGATATTTATTAATTTCTTCATCCGTGATGTTGATGTCTTTTGTCACCGGTTTTACAATCGGCAAAGACGCGTATAATTTAAATATTTTTTCCAAACTGTTTTCAGAGATTATGTAGATAGCGGTATGGGCATGATGCCGTTCTCCCAATTGATATGCCATTTCCGCCACCTCCTCGGATTTTTCCAAAGCGCCAAGACGAATTTCTTCGGGTGTAAAATAGAAACAGATAACTTTTTTTTCACGCGCGATATTCTCTGGAATGGCGCGCAAGGCTTCGGATGATACCGGAAAATTACTTAGATTTAAATATGGTAAACTCAAACTGCCGGCTTTTTGTTCGGTTATTTTTTCTTTCTCCGCGATTTCAATATTTTGCATCTTTTTTTGAAACTTGGCCTGCGTGTCGTTGTTTGTTCCGTTGGTTTTTTTTGCCCCCTTGCTCGGTTTCTTAATCAAATTGCTGATGGATGGAAAATCGGACATATGAAAAAATTATCTCCTGAAAATATTTTTTAGATGATGAAAAATTCTGCTCATCACCCCCTCATGGTGCATTTTCATAAATACATATATCCAGGCGCTGGTGGCGAACGTGTTGAAAATGCCGCCAATCAAAGCAACCACAGCCAGAAATACAAACCATCCCAAGACTACCCCAAAAGTCAAAAGACCCGTGTATCCGGAAAGACTGGCTACAGACCAAACTATCATTGATGGCGCTATGAGTATGGTGGGAATGGGGAAAATTATGACAATGAGAATGAGACTGATTAAAAAAAGGAGAATATTTAGCTCCAAAGATACCAGAATATGGTGCCAAAAAAGTTTTGCGCCTTTCATTAGCGAGAGAGCGATGCCTTTGCGGTCTATGGTTGCGTATCCGAGTGCGTAGATGCTGGTGGCGGAAACAGCCATGGCAAGCAAAAGCGTGATGGCCAGAATGACGATCATCAAGATGTTATTTCCCCAGCCATCTTTCATCCCGAATTTAATCCAGAAAAAGCAAAATAGCGTGGCTAAACAAAGTAATAAAAATTTTCTTATGATGTTTATCAAAGCAATCGGCCAAAAATTCTTAATACCACTGCGCCAAAGTTTTAAAAGCGATGAGATTCCTCCTTTTTTATACCATTCGGCCGTGGCCGCAATCAAGGCGCCTTGCGAGATGACAGAAGCGACAAAAATAATAATTCCCAACCCGGCTAAAATGATGCCGGCCCAAACAATGCCTATAATCATTCTGAAATTCGGTTCGGGCAGTTGGACGATCATTGATGGCCAGAAAAATTTTTCTGTTTGCTGGATAAGGTTGCCGATAAAATCTCCCAAACCAAATTGGCCGAGAAAGACGGCTAGTATGCCCAAAATCCATAGCTCCTTATGACGCCATGTAAGTTGCCACGCGCGTTCGATGGATGTGCGATAAATTGAGGAATCTCGCATAAAAGAATCAAAATTTAAAAGTCAAATTGAAAAATTGTTGTGTCGCATGGCGACCCACTATTATTATATCACAGGCAGGCAAATAGTGATATGTTTGACAAAAAAAAGCCTGTGGATTAAAATATAGGCAGATGCGTTGGTACGAGAACCAGCCCAGTCTTTATGACATGGTACCACTCTCGGAGCATCATAAATGAAAAAAGTGAAACATTCGGGTGGAACCGTCCTTCGCCCCTTCGGGGCTACGGCCGGCAAGGCCGTCCTTATCAGGATAGCCATAGCTGTGCAAAACAAGGACCCCGATATCTCGTTTTTGAGGTATCGGGATTTTTTTAAGAAAAAATAATTTGTAAATTGTTTATTGCTAATTGTTAATTATAAACATATGGATCAAAACAAATTGGAAGTCATGCGCCACAGCGCGGCGCATTTGGTGGCGGCCGCGGTACAAGAATTATATCCCGAGGCCAAATTCGGCGTAGGTCCGGTGGTGGAAAACGGATTTTATTATGACATTGATTTTCCCGAGCCTATTGGCGAAGCGGATTTGGAAAAAATTGAAAAAAAAGCTAAGGAAAT
>JAHJCN010000008.1 GCA_018812905.1 Patescibacteria group bacterium
GTTTGTTTCAAGCTCTTTGTTGGTGTTTGTGATCCAGTTTTCGTAGTCGGGATGGTCGTAGATTTTGGACAGGATGAACTGGGGGAGGCTGACCGAGCAGACTTCCATGAGGATGCGTTTTTTTACCGCTTCGGCGTAGGATTTGTAGTCCGGGTCCAGGTCTGTGTTGTGAAATTCTATCCAGCCGCAGCGGCCGCCGGGCCAGGGGACGTCTTTTGAGATTCCTCTTAGTACGGCTAGAGGGACGCGGCCTTGGGCTATTTCTGTTATTTGTGCGTAGGTGTGGCCGTTGTATACCATGCGGAAATAAACTTCGTCGGAGATTAGCATTAGGTTGTATTTCTCTGCGAGTTTGACGATTTGTTCCAGTGTTTGCGCGCTGTATACGGCGCCGGTTGGGTTGTTTGGGTTGATGACGAGTATGGCTGCGACCTGCGGGTGGGCGACTATTTGCGACTCCATTTGCGCGAGGTCCGGTTGCCAGTCGTTTTCCGGGTTCAGGTTATAAGTTATTGGGTCCGCTCCGGCCGAAAAAGATTCCATGGATGCGTGGGTGGGGTAGGATGGGGTTGGCTGCATGACGCGCGCATTTGGCGGCAGCATGTGATACATGGCGGAAATCGCGGCGCCTAGCCCGCTTGTGAAAAGTACGTATTCGTAGTCCAGACTGGATGAAGGGGAGAAGCGTTTGGCGTACTGCGTGACCCATTTGCGGGCGGCGGGGTATCCTCTTGAGTGGGAGTAGCCGAAAACTTTGTCGTCGGGTTTGTTTATTTCTTCGCGGAGGAGGTCTTTTAGAAAAGGGGGGACGTGCCATCCTTTTGGGATTGGGTCGCCAATGTTTTCGGAAATTAGCTGAAATCCGGAGTCGAATTCGGAGATTTTTTGGGCTGTGTCCACGATTTCGCGGATTGCGTAGTGGAGGAAGTGGACTTTGTTGTTGGAGAGGTTTGTTCTCATGGTTGGGAGAATATCAGAGGATTGGGTAATGGACAATCGTTGCATCGATGCTCGATTATCGTAATCGAAAAATGGAAAATGAAGAGAAAAAAATCGTTTTGGTGCGTTTTACGTTGTCAGTTGCGAAATTTTTTCTTGCCGCCTTGTAAAATCGAAAGTATTCACTTTTTGGTGTGTTTAATGTTGGGTCAGGCTTCGATTTTTCCTCTCTTGCCCTGCTCCGTTTGGAACTTCAAGCTTCAACTGTCGACAAACTGTCGACGGTTCAAATGAAAATGGAAAGTTTTTGAGTCATGTTTTTAGCTTATAAGAATTTATTATTACTGGGATTGATTAGTTTAATTGTGGCGAATATGCCATATTTAAAATTTGGATATCGTTTTCCCGATGTCGGCAAAACGATTTGATTTGTGTAGAATTCAAAATTTTTCGTAAGTGATTGAATGAGTTTTTTTCATAAGCGGAGATGATGTTAATTGGTTTCAAATCTTACTTAGTTCCCACGAATTATCAACGCGTCTTTCCATAAACCAATTCTATAAACTCAAAAAGCCTCTTCAAAGATTTTTTAACCGCCGCAGGTTTCAAATCAGAATACATCACATGGGTTGGCCACCAGCTCGGGAATTCGCTGCGAATAAAACTTGGACGAATGTCTTTTAATTGGACAAAACCAACATGCAAAACCCTTTGAAAAAACAAATCGGCAACATCGTAATGTTCCTCACAGGCCTTTTTTGCTTTCACTATCTGATTAAGATACTTTTTATATTTCGGCAAAGCGTCATTTCCAATCCATTTCTTAAACGGTTCTTGTGCCTTCTCCATCTTCTTAATCATCAACTGAAACTCATTCCATTCCATTTCGCGATCACCCACTCTCACTTTTGGCATTGCCTCTTTTTTACCCTTTGAATTTGGTAAAATTTCGCCAGATTTCTTCCCATATATTTCTCGATATGCTTGATCTGGAGACTTCCCGTCAAGCTCCTTATGTGGAAAAAGATTCCAAGCATCAACAAACACCTGCATTATATTATTCATTTGATCAATATCGTCGGCAGGCGGAAAAAGATTTAAACATTTTTTTTGAAATTTATTGGATGCCTCCATTGCTCCTCCAGTAGCATTCCAAATCCACTTCTTGATATCTTCAACGCTGACTTTCTTTTGGACGTCGTACTTCTTAAACAAAGCGTTTAGGTTTTTTTCTACTTGCTTAGGGTTCTTTCCATTATTCATAGAGTTAGGTTAAAAAACAATTTCCTCCAGCCTTACCACTGGAGCCTTAAACTCAACACCTGTAAATTGCTCGAAGTGTTTTCTGCCGCACAAAATCTTCATCTTTTCAGATGGTGAAAGTTCTTCGATGTTATCTGTTCCTTTAGTCTCGGCCACGAAATAAACTCTTTTATCGCCTTCAAATACAACTGCCCAGTCGGGATTATAGCCACCAATCGGCGTATCAATCTTGAACCACCATGGAAGTTTGAAATAAAATTTCACGTCCTCTCTGGCCTCCAAATCTTTGGTAAACTGGCTCTCAATGTTTGAGTCGATCACAATGTGATCATACAGTGTTTTGCCTTGGTCTTTGACCTCTACAAGCTTGTCTAAATAGCCCTGAAGTTCTTCATTCTCAAACTCACGCATTTCATAAAAACTTCCGGCGATTTTTTCATACTTGATTCCGTCCACCATCATTTTCTTTAAAGCTTCGTTAATAATCCTGCTGCCTTCATCCATGAGTTGTTGAGGATTCACCAAAACATCGCCCATTTTCCCCGCTCTTTTTAAAACCTCCAGAATAGTGGTTTTAGTAAGCTTGGTTTTTGTTTGAATACCGCTCAAAACATCGGGGATCAGTGAAAGATTATAGTTATTTTCGATGACCTGTCCTGAACTGGTTATCGTTTTCGTTTCTACGCCCCTTTCATTCATTTCCAGCCGTACGCGAATATTGCTGATTTTTGGCTTGGCGATGGCTACATCTTTCAAAACCATAGCCGCCTCTTTTACCAATTCTTCCGTCTGATAGTTTACGTTGTATTTTGTCTTTTGCTTGATTCGTTCCCATAAATCCTTGAAATTCGGATCAAGTTCATAGCCTTTCTTTAATCTAACTGATTTTCTCTCTTTCGCATTTTTGATTCGTCCAGTAAAGCTCACGCCACACTCTTCCTCAATCTCCGTCTGCAGTGATCTAGCAAAACTCTCGTAACTTTCATTCGCAATCACCGTCAAAATATTAATGTTCTGGTCAAATACCCGTTCACCATCCTGATTGACCGGTAAACGAAGCCCACGCCCGATTTCCTGTCTCTTCTTCATCTCAGAGCGAGTCTCATTCAGTGTGCAAATCTGAAAAACATTTGGATTATCCCAACCCTCGCGAAGCGCTGAATGGCTGAAAATAAACCGCAAAGGCGTATTAGCGTCCAACAACCGCTCTTTATCCTTCATAATCAGCTCATAAGCCTGCTCATCATCTTTGGAAGAACCTCCTTCGCCACCTCGATCAGTCGTGTCTTTCCACACACCCGTCTTTTTATCCTGAGAAAAGTAGCCGTTGTGCACAATGTCCGCAGAATGTTCTAAAACCCCTTTAAACGCCAATTTTGCCTGAAATTCTTTGTAAATTTCTTCGAACCACATGGCGAACTTGCCTTTTACCCAACCATTTTCGCCATAAGCCCTGTAATTTGCGACTTTATCGATGAAAAACAGCGACAAGACCTTTATGCCCTTATCCTTGAGCTTTTTCTCTTTCTCAAAATGGTTCTGAACGGTCTTTTTGATCTGGTATTTCATGATCTCTTCCAAAAGCCCTTCATCCTTCTGTCCGATAGCGTAGGTCTTTCCGTTTGAAAAACTGATGAACTGCTCGGCCGTGTTGATCTCTTCCAAAATGTATCCGTCCTTGTACACGTCACGCTTGCCAGAAAGTTCATAAAGATCATCTCCGACTTTCAAAACCAAGGCTTTCCTCTGTAGTCCATAATCGTCACTTTTATCAATTTCTACCTTGGCTGTAATGAGTGTCTTCTTGCTCTTAATTTCCAACACTCGCAAATAAGCATCATTAAAAGCATCTTCAGAAAATACCGAATCCACTTCAATCTTTTTTACCAAGCCCAAATCATAGGCTCGCACTGGATCGAGCTTGTACAAAAGGTTGTAAGGATGTTTATGTGTCGCGGAAAAACGCAGCGTACAAAGTGGATTCAAATTAGCAATCGCGTCCTTGCGAATTGGAGTTTCCATATTCTGTGGCTCATCAACGATCACAATTGGTCTAACTGCCTTGATGTATTCAATTGGCACTCCCCAGTCCGATTCCTGATAAATGATATTACTTTCCTTCTTAGCAAAAGAGTCAATATTGATAACCAAAACCTGCAATGCGTTGGTAGTTGCAAAATTCTTGAGCTGGCCGCGCTTGCGTGGATCATACAAATGAAAATCCATTTCAGGATTGTTGTAGAGCATGGCAAAATGCTCTTTCGTGATCTTAAGATTCTTAATCACGCCTTCTTTAATCGCAATGCTCGGGACAACGATAATAAATTTCTTGAATCCGTATTTGGCGTACAGCTCGTGAATGACGCGGAGATAAACGTAGGTTTTGCCCGTACCAGTCTCCATTTCCACAGAAAAGTGCATACCATCCAATTTCTCGGCCAATTCCACTGTACCGAAAGTTTCACCTGTTTCAGTGTTCTTTTTTGCATGAATCCCGTTAAATCGGCTTTGAACCGCCTGTGTGTTCTTTAAAATTGTGGACTCTTCCAATACCAGCCTATTGCCAACCAAAAGCTCGCTCCCTATTTGGAGCTGATCTGAAGATGGAGCCATCTCTACCTCAAAATCTCCACTCTCCAAAGGCTGACCTTCAAACACGTCCACGATTGCCTGCATAGCTTCCAGTTGGTATCCCTGATTGGCTTCAAATTTTAGTTTCATGATAATTCCTTAGATAAAATTATTTGCACTGTTGATTTTAGTCCATCCAAATTGGAGTCAAATCCATTGATCACTTTATTAAAGCCACGTTCAGCCCATTTCTTTTTACGAGTTAACTTATTCCATTCCCTAATCGAACCAAAATGTGCAACAACATTCCTTAATGCCAACCAAATATTTACATCTTCATCATTTTGCTTCGAACTTCCAATATTGGCTTCTTTCAATAGATTGTAGACAATATTCAAGCTTCCATTTATTTTCCTTGGGGATTTATCCGAATTTTTTAATTCATTTCCTTCAAAATCTTTTAAATTTTCACTTTCTAAATAATTTCGGCTTTCAGCCAAAGTCTCCAATATTTGCCAAAATCTAACATATTGGAAGTCAACACTTTTCTCACTAATAGCCTCCTTGTAAAGATTTAGAAGAAAACTCCTATATGGATGCGATGATAAAGAGTTTACATATTTTTCTAAAACCTGCGAATTCTCACCAGCTAATGAACCAACTAGTAAATTCCCACGATACTGTTCTGTAACTGTAAATCTTGATGACATATTCAAATTTTCCCTATCAATAACAACAATATCAAAAATATTACCGCTAGAATTTCTAACTAAAGCTAATGCCTGTAACAAATATTTCGTTTTTTCTTCAATATAATTTTTTGCTTGATCAATATTAGAGGCAATTATTAAAGGGAAATGTACTACAGAAACAGGGCTTATGTTTGCATTAAATTCAAAAGATATTCCAGTTTGTGTTTCTTTACTTAAAAACTCATTAGTACACTCTAATAAATCTTTATTCTGCAAACCTTTACCAAAAGGCAATATTTCATATTTATCAAATCTCATTCTGCTCCCAATAAGCATGTCTCGAACAAAAACAAATCCACAATAATTCTTAATTTCATCACCTAAACTCGCTCTTATATCAAGTCCCTCCAAAAACATGGCTTCTTCTTGTTTTTCTTTTTCAAAAATTTCGTTTGAGATATCTTCTTCTGTTCTTTGAATCTGTCCATTTTGAATAACCTCAAAAAACTGCCTACCAAAATCTCTTTTCGGAAGAAAATCAACTTTTTCTGTCGAGAATTCAAGTCCTTTTGCCCCATGAAATCTAACTAATCTTATTTCATAAATTCCCAAATTTAAATCATTTAAATTAACATCAACATGATAAACATTTGGGGATTCTATCTTAGGAGTTGTTCCA
>JAHJCN010000075.1 GCA_018812905.1 Patescibacteria group bacterium
GCGCGGCTTCAGCAAGGCCGCCATTGAGGCCGTAGAAAAAGGCGGCATTAAAGTTCTGCGGGAAGCACTGCAAAAAGAGGGTACCCAGGTTCTTAAGGCTTTCTTAATGAAGCAGGGGGCGAGCATCGCCGCCGAAGGCGCGACGCTGTTTACACTTGGAACAGTCCAGTCTTTTGTTATGAATCCGGAAGCTACAGTGCAATCTTTTTCCAGTATTGGCGGCAGCGTGGATCAACTTTTTGAGTCGATTACAAAGGCCGCCGTTTATAGGGTTATCGGCGCGGGTGGAGCAAGGATTATGGGGCGCAATCCCACCGTAGCCCGCATTTTGATGCAGGAAACCGTTTCCGGCCTTGGTGGCGCAGGGGTTGAAGCTGCCGGCATGGCAATGAAAGGTGAAAAAGAGCAGATTACCGGCAAATGGCTGGCTTATTCACTCATTCAAAATGCCGTTCAGTCAGGATTTATGGGAGTTGGACGAAAAGTGGTTGGGCATGGGGGTGAGGCACACACAGAGGCGCGCGGAGAAATAAATTCACAACAACTTATACAAAATTTTTCTCTTTCCGATGCGGAAAGACCCATGAAGGCCGTCGAATTGCTTGGACGTGAATTAACGGAGGCACAGAAAAAAGCTTTAATTGACGCCCATAATGTTGGCGACGAACGTGTACAAGCAGAATTAGCCAAGAAAGGGAAAAAACTTTCTGACCTTTCGCCTGAAGAACTTAAAAGTCTATACAAAATCGGTGAACTTAAAGCTAAATATAAAATTTTACTGGAAGCCGGTTATAGCAGACAGGAAGCAGCAAAAATTTTAAGAGAAGGCATTGCGGGAGGAGTTGCTTCCGAACAAACCGCCAGAGGGGCCAAAGGCAAGGAAGCTTCCTGGTTAAGCAGAATTTTCGGATCTGATACAAAAGAAATCGACTCCATGAATACCAAAGTTTTTCCGCGCGGTACGGAATTTCTTATAGGGCAGCCGCCCAAGCGCTACGAAGTAGCTGGTTTTGAAAAAGGTAAAATTAAATTGCGTGGTGCCGCGCATGAGATGGCATTTTTTTTGACAGCCGATGAACTCCGTTCACAGGGCAGTGAAATAAAAGCTCCAACAAAGGAGGTTGAGATTCCGCAACCCAGGGAGCCACGATTGCCCCAATCATTCAGTGAAACTCCCGGCTTTCGCGGGGGTGACAGGATTAATCTACCCGGAAGTAAATATAATGGCTTATATATTGGTTCTGAAATGCCCGACGGCTCTGTAATGATTGCTTATAATCAACCGGTTTCCGGTGGCGCGATGATGTTTGAAAGGACAAGCTGGTCCGAAATTTTGCGTGGTGTAAAAGTCGGCAATGATTATGTGATAAGAGTGGAGAAAAATAGCGTAATAATTGGCAACCATGACCCAAATCATCCTATTGATCTTAAAAAACAACAGCGAGTCTATGGATGGCCTATTCCCCTGAGTGAGGTTCTGGACCAATTAAGGGATAAAAGTATCCCGTGGGAACAAAAGGCTTCAGTGGAAAAGGCGGCTCCCGCCGTACAGGACAACCTTGTCAAAGGGCAGGAGGTTTATATAAAAAGAGGCAATGGTGTAGTGGAAAAGGGATGGGTAATAGAGGCTATCAATCGTGATGGCAGTTATTGCGTAATTAACAGAGAACAAAATGTAAGACGCCCCAAAGTACGTCAGAATTTAGTCAATCCGGAAAATAATCAGATCTGGTCAAAAGATAGAATCGAAAAAGGTATAGACAAAAATGATACCCTTGGTAGCGATGCGGCAGCTTTTGAACGCAATAAAAATGCGGTACTGAAGACGCAAACACTGCTTTCCAAGCAGGGATTCGATCAATTCTTCGGTAACTGGAAAATGAAACAGGATAATGTTGGCAATTGTTACATGGTTTCCGCCATAAATAGCCTGCGTCAATCCCCATATTTTGAATACTTTGTAAGGACTTCCATGAGAAAGGGGAATAATGGCTGGGAAGTTCATATTCCCATGGGAGATAAAAATGCAAAACCTATTCTTGTGAATGAAGCCGATTTGCAGCCGCAAAAAAATCCCAATTATGGAAAAGTCGATAAAAAGGGCCGCACTGATAAGAGAAAATTTTTACTCCCCATGGATGGCCCGATAGGCTTTCAGGTTTTGGAGGCCGCACTAATAAAGAAGGTTACTTTTGGCGAGAATAAGCCAATTAATCGCATAGAGGCCGAGGGTGGCTTTGGGCACCAGGCAATTCTTGAGTTATTCGGTAAGAATTTTAACAAAGTAAAGATTGATGGTAATCAGGGGCTTGATACAGGCGCGGGATACGGGATGACCGCTTTGCAATATGGGGAAGCTCCGGCTTTCAATAAAGGTCCTAAAAAAGTTATTACCGACCTTGTCAATTTCCTTAATGACTTTCATCCTGCAAAATATCTTGCCACAGCCAATTCACCTCCCGCTGCAAAGGGAGACAGCTCACGATTTAAGATTCCCGGCATTAATGTTGAATTTGCCAACAGCCATGCTTATTCTATTGTAAATGTAGATAAATCTAATCAGACAGTGAGTGTTGCAAATCCATGGGATACAGGTAAAACCATAGTGTTGACCTATACCCAGTTCGCCTCTGTTTTTTCTCAAATTTCCGCGGCGGAAATTAATTATTCTAAAATTATATCCAAATAATCACAATTACTATGTCTGAAACACCAAATACTTCATCTGACGGGGAAATTATAAACCAGAAGCTGGCCATTGCGCTGGCTGAAAAGTATAAAGATTTTATAGCAATGGCAGTGAAAGCTTCTTACGGGCATGATATTGTTGATCTTCGGGTGCTTACCGAATATTCTTTTCAAATCCCCGAAAATCCAAAGAATGTATATTTTCGTGTTTTGCATGAAAAATCGAACACAATGTATGGTGTTATTGCGGAAATAATGGAAGATGGCAGTATAGGTAATTATAGATGCGGGATTATTCCCTTATGAGTGCAATATTTGATCGTTCATAAAATCCGGGGAATTTACTATTCTGATACGGGTATATCTTGGAAAAAGCGGCCGCTCCGAGGAAAGGCCCACACAAGGCTTTTTTTGCGCTAGAAGTTTCCCCCCAGCAAGAATTCTGCCGGCCAGGTTTGCCCTCCCTCCCCTTTTATGGTATAATTTTATGATTGTTTTTAAAAAAAATCGTTCGCATGCCAAATTTTACGCCCATAAAAAATTCGCTGCTTAGAAGTCTTGTAATCGCGTCCGATGCCATTACAAGCCTGCCCGAAGATGAGGTTCAGGTTATGGTTGATAA
>JAHJCN010000076.1 GCA_018812905.1 Patescibacteria group bacterium
CGTTAACTTCAGCTTTAGCGACCACTCCCTGCACCCAGCCGTGGCCATCGCGCAATTCCAAGAAAAACAAAGGGCCGGAAGAACGCTTGTTGTATAGCCAGCCCTTGATGGCAACTTCTTCGCCGACGTGTTTTGAAATATCTTTAATAAAAATATTCATAATAATTCATTAATTTTACGTGTAAATATTACCAAATTCCGCTAAAATTAGCAAGTTCTCTTTCACAATGAAATCTGGCAAAACTATGTAGTTCGCTATGCACGACCGATTCGCATTTCCTATCCATACGCTTGTCTACGTCTTGCCAACCGGAGCAAGTCAAGTTGCTCATATGCAACCGAAGGTCGCGGGCCATTTCCGGGACTTCTGAAATATCAAATCCCAAAACCTTCAACAGCCTGGCAAAAAATGCGCTAGACAACATCGCCGGTAATACAATAGCTGAATCCAAATATTTCAAATAATCCAAAATCAGATAAAAAATAGCCCTATCGCTTTCTTCGCTCTGAATAAGCCTGTCCATTAAACCGACAGCATGTCCCGCAAGTCTAATCTTATCGAAATCCAAACGAATGTTTTTGAATGCGTCGATCGGCTGAACTCTAGTTAAACGCGTGAGTTCCTTACCCGGCACCACCTCGGCTTCAACCAAAAAAAACGGCTCAAGAAAGGCCGAGTTTTTACTGGTAATTTTTTTTACACCGCGAGCCAAGGCAGAAATTTTCCCTTTTTCGGCCGTGTATAGGGTGATAATCTGGTCGGTTTCTCGAAAATCGCGGCGGGATAGAACGATGGATATCATAAATTCCAAATCCAAAATCACAAATTCTCTCCCTTCGAGAGATCTCCCGCAGGGAGACAAATAATTTTCAAATTTCCAATTTCCAAAACCAATTTAAATATTTGAATTTTGAATTTGTTATTTATTTGAGATTTAGTGCTTAAATTTTGAATTTTTACCGGCAAGATAGTCTTCTAATATAACCATCGCCGCCTTTTCATCCCGACTGACGCCACCTTCCATCCTATCCCCCATTTGCGACGAAAACATCTCATTCACAAACTCAACCGGCATGCCTATTTCAGGTTCCAATTCTTTCGCAAAAGCATGAACACGATTTGTGTTCACATTCTCACTTCCGTCCAAACCCATTGGCAAACCAATAACCACCTTGTCAATGTTCTCTCCTTTTATCAGCTCAACCAACTCTATATTCCTTTTTCCTTTTTCCTTATTCGTTATTCGTCCATACGGCAAAACCGCCCCAATGCCGGTGTCCACCCAAGCGAGACCAATGTTTTTAGTGCCAAAATCAATACCGAGGATATTCATACTAAACATTAAAATTTTGTTTGTAATAATCAACGAAAATTCGAATCAAATTCTCGTAGTCGATCTTTCCGATGGAATTTTCAAGCTTTAATTTGTGTAAAATTTCATAAATATTCTGCAAAGAAAGTTTCCCTCCTTGAGTGTCCTTCTTTTTTATCAAACTCGCTTCAGCTACAGATTCTTCTTCGTGACTCAATGTGATATTATGCACTGTCGTAACCATTTTTTTAATTTCAACACTGGAAATCGGATGCTTTTCTTGAGAATATTTGATGCTGGATCCAAAAAGAGACATAAACAAACATAATTACATTAAAAACTTTCCTTCGGCCTCCGTGTTATAACCTCGCAACCATCTTCTACCACAACCAATGTGTGCTCGTAGTGCGCGCACAGAGACCCATCGGACATGACAATGGTCCAGCCGTCAGGTCCGGTTTTTACTTTGTGCGAACCCAAAGAAATCATGGGCTCAATAGCCAAAACCATGCAGGGTTTTAGAATAAAATTTGATAATTTTGGATCAAAATAGTTGGGTATTCTAGGCTCTTCGTGTACCTCATGACCCACTCCATGCCCAACCAAATCACGCACAACTCCATATTTTCCTTGAGAATTCACATAGCCTTCGATCGCTTTGCCAATATCCGCCACGCTGTTGCCGGGCCTCACCGCCTTAATACCAATTTCCAAAGCTTCTTTCGTTACACGCATTAGCTCCAAAGTCTTTTTCGGCACATTCCCAACCGCCACCGTAATGGCAGTATCGGTAAAAAAACCTTTTGCGCCATGTTTGACATTTGATTTTTTGGATTTGGATTTTGAATTTCCCACCGGGTATTCCATCCCAATATCAATGCTAAAAATATCGCCTTCATCCAAAAAGGCATTATTGCTAGCAATTCCATGCACCAATTCGTTATTTGCCGAAGCGCAGATGGTGCTGGGAAAAGGCACGTCACCAGGATGATTTTTATAACCCTTAAAGGCCGGCCGTCCTCCGGCTGCCAAAATCATTTTTTCCGCGGCACGATCAATTTCTCCGGTGGAAACCCCGGGCTTGCACATGGAGGCGAGCTTCTCAAGAATTTCACCCAAAATCTTTCCACCTTTCTTGATCTCGCGAATATCGTTTTTTGATTTCATTAACATATGATAATTTTCAATGATTTAATAATTGAAAATTGTTACATTGAAAATTGAATGAAAATTAAAAATTGATAATTGAAAATTATATTATGAATTTTTCAACGTTTTTCTCCACCATATCAACATCTTGCATCCCGTCAACCTTCTGTAATATACCCAATTTCGCATAATAATCCAAGATAGGGCGCAACGCCTTTTGCCCCTGTTTTTTTATTCTATCTTTGATTATCTTTGGGCTATCATCCTCTCTTATTTCCAGTTCACCTCCACACTTTGGACACACATAATTATTCTTGGCCTTGGTATTCAAAGACACAATCTCCTTGCATTTTTTGCACATTCGCCTCTTAATAAGCCTATTATATGATTCTTTGTCTGTTAAAGCAATTTCCACGGCTACCGCTTCAGCGGCCAAATTATTTTCTTTTAAATATTTTGTAAAAGCCCGCGCTTGTTCCAGCGTACGAATAGCGCCATCGAAAATAACACCCTTCCCCTTCTTCAGGTATTCCTCGGTTTTTTTCACAACCAAACGGAAAACCAATTCATCGGGAGCCAGCTTTCCCTTTTCCACGACATCCCTCAATAAAGACTTTTCACGCGTGGACAAATTAGGATTTTTGTTCATTTTTCGTAATAATTCTCCAGACGATATGTGCCCATAACCAAATTTGGCGACAAGTCGTTTGGCTTGAGTCCCCTTGCCACAACCCGGAGGGCCGATTAAAATTACGATTTTTTTCATATTTAAAATAATTGGAAAAAAATTAAACACCCCCGCAAAGGCGAGTCTCTGTTTATCAATTCAATTTTGCAAAAATAGTATATCACGCCGCTAAATTATTGACAAATACGTCCTTTGCTAAACAGAGACTACCTATAATCCTATCCATTCGGAGCGATGTTTTGTTAAAATTAAAAAACGGAGCAAGGCAATCCCCGGCTCCGCTTAATTTCATTCAAAATGACACCTTTAGATCCGGTCGTATTCGTGCATCGTCAGTTGCGCCTCAATCTGCTTGGCGGTCTCAATCGCCACAGACACCACGATCAAGATACTTGTGCCACCAATACTCAAGCTCTGCATACCCATAGTGCTTTGGAGTAAAAGCGGTAACACTGCGATGGAACTCAAAAACAATGCGCCGACCAAATTTATTCTGTTAACAGTGGCTTGTAGATATTTCTCTGTTTCATTGCCCGGACGAATTCCTGGGATAAAACCGCCCTGTTTCTGCAAATTTTCGGCAATTTTGCGTGGGTGAAAAATAACGGCGGTGTAGAAATAGGTAAAGCCAAACACTAACGCAAAGTATGATAAACCGTAGAAAAGTTGATTCTGGAAAATCTGTAATATAAAAGAAGCTGACGCGGCCATCCATGGCGCCTTGGCATGCACAAAAAACTGCGCGACCATACTTGGCATCAAAACCA
>JAHJCN010000077.1 GCA_018812905.1 Patescibacteria group bacterium
ATTTTGCGTTTGCGCGTTTATAATATTTGAAACGCTTTCATGTTTGTGCAATGCAGCATAATCAGGCAATTCTTTCAAGCTAACGAGGCCGATGTGGCGCAAATAATCCATGGTAACTTCAAAGACTGGCAAAAGCTTGGTGATGTCTTCAGTTTCTTTCACCAGACCGCGCATCATAAGGTTGCGCAAAATCAGAGAACAGTTTACTCCGCGGATTTGCTCCATCTCCGGCTTGGTGATGGGGCCGCAATAGGCCACCACGGTGAGCGTTTCCAACTGCGGACGGGTGAGTTCGCCGGAAATTTCGGCTTTGATAAAATTTTCCGCCGCTTCGCGATTGCCAGGATTACTAACCAATTGCCACTCTTCGTTATTTTGAAAAAGCACAATCCCCGATTCCGGTTGGTTGTATTTTGTTCGCAAATTTTCCAAAATTTCCAGCACCTCCGCTTCATCAATTTGCAAAGTTTTGGTTATTTTTTTAACGGAAAGGGGTTTGGAAGCGACGAATAAAATTGATTCGATTTGTGAAATTGTGTTTGACATAAATTTCTTATTTAAAAAGTGTAATCCTAACCTCGACTAAGCCGGGAGAAGAATCCCCACTTAACCATGAGATCGTTCAGTCGTTCCGCAGATGCGGAGTTTACTGAAGGCGATAACGCGATTGCCATTTTTACATTTTGATAATTACCAATTCTCCATAAATACTTTCTTGTTCTATGTATATTGTCTGATCCTTCACTAATTCCAATACTGCCAAAAAACTCACAATCACTTCGGTTTTGTTCTCGGCGTTTTGCAAAATTTCATTAAAATTAATTTTTTTGCATCGCTCCAAAAGATTCCGTAAATTGTCTATTGTTTGCCTTACGGAAACTGTTCTGTCCATTGTCATTCGAGCCAAAGGTCGAAGCGGCTGCAGGCGCTTCACCAACCGTTTCATGGAATCGTACAAATCGGCTGCTTGCACATTGGCGGGCAAAACAAAGCCTTCGGCGCGCACGGGCGGTTCCAATCGGCCATAGGCAATGTTGTTTGCTTCCCAGAAATCATTTATCTTTTTGCTGGCATCCAAATATTGTTTATATAATTTTAGCTGATCGGCCAAACTTGGCCCTTCGTCTTCCTCAGGCTGAAGATAAGGGAGTAAATTTTTGGATTTGAGGTATACCAATTTGGTGGCAATGACCAAAAAATCCGCTAAATTTTCCAAGCGATCACCTTCCATTTTTTCAAGATGATTCAAAAATTGCTCAGTCACTTGGGATAGAGCGATATCGGTGATTGTCATTTCTTCTTGTTCAACCAGTTGGAGCAAAAGCTGTAAAGGTCCTTCAAATTTTTCTAGTTTAATTTCATTCATGATGTTTCCCACTAAAACGGCAACTTTCTCTGCCTTCGTGCCCACCAATCTTCGTACGCGCGGATGCCTACGGGCGTAATTTTTATGTTTTCAATATAACACTTGTCCGATTTATGCACGCAATACCCAAAAATATATCCGCGCCCAATCAACCTATCCAAACTTTGTGTAATGATTTTCACCGGCGTGGTTTTGGTTTTTTTATTTCTATAAAATCGCAAAAATACACTCCTATGAATCTTTCTCCTATTTTCATAACATTCTTTGAGAATGTTAATTTGCAATGCTGAAAACATACACGCCCAGCTATCATTGCCGTTTTAAGCTATTTCAATTTAATGTGCGCTTCATCTAAAACTTTTTGAGGCAGTGGCGACGGGGCACCCATCATCAAATCGCGCGCATCTCCATTTTTTGGAAAAGGAATCACTTCGCGAATGTTTGGCTCATTTGCAAGAATCATGACTAGACGATCTATGCCCGGAGCAATGCCACCATGCGGAGGCGGGCCATATTTAAAAGCCTCTAGAATATGGCCAAATTGTTCAGAGATTTGTTCTTCATCAAAACCTATGATTTCTAAAACCGAACGCAAAGCCACCGATTCATGATTGCGAACACTTCCACCGCCAACTTCATAACCATTGAGGGCGAGATCATATTGCGCGGCAATAATTTTTTCAATGTCTTTCTTTTGAAGCAATTGCTCCTTGTATTCCGGCATAGCCGCAGAAAAAGGGTTGTGAGTGAATGTCCAACCGCCCTCTTCTGTTTTTTCAAAAAATGGAAAATCTATTATCCAACAAAATGCCAATAAATTTGGATCATTTTTATCCTCACGCAAATCTGGCTTGTCCGTACCGTATTTGTCCATCGCTTCTTTATACGTCAAACGAGGAAATGGCACTTGTTGAATTTTTTTCTCTGGAGACACTTTTTCCGCCATTTTTATCATCATATTCTCAACTAAACCCATTACATCTTCGCGCTCCACAAAAGACATTTCCATATCTAATTGCGTAAATTCCGGCTGGCGATCTCCGCGCTGGTCTTCGTCGCGAAAACAACGGGCGATTTGAAAATATTTCTCTACACCGCTAACCATGAGTAGCTGTTTGAACTGTTGTGGCGCTTGAGGTAACACATAAAATTGACCTTGGTAGAGCCGAGAAGGAATAATATATTCTCGCGCACCTTCCGGCGTGCCTTTTGTAAGTGTCGGAGTTTCAATTTCCCAAAAACCCTGATCGCATAAATAATCGCGAAAAAATTTATTTACCGCATGACGCAATTCTAAATTTTTTTTCATTCTATCTGAGCGTAAATCCAGATAACGATATTTCAAACGTACGGCTTCATCAATGTTTTTAGTATCAGCGCTAACATCTATCGGCATAGACTCCGACTCGGATAATATCTTAATTTCCTTAGCCAAAATTTCCGCCGTTCCGGTCGGCAAGTCCAGATTCTTTTGTTTTTCTCCACGCTCTTGCACCAAACCGCGGATTTCCAAACAATATTCCAGGCGCGCCTTTTTTAGGTCTTCATTCGATGCCTCATCCAATTCGTTGGGCACCCCTACCACCTGCACCAAGCCGGCTCTATCGCGCAGATCCAAAAAAGCTATTTTACCCATGTTTCGGCGGGCGTTCACCCAGCCCTTGAGCAAAACTTCTTCTCCTATTTTTCCTACTGTTTCAAGACTTAAAATTCTATTCATAAACACAAATTTTACTAAAATAATACAAAATTAGCTTCTAGAAGCTTATAAATTAATTTTAGCACAATTTAAAGAAAAAGCAACGGCTTTAGGCCACTACTTTTAATATTTAAGCCTTGCTAGGCGTACATCTCCGCAATCTCCACCAATCTGTGTGCATATCCGTATTCATTATCATACCAAGCGATTACTTTGACCAGATTCCCGCCCACCACATTGGTGAGAGGTAAATCCACAATGGCTGAATTGGTATTGGCAATAAAATCCGAAGAAACCAGGGGCTCGTCGGTGATGGCCAAAATGCCGGCAAAACGGGAAGATTTCGACGCCTCAACAAATGCCTCGTTTACCGCTTCTTTGGTCGTTTCTTTTTTGAGTACCGCCACCATATCAATGAGAGAAACCGTAATTACAGGCACTCGAATGGACATGCCATCAAAATTTCCTTGAATGGTGGGGATAACCTCGGCGGTAGCTTTGGCAGCGCCCGTGGTGGTTGGCACAATATTCGCTGCCGCCGCGCGAGCTCGACGCAAATCTTTGTGCGGACCATCTTGCAAATTCTGATCGGCAGTATAGGCATGCACTGTGGTCATTAGAGCTTTTTCAATACCAAATCTTTCCTCCAAAACCGCCG
>JAHJCN010000078.1 GCA_018812905.1 Patescibacteria group bacterium
CGATATTAAAATTCACGAATTGCGCGAGGAGTCATTTGACGAAAAAACCAAACCGGAACTGGTGAAAGAAAAAGAAGCGAAAAAAATAATAACTGATTTGGAAAAAATAAAGGACAAATATATAATCGCGCTTGATGAAACCGGCAAACAATTTTCCTCTCTGGAACTTGCGACGCAAATCAAAAGTCCTGCATTTCAACAATTCAACAACCTGATTTTCATCATTGGCGGACCTTTGGGGCTGGATGAAACTGTTGTTAAACAAGCAAATTTAAAACTATCGCTATCAAAGATGACTTTCACGCATCAAATGATTCGCGTTTTTCTTTTGGAGCAAATTTATAGGTCCATGATGATAAACACAAACCGCACTTATCACTTTTAATTTGACATCATTTTCATTGAGAACTACAATTGATCTTGGTTCTTTTCACTTCAACGCTCGCCTGAAAGGCGAGTTTTTTCAAAAACAACGTATCTCAAACAAGGAGATGGAACAATGAAATTCACTGGAAAATTGCGGTTCAGGAGAGAGCAAAGATTCAACCGAAACGGAGGGCTAACTCTCATCCCAATGCCCGGATTCGAAAGTCTGGCAGTGGGGATGAAGAGATACATCGAACTGGAAAAAGGAAGATCAACCTCGGTAGACATCGTCGTGCCCGAACTCGACGAACGCGCAAGCGAAGAACCGCTCGTTCGCCTGGGCAAGAATCACATCGGAGGCCACGACTGCGTGGTGCTCACAAGTGGGCCGGGCGTTTGCAAGATGCTCGTCCAGCTTTTCTTCCTGCTCGGACAACTGGTGGGAAGAAGGGCTGCTCGCATCACACTAGTCACGGGGTATCTCCCTCTCTGTCGCTCGGATAAGGATGAGGGCGGAATGGAGTTCGCCCTTTCCCAGCACGTCATCCACCTCATTGAAAGCGCGGCCTATCACCAACTCGACCGCATCATTTCCGTTGATTTGCATGCGCCACAAGCGGTGATGGCAGCCAGTCGACCCGGAGTGCTCACAGAGGTTTCACTTGCTCGCCGTTTGCTGGTTCACACATTGCAGATCGCTCGCCGTTTTGATGAACCCATCTGTCTGCTGTTCCCAGATGACTCAGCGGCCAAGCGCTTTGAATGGGCCGTGACGAAATACTGTGCTCTCAACAGCCTGGATTTGCCAAGCGTGCACGGCATCAAGCGACGCAAAAACAGTCAAAGAAGCAAGCTTCTAGGGCTAGCCGGCGACCTTGACTGCCTCAAGGGGGCGACGGTCATCGGGCTTGATGATGAAATCGCAACCGGTGGATCCAACATCAATACAGCGAAAGCTGTTAAGGAGAACTTCGGAGCCACGCGCTACATTGCCGCCGCCATTCACGGCGTTCTCTGCGCAGAAGCGCCGAATACCATACTCCTGCCCAACTCGCCAATCGACTATGTGGTCGTTGGCTCCACCATCCCACCTGAGAACCGCAAAAAACTCGCGCCACTCGAGGAAACCGGGCGTTTTGTCGCAGTGCCTTGGGTAGATGACCTCGCCCACATCATCTACTACAACCACTGGGACATGTCCGTACGCGAAGGGCGCTGATCCCTTCTTTTTGAAAACCGGCCTTTCCGACCGTCTTTCAACTCCCCATCCACAGCTCGCCCCGGCGAGCTGTGTGTATTTTTGCCTCTATTTACAATCGCTTCCCGATAAACTACAATATCAATATATATTTTTGTAATCTCCTTTTTATACAATATGAAACGCATCTTCTCCGGGGTTCAGCCTACCAACAATATCCACATCGGCAACTATTTGGGCGCCATCAAAAACTGGGTGGAATTGCAAAAAGATTATGAATGCATATTTTGTGTGGTGGATCTGCACGCCATCACAGTATATCAAAAACCCGAAACATTGCGCCAAAATATTTTGGATATTGCCAAAACATACATCGCTCTCGGAGTTGATCCGCGCCATACCATTATTTTTGTACAATCGGATGTCAAAGAACATGCCGAATTGGCCTGGATTTTAAACAGCATTGCCAAAATAGGCGAAATGGAACGCATGACGCAATTCAAAGACAAAGCCAAGCAACACAAAGAAAACATCAATATGGGCCTATTTGACTATCCGGTGCTCATGGCCTCGGATATTCTACTTTATGACACGGAAGCGGTGCCGGTTGGCGAAGACCAAAAACAGCATCTTGAACTAACCCGCGATTTGGCGATGCGATTTAACAAACTATACGGCGACACATTCACCGTGCCCAAACCCATCATCAAAAAAGAGGGCGCGCGCATTTTGGGATTGGACGATCCCGACAAAAAAATGAGCAAATCGTCGCCATCAGCCATGAATTATGTATCACTTTTGGACGCGCCGGAAATAGCCGCTAAAAAAATCATGAAAGCAGTCACCGATTCCGGCTCTGAAGTAAAATCCGGTAAAGACAAACCCGCGCTCACCAATCTTTTGACTATCTATTCTTTAATGACCGGTCGCTCGGTGAAAGAAATTGAAATAGAATATGCCGGAAAAGGCTATGGCGATTTCAAAAAAGGACTGGCCGAAATTGTGAGTGACTTTTTAGCGGACTTCCAAAGAAAATTCAATGCCACCAATGATAATGAAATACGCGAACTCTTATCCGTGAACGCAAATAAAGCGCGCGTTTTGGCCGAGAAAAAAATGGATCAGGTAAAAAGAAAAATTGGTTTGAAGTAAAAATTAATTGAAAAACAAAATCCGCCGAAAGGCGGATTTTTATCAAATTATCTACTGTTCTGAATCTGCCGATTCTCCAGAGGACACTGCTGTTTTATGCTTAATACCCAGATAATTTTCTATAACATTCAACATGGCGCCATATCCTTCTTCCTTTAATAAATAAATGAAATTATCATGACTAAGATATTTAACATTTACACCGGGGTCAACTATCTTGTATTTTTCTCTAAAAACGTATAGTGACAGCCTCTGGCCATTTTCATATGCGGCTTGATAAAAAGACTTAAAAGCCTCGGCCATGTTTCCGCCATTTGCCAAAATCCAATTTTCAACCCCTATTCCGCCTATTCCGCCATGCTCAAATCTTTTATACGCATTACCTTTTTTCAAAATTTCCTTAGTCAAAATAATATTAGCTATCACCGTCTTATGTTCATCCTCGCCGATATTATTTTTAATCCAATCTAACTTTTCCTTAACAGCATCATGTGATCCGTATACGGATAGTTCCGATTTTCTTGTAAACGCTATGTCAATGTCCAAAGGAACATTAAAAATATTCTCAGCACCCTCAAATCTTAATTGGTAAATATCCGTACTATCTTGTCCGCTATGCGATTTATTATTTTTTGGATTCATTTTTACCTCTAGTGAAGAAACTATGGAAGCTACTTTTTCAACATCTTTTTCATCAAGCTTAAGAACCAAATCAAAGTCAAAATTTCCAGCCATATTGGTATGACGACCGGTAGAACCACTGTCCATTAGCTCGGCTCCGACGATACTGTTATCATACATATCCTTTAAATCAATTCCGCCGGCTTTTAGCACATCGTGGACTGCATTACGAATATTTTTAGCAGCTGTTTCAACATCTTGCCACGATTTATCCAAACCATCCCTTATCTCCACAATGTCGCTATAGTGAGGATCGCCATCATTCGTCGGCAAAAAATTAATCTTATCACCGTCAAAACGGTCTAACCCGATATAAAATTTTCGGGACTCTTCATACATTTGCGGAGTAAAAATAATTTTTCCTTCTTGATTGGTGACAGGAATATAATATCCATTTTGAACTATTTCGACGTATAAACTGCGCAGTTCTCTTTCGGTTATTTCCGGCTTTGCAATCACAAAATCAATTTCAGTACAAGCAAATCCGGTTCTGATACCGTGGTGCTCTCCACCCGTTTGAATCAACTCCATCTTTTTCTTATCAACATCCGCAATTTTTATTTGATTATCAGTTACTTGAAATTGCCCTCGATTCTTAATCACAAACATTATTCCTCCATATCCATGTGCCATGGAATTTGACAAGGTCGAATAGAATGTTGATCCGCCACGAACCTTTGTTACCATTGCAACATCAGTATCAAAAGGCGTGAGGTCCGAACTTGCCCCCGAACCCAGATATTCTTTGGCCACAGACCCGTTTTGCAAGATTAAATGTATATATCGTTGATCTACACCCTTCAAAAGATATCCTTCGTTTATTGTTAAATAGCCATCACGCGCTTCCTCTACTGTTTGGACGGACCTTTCGTGCGCCTGTGTTTTTTTTGCCTTCATCGCATCTAAAATTTCGTCAAAATTTTTATATCCCAAAGGCTTAAAAAACATTTGCGCCACCCTCTCGTTTATTGACTGCCCCTTGGCGACATTCAAACTATCCTTCAATTGGTTATAGATATTCAAGACATCGTCTTTTGTCAATTCCTCATTCAAGGATAAATCGTCTGAAATTTTTTCAAGTTGCGAATTTAAATATAATGTATTTAATCTGGCAAAAAAATGTTTCATTTTTTTCAAATCGTCTGCGGACATTAAGTCAATGTTTTTACCGGACTCCAAAAAAGCAAAACTCTTCTCGCCTTCTTTTAGCATTTCAATATACTGTCTAAGCGACCTATTGCCCGATTCAATATGAATTTTAAGCAAATCATTAAAAATAATGCTATAGCGCCGACGTGCTCCGGCTTTCTTAAGGATCGGGCTTAATCCCGGTTGCAGTATTTTTTCATTCAGGTGTCCTGCCGGATGCAATAATTCAAATATTTTATAAACCTTACCTACAAGTGGCAAGTTATTTTTTATGAAAATATCCTCTATTTTCGCGTATACACCTTCTGGATCATCCGCCTCAAGTATCTGTTCTACAAGTTGATCCTTAATTCTCTGCATTTCCTGCGATGGTGAGCTGTTTATTTTTTCTAGCAAAGTCATGTACATGACCAACTTCTCTTCCGGAATTGAGGAAAATTTATCCAAATTTTTTAAAAAAATGTCTACCAGCTTTTCAGGCTGTTGACCTCCGGCCATATTTACCGCATTTCTCTCCAGCCAATCCGTTTTCTCCGGTTTTTTTGAAATAAAAGAAATTATTCTGCCATCAATCCAATTTATCTTCCCGTCTCCCCTTTTTTCTTGTTGGTTTACAAAAATTTTTCTTAAAACATCAGGAAATAATTCAACGGCTTCCTGTGATATCTCCGTCTCGTACCCCTTCATCCGTGCATGTAATTTTACGCCATATTCATCTTTAAATTTATTTTTTTCAAAAAGTCTATAAATTATGCCTATGCCTATTATCCCTTGATCAATGCTTTTTGAAACCAATGCTTCCAGCTCCAAATCGTTTATATTTAATTTTTCCGATAAATATAGGTTTAAAACTATTTTGGCAGAATAGTCTTCGGCGCTTAGCGCGTAATTGTATAATTCTTGTCCAACAACGACCATGTCCTCTTTACTAAAAACAGAATTTACTATCCAGTCATATTCCTCCAACAGTTTAGTCGGTTTGGAAATAAGCAAATAATTCCAAAGCATTTTACTCTTTCGCATCTCCTTGGGCAAAGACCTGATATCCAGATCATTCAACAACTTATTGTCTGCCAAAAGACTCACAAAATCATCCATTTTTTCATATTCCGTATACGCATTAATTAAATTCATTAATCCGCCACCCGAAACACTCTTCAGGGACTCATCGTTTCCGAGAATCACGCTTGCCGTTTCAAAATTGACAGCCTTAAAATATCTCAGTTCGCACGCTAATTTTACAATTAATTTATTCTTAAAATCCACATCAACATCAATAATTTGAGACAACAATTCTTTATCCGTGAAAATATCCCATCCAAACTTTGCTGAATTATCGAATATTGCTCGGCGAGCCAACGCCGGAGTCATTTTCTTTAACACGGACATAGCATCTGTAAGCTCAATAGTTCTTCCTTTGTCAACCACCGACAGAATCTTTCTGGCGCTCATTGCCAATCTGGCGTCTTGTTGCTCGGAAAAAGCCAATAACATTTCCTCATCCAATTTATTATAGCAACCGGATTTTAGCTTCAAAATATTTTTTAAGTCTCCCTCCACATCCATCAAAAGCAACTCTCTACCGGTAATTACAAATTCTTCCCCGAAAACTTCCCTCATCACCTTTGCGAACTCAAGCATCATCGGGAATGATGGATCTTTTAAGAATACAACTGCATCCTCCGCATGAATATGTAAATAGGAATATTTGTCTAAAGCTGAATATCGCGCGATGATTTCTTCGTCAACCGACTCACAAAAATCCAGTAGATACACTTCATCGGCTCTCATCAGTTCCCAAAACGATTCACTCCTTATCTGCTTATCATTTGTTTTTAATCTGCTTCTGATAATTTCTAAAATCAGATCAAATTTGGGAGCTTCCAAAATTTGTATCAAGTTTTTTGTTTTAATTGAACTGTATTCGTAGTTAATCACTTTCGCCAGACTTTCTAAATTGGTAAAACCCCGTTCGGATAATTTCAATATCTCTTGGTAAAACACGAACATTTCCTCGCCGTTAATTCCAAAATAACGAATAAGTTCGGGAACAGCCCCGTGTATTTTTTTGGCCAGCTGTTTTTCCAGACCCTTGTTTCTAAACGGCGTCCAATTATAAGCTTCACTGTATCTTTCACCATGAATACCTATGATTCCGTCCATTTCCTCAATAATTTCCTCGGCATTTTTCCCCGCTTTTAACAACGGTATAACACTTTCTGTTAAAATATCGTTGGTAAAAAAATTTGAAGTAACTTTGAAAATAGTCTGGAGCTCGGACAGCTGTTTTTCGCTGGCTGAACATGCAAAATCCACTATTTTATCCATATCACCCCAAAAATTAGACTGCAAATCATGAGTTGCCAACATATTTAACACAGACATAATACGCTCCTTTTTCACACCAGTTTTTTCATCATATCTAATTAAAATTTTCTGAATTCCTTCCGCGCGTATTTCTTCTTCCTGCTTTTTCGCAACCTCTTTGGTAGTTTTTCCGCTTGCTGTTTCCAGATATTTATTCACCGATGCAATCAATTTTTCGTCGGTTGAGAAAAATTTATCATACATATCCGGTGTTAACATGGCAATTAACTGCTGGCGATTGTAATCGTCCACCTGTGGCGTCAAAATTTTCATCCGATCAAGCAGTTTGACTGACAAATCAACATCACCAATGCCTTCTATTACATGCGAAGGCAATAGACGATTGAAATAAGGCAAAAAGGTGAAAGCCTTTTCCAAGAAATCTTCCGTTAAATTGCCGGCGTACCTCGCGAAATCGACAATATCAAATAAATCCATTTTAACCCCTCGATTAATCGCTTCTTTGGCGACCAGTGCAATTTTTTGCACATCCCAATCCTGCAATTTTTCTATTCCAATATCAAACAAAATTGTAGTGGTCGGAGATTTCGCAAAATACTCAGCCGGCAAGCCCGCATCATACAAATCGATCATCTTTAATATAAAAGAAGATGAATTTTCATGATAAATTTTGCCCTCGTCATTCGTCAGATAGTAGAACAAACCTGCGCAATCCGGACGCTCTGCCATCCGTTTCATGCCATAATAATCCGCTGTAATATGAAATTGTTCCGAAAAAGCAACCATCTTCCCGACCATACCGCTTTCAACATCAGCAAGATTGGTTCCCAAACCCCAGAACCTATGCTCAATTATATTTTTTAACTTCACACAATCCTCTTTTTGGTTACGGCTCAACAAAGCAATTTTTTGTATCTCACCGCTTCTTAAATCACTTAAAATTCTGTTCACTTCCACAAGCTGACCTTCCACCAATGATCCATCAAGGTACTTTTCTTTACCTGCGGACCACTTTCCGTTTAATAAACCGATAAAAACATTCATTCCAATGCCGGGATGTAAAATATTAAAATAGTCTAATAAATCCGGCCATAAATCGCTATCATTTTCAAAAAACAGTCTACGCCTCTCGGCGAGCTGAAACAAATTTTGCACGCTATATGCGTCGCGCTTGGCTAAAGTATAATTATCTTTGTATTGATTGTATTGCCTCGACCCCGTGTGTGTTTGCTCTTTAAACTCAACCACATCGCTATTTTGACCAAAGTATTTCAATAAATCCCGACCGTTATCATTATTATCTTCGCCTGCCGTCTGAAAAACTTCGAGCAACGGACGAATTTCCCCCTCCGGCCGGCTGATACCGTTTTCTTCAAAAAAATTCTCACCCGCATGGATATTGACCCAATCTATGTTTAAAAAGTTTAAAAGAGCTTCCAGTCTATCACCGCGTTTTAACGCAAGTCCATGTTTTTTTAAAAATTTTTTACCCTCCAAGATATCGCTCCAATTCTTACCGAAAAAATAATCGCAATGATCAAAAAAATCATTACCACTAAAATGTCCATTTTCTCCAACTTCGTCCGCATAGCTAATATAATTATTTATCTGTTCAGATGTCGGACTTTTGTATCTGGAGATATAATAGCCTTCGATGTAAGAAGGTTTTAAACGAGAAAAAAGTTCGTCCTGTAAATTTTCCGGCACTTTATTTAAAAGCTCCTTTACCAGTGCTACTTTTTCTATTTCGTCCCGCACATCCCCATGAACCGATCCTGTTTTATGCGCGTTCAATAAAAAATTTTTTATTACCGGAGAAAATTCAACGATGATTCCATTATCAATCCCTATTCTTGAAAAATTTCTGCCAAAATAATGCCCTGAAATCGCTTCAAATGTTAAAGTCTCCTTAATCTTATCTTCGTCGCTGTTAACTAAATAATTTACTATATCATTCAATCCTTTAGCATCCATCTTACTTATACCCTCGGCGGTAAACCCGTCAATTTTTGAAAGTCGCAAAATAGCATAGATGTTCCCGGCCGTGTGAGTCAATGTTTTTGGATATTCATTAATGCTTTCAAGTTCGGATGGAGAAAACTCAGTAGCGAGGCGTAAAAAACAGAACCGATTCTGAACATTAAAATATTCAAGAAGTTGTGGATGAACCAAAATAACATCGGAAATTTTTCCGGCTTCTTCATCCAACAAAATAGCATCCCAAGCAGAACCTCGAGACTTTCTTTCTTTTTTCCAACACTCCATTATCACGGCCTGCTTGTCCGTGTTTAGCTTAAAATAACCACTTCTTACTTCTTGCGTTTTTTTTTGCAACAATCTATCGTCTTCGCTTAATATTTCATACTGTATATCTTTATACACAGTTCTTTCGGATTTCCATTTTTTTAATAACTCCGGCTGGCTGGCCAACGCCTTATCAACATCTTCATCAAATTTTTTAACGCCAGCCATCCTTGCGTTCCACTCTTTTGCGTTTGTCGCGGCGCTGGTATAAACTGTTCTCCCACTGGCCAAAGTCGCAACGACGGTTTGAATAACTTCATGTATTTTTTCGCTCTTGGTATGTTGTCCACCCATCAAAGACCACCACTCCAAACAACTATTCAAATCTTTTTTGGCCATGGACAACATTAACTGTTCGGTGATTTTATTATCAATTTGATCTTGAATTTTACGCCAAGTGAAAACATCTCTTTTTGTTGCGCGGTTATAATCTGCAATAATCGATTTCAAATCCTGATTGCCTTCCAATCTTTTTTTAATATCATTTATTACCTTGGAATTATCCGGAACAACAAAGTCCCTATTCCTATAAGCCTCTTTTAAAGCATATGCCTTTTCTTTAACAAAAACCAAAGATTGGCCAAGTATTTCACCGGCTTTATTTCTAAAATCTTGAACATCCTCTTGACCCTCCTCAGCTAATGCTAAAAGCGCTTTTTCTGCCTGTTTACCTTCCGGAGTTTTGTCGGATATTCTGACTGCCGTTTCCTCTAATGCGCGAATCTGGGCATCTGCGACCATTGCTGTTGTTTTTACGCTATCCAAAACCTCTGCATCCGACTCGTCCGAAACTTCTATCTCATTTGCTCTTGCCTCGGCCTCGGAGAATTTGGAGACATACTCCTCATTCGACTTAAAATCTTTATCCTCATCTGCCATATTTATATTTCAATATTATCAATGAATTTTCTCACGACGCTCTTTTTCACTGAATCAATTCTCGTATGATAATCGGCCAATATTTTCTTCTGTCTCTTTTTTAAACTTTGCAACTTAAAGTTTAGTTCTTTCTTTAAAAGCTCAATTTTTTTAATTTGTTCTTTGGTTAACTTAGTCATATGCATTCTATTTTAACACAAAATTGACCATTTGATAACACGGCGGAGAATCAAAAAAATGCGCGGGAAATGACGCGAAATAACCTACTAAAAATTAAGCGGAGTTTATCCCCGCGTAGCGGGGGCGATAAATTATTTTACTGTTTTGACATAATTGACAACAGTCATTTTTCCGATTATCCTAGTATTCATATCGCTATATGACGCAAAGGCAAATCTATTTTATAATCGCCATTTTAACAGCCATTACTCTGCTGATAGGCATTTTTGTTTTTTTGAATGAAAAGAGCTCCAAGCGATCAACCGAGCAATTAACCATTCCAAACGAAAAAATAATCATGCAAAATATGAAAATAGAAAACGTAATCTTTAAAAACAACGATTATATCCCGACCAAATTCACTTGCGACGGTCTTAATATTAATCCATCCTTAAAAATCTCCGAGGTGCCGGCGGAAACCAAAAGCATGGCTTTGGTAATGGACGATCCGGACGCCCAGGCCGGAACCTGGGTGCATTGGGTAATGTGGAACATAGATCCGGCCACAGTTGAAATTTCCGAAAACAGTGTGCCCGCAGGAGCCGTACAGGGCACAACGGATTTCGGCAATACCAAATACGGAGGACCATGCCCGCCAAGTGGCACGCATCGCTATTTTTTCCGGCTCTATGCCTTGGATACAAAACTTACTCTTCCTCCATCCACTATGAAACAGGATTTGGAAAATGCAATGCAAGGACATGTAATTGGGCAAGCGGAGATGTTGGGATTATATGGGCGATAAAAATTTGACAAAACGACTTTTTTGGAGTATTGTAATATCAATATGAAACAAACTCGCATGAATAATACCAATAATACCAACACTCCCTAATGGGGCGAGTTTTTGTGCACAACAAAAAAACTCTCCCTAGATGGGAGAGTTTTTAAATTCTGGGGTAGTTTAATGGTAAAACGCCTCGCTGTTAACGAGGTTAGTGCAGGTTCGATTCCTGCCCCCAGAGCAAAAAAGGACGGCCCAACACGGCCGTTATTTTTTATTCAGCCAGAGATTAACCATCCACAAACTCCACTTGCGAACAGTTCGCATTTGTGATACAGTCCCATTATGAAAAAAACAGTTGCTAAACTAACTCAAGCGGGATACAAAATGACCAAAGCGCGTCTGGCTATTTTAAATTTTCTCTCCACCCACCATTCGCCGATATCAGCCAGAAATTTACATAAAAAAAACAAAACATTTGACCGCGCTTCGGTGTATAGAACGTTAAACTTGTTTGAAGATTTGCACATTGTAAATGTTGAAGTCATTGAAAAAGAAAAATTATATTGTTTCGCCGAAAAACCGCACCATCATATCATCTGCACAAAATGCGGCTATACGGAAAGCGTTAAATGTAGTCATAATTTAGGCAACTTTAAAAATTTTAAAGACGTGTATCACCAGTTAACACTAACTGGAACATGCAAAAAATGCACATTTAATAAATAATTTATGAACATACTATATTATTCAATCATTGCCACGCTTGCAATCAGCATCATTTCGTTCGTCGGAATCATATCACTGTTTCTAAAAGACAAAATTTTAAACAAGATTGTATTTTATTTAGTGGCAATTTCGGCCGGCTCTCTTATGGGAGGAGCCTTTTTACATTTGATTCCGGACGCAATAGAAAATTCCAGCGGTGAACATGGTTTTGAAAACGTATTCATAGCCGTTTTAGCAGGGTTTGCTTTGTTTTTTATATTGGAAAGAATACTGCATTGGCGCCATTGCCATAAGCATGGAGAAAACTGTTTGATTCACCCATTTACGTATTTAAACTTAATCGGCGATGGTTTGCACAATTTTATAGACGGGGTGGTTATTACCGCCGCTTTTTCATTAAGCATCGAATTGGGGATAGCCACAACAATCGGCGTTATTTTTCATGAAATTCCACAAGAAATTTCTGATTTTGGAGTATTGGTATATGGTGGATTTACCAAAATCAAAGCCCTGCTTTTTAATTTTCTGTCCGGTGTTTTTGCTGTTGTGGGGGCACTTTGCGGATTCGCTTTCATTAATATTATTCAAGGAGCAGTTCCTTTTGTTGTAGGTTTGACGGCAGGAGGATTTATATACATTTCAGCAACAGATCTAATTCCGGAACTTCACAAAGAATCTAAATTCTATAAATCTCTTATAGCCTTTGCATGTTTCTTCGCCGGCGTTGGCTTAATGTTTTTGTTAAAAATTGGCCATGGTCACTAGTCATCAAAATTCTGACATGACTTGACAAAAGCGAATAAATAGTGTATGGTAGTATTGTTAGTATGAAAGAAAACATTCTACAATTTAGTATTCTATATATTTACAATAGCCCATAAACCGCCCAAAAAGGCGGTTTTTTAATTATTAAACATATGCTGGAAGAAACAAAAAATATAATTCTTAACGAAGCCAAAAAACACATCGTCTATATCCAAGAAAAAATAACCGA
>JAHJCN010000079.1 GCA_018812905.1 Patescibacteria group bacterium
AATATATTCAAAAAGTTCGGCAAAACTGTAGGTTGCTTTTTCGTTTTTTATGATTTTGAGTTTTGATTTTTTGAAATTTGACATAATAGTAATTAACTCTCCGTGGCTCGCGATGACAAAAATTAAACGACTTGTTCCCCGCCCTCCACTTTTTCTTCATGTTCTTTGTGTTTTTTATTTCGCGTGGGAGCATGATTTATTTTATAGGCTTCCTCGTGTTTATTCCACAAATTTTCCACCCAATTGGTATGCGTTAAATACCAATTGATGGTTTCGGACATGCCAACCTCAAATTGTTCGCTGGTATATACCGGCTTCCAACCTAAATTCAAAAGTTTTGACGCGTCGATGGCATACCGCAAATCATTGCCCGGCCTGTCTTCCACGAATTCAATCATGTCCGAAGGCTTGTTCATTAATTTTAAAATCATACCGGCGATGAACAGGTTGTTTCTTTCGTTGTCAATGCCGACGTTATATATCTCTCCAGACACGCCTTTGTGCAACATCAAATCCAAAGCAGTACAATGGTCGCGCACATGAATCCAATCACGAACATTCTTGCCTGTTCCATGCATCATAATCGGCTTGTCTTTGAGCAAGCGAAAAATGGAAGAAGGAATTAATTTTTCCGGATACTGAAAGGATCCATAGTTATTTGAACAATGAGTCACCACCACCGGCACTCTGTGCGTCACAAAAAAAGATCGGCAAAGCATGTCTCCACCCGCTTTGGCGGCGGCATAGGGCATATTTGGTTCAATGGGCGTGGATTCAGTGAATTTTCTCGGGTCATCCAAACCAAGCGTGCCATATACTTCATCCGTGGAAACATTAATAAATTTTTCTATTCCAAAATTTCGCGCGATGTTTAACAGCATCAACACGCCAAAAGTATTGGTCATTACAAATTCCGCGCAATCGCCAAAAATAGATCGGTCCACGTGGGTTTCGGCCGCAAAATTTATGATGTGATCAATTTTGTATTTTTGCACAACCTCGGTCAGCAATTTATAGTCGCAAATATCACCCTTGATAAAGATATAGCGGGCGGAATGCTGAAGGTCGTCTTCAATCGCTTTCAAATTATCAAGATTGCCCGCGTATGTGAGCTTATCATAATTCACCACCTCATAATGAGGATGATTTTGCAGAACATGGTGAATGAAGTTGGAACCAATGAATCCGGCTCCTCCGCAGACGAGTAGTTTCATATTTTTTCGTATAACGTATAACGTGTAACCTGTCGGGTGGTGCCATACAACGTATCGCGTTACGCGTTACACGTTACGCGTTACACGATTCGCGCAATTACCACCAAACAATTATCTTAAGCAAAAAATAGTAAAAAGTAAAGACCAGATTGGCTAGAGCGTTAATTGGCTTGCTAACTACCAAATCGCCGGAATCTACCATCGGAACGGCAATTTTTAGCACATCTCGATCGCTTAATTTTCTATCTGCCTGATATTTTGCTCGTTCTTTTAGCCAATTTTTCCAATTCACGGCCTTCAACCAATATACCCAAGCATTCACCAGCTCTTTGCTCCAACCGCCAGCCAAAGCCACCACCAACAGCCCCAGATTGTACAAAATTTCCAAAGGCAACAACAAAATCAAAGTTGGCCAACGATAAAGCAACAATTTTACAATCTGTCTGTTTCGTTCCATCCAATAATACTTTTTTATGTTCTTTTTAAATTCATAAATATGATAAAATTCAGCGTCGCTCACCATCACTGTTCTGTATCCCCTTATTTTCAACCGCCAAGAATATTCAGTGTCTTCATGGTAGAGAAAAAAATCTTCATTCCAATAACCAAACTCTTTGAGCAAATCCGCGCGCAACAAAGTGGCCGCGCCGGAAACATAACCAACGTCTTTTATCTTTGGCAAAAAAAATTCACCGACTTTTTTCCTAAACTTATCGCAATAGCCGATTCCCAGATAGTGCCAATTATTTCCCGCGGAATTTATCAGATCTGTTTCGGGATGCAAAAGAACGAGTGGTTGGAGCTGTCCGATTTTTTTATCTATTTCAGCGGTTTGCACCAATTGTTCTATGGTTTTGTCGGCCAAGTAACCATCTGCATTATGCAAAAAAACATAATCAAAACCATTATCCACCGCCCATTTCATGCCCAGATTATTCCCGCCGGAAAAACCCAAATTTTTTTCTTGTTCCAAAATGGTCACCGGCGGAAGATTGTCTTTGTTTTTTTCAATTTCTTCGCGAATAAAATTTATCTGTGATTCTTCTTCCGGTTTATGGGCGTTATACACCACAAGCAAATGCAGATTTTCTTTGGAGCAGGTTTGCTCGGCAATACCCAAAAGAGCGCGTGAAAGATATTTCTTCGGCTCATCGGACCAGACCAGATAAATTATAGCGGTTTTGGGCATAATAATGTGAAAATCTCAAATTCAATAATCGTGGAACAGAGATGCTGAAACAAGTTCAGCATGACAGTTCAGCAATAAGAATTATATTATTCTACCTATAATATTTATGATTCCCTCTCCACTTCCAAAAATATTTTAACCAGCTGATAATGTGTACGCGCGCGTATTTGTTTTTGATTAGCGCGTTGATGATGCCCGGCACTTTGGCCGAAGCTCGGCCGTGCGCGTGTTTGAATGAAACATTGTGCACATAAAAAACCGACCAGCCTTTTTCCCACATCCGACGGCACCAATCGCTGTCTTCGGCATACATCCAAAAACGATCATCAAATCCGCCCACGTCCGTCAAAGCCTCATCTCGCACAAACATGGCCGATCCCATAACCCAATCCACCGGAATAGTGGCATTATGATCGAAATCTTTCATCAAAAATCTGTCGGCGATTTCCTTTCCACGCCCTCTTTTACCCCATTTGGTGCGACTGAACACCGGTTGCCAAAAAGATGGAAAGCGATAGCAGGAATATTGCAATGATCCGTCCGGATAAACAATCTTCGGTCCGGCAATGCCCACTTTTTTATTAGCTTCCATAAAATCATACATTTTGCGTATGAAATTCATATACGGCTCAAATTCCGTGTCCGGATTGAGGACAAAATAATATTTGGCTTGTACGGCCGAGAACGCTTTGTTATGCGATTTACCAAAACCTTCATTAATCTTTTGCTCAATTATCGTAACGTTTTTAAACATACTCACAAGCTCTTCTATGTTGTCTCCTGATGCGTTATCCACAATCACCACGCCCAAATTCAAACCAGACTCCGCTGAATCCGAGAACAGAGTTTTCAAAGCCTGAATAATTTCTTTTTTTTCTTTGGTATTCACCAAAGTAATTGCAACATCAAACATATGATTATAACCAGCGCCTTATCCCCTTCCAATGCAAACGGCGCGACTTTAAAACCGCAACGCGCGCGATTCGCATATATCCCCAAGTTTTAAATATTTCCCAAAGTCCGTTCAAAACTACGGCCGGGCTAAAAATTAGTAAATAAATAAATTTTTTCAATTCGTACAAAAAAATTACGGGAAAGTCAATCAGAAAATTTTGCCAATATTCATTTTTGTAAAGCGTGCGCAAGTGATTTTTGTAGGAATGAAAAGCGACAAAATATGGCTGTTTAAATTTATTTGTAATCGCGGCCAAATCGGACATGGCTTTGGGGCCGGCACCCGTACGATCGTGAAAAGAGACGGTGTCTAGCAGAACGTAAGACACAAATCCGGCATTCCGCAAACGATAGGCCAAATCCAAATCTTCTTTATAGGAATGATAAGTCGGATCAAAAATGCAGTCACCCGGAAGCAAAACTTTGTCGGTGATGGATTTTCTGTAAATGGGAAAGGCGCCGGAAACACCAAATACTTCTTGTACAGGCTTATCAAAAATTTCGCGCACATCGGCATTTTCACTGTCTTTGGCCCAAGTCTGTTTGGTGAGCCACTCCACCGCTCGGCGATTGCGGAAGAGTTTGATGCCAATGGCGTCAATTTGCGAAGTAAAACCGGCCTTGGCCGCCCCCACAACATCTGAACCGTTATTTAGATCGGCTTGAACTTTTTCAAAATCCCAGCGCATAAGCCGAGGAGCCACAGACACGGTCTCCGGATGCGAATCCAAAAAATTTACCATTTTTTCCAATGCATCGGGCATCAAATACATGTCCACATTTTGCAAAAGAAAATATGGGGTTTGGACTTCTTTATACAATTTGTTGTGTCCGCCGGAAAACCCGATATTTTCAGTGCTCTTTATAATGCGAAATTTGATGCCGGAAACAGTCATTTCCTTTTCAACCATCTCCACAGTCTTATCGGTGGAGGCGTTATCCCACACCAGCAATTCCCATTCCTTAAAAATTTGTCGCTTGAGCGAAGCAAATAAAAAAGGAATATATTTTTCGCCATTTTGTACAACCAAGTTTATTGTAAGTTTCATAATGTAGTGATTAGTTCATAGTCAATAGCTCGAAGCCTATTGGGCGAATCGATTGTTATCTACGAACTATTGGCTATTGGCTGTGAACTATAGTGTTCATTTTTGTCAAAAGCATAGCTATCGGCCTCAAAGCCGAAATAGGCATCCATTTGTACCACGGCTCCCATTTTTTAAAATACTTCACCATGCTTTCCGTAAACCATTTCTGTTTTAATATGCTCGGCTGTTTTTTGAAAGTCTGGCCGACGAAATCCACGCAAGAAATTATCGGAGTGTAAACAACCTTAAATCCATGTCGCCAACATTCTCGGCAAGTATCCACGTCTTCAAACCAGATATAATAACGGGGATCAAAACCCCATCCCAGCTTGGCGAGCAATTCACGGCGAACTAGCATGAATGCGCCACGCACGGAATCCACTTCCTGTTCTTTTTCAAAATCAAAATTTTTATACAAATAACTGTTTAATACGCTCGGGAACAGATGCGGAAGTTTTAGAAGAATGGCCGTCTGATTCCAAAACCCGGGAAATTTTCTTGGACTGGCGTCTTTGTTGATCAGTCCGTTTTCATCCACCAATTTACAACTTGCTATTCCAACATCGGGACGAATCCGCATCCAGTCTACAATTTTTTTGAGAGAGCCTGGCTCCACTTTCATGTCCGGATTTAAAAATAAAACAAATTCGCCTTTGGAAATTTTTAGTCCGCTGTTATTGGCCGAGCCAAAACCGATATTGGACGCATTCTCCACTATTTTCACGTCAGGAAAAACCGTTTTAATTTCTTGCAATGAGCCATCCGCGGAAGCGTTATCCGAGACAATCTGCTCAAATTCCAAACCGATCGCCCCTTCTCTTGTTGAAACGAGCTGTTCAAAAATCTTCTTATCATTGTAATTGACTGTGATAATTGACAGGTCCATAACTATTGCTTAAGATTATCCTTTAAAAAGTCAACATTGGGAATGGCTGTTGGATCAATCCCCTCAACCATGGCAGAATAAAAACTTAAGTAGCCGGATAAGACGAGCAATTCACAGACCTGCGCGATCTTATCTTTTTCTTGGCATTTATATTCCAAATATTTAATATTATTCTTATCAAAAATTTTCTTGGTTATTTCATAGCGTTTTTGCACGCGCAAATCATACAAGGCGGATTCAAACAAAACAAATACCAATCTGCTTGAATTTGTTTTTGGATAACTCAAGCCTTCCACCAAGTGATGATTGAGTTCCGGAAAAAGAAAAAAACCGGCAAATCGCTTGGCGTTCTC
>JAHJCN010000080.1 GCA_018812905.1 Patescibacteria group bacterium
CACTTGCAAAAGCGAGGGTCCGCTTACGCGGGAAAAATGGTGAATCCTCTATTATTTGTATTATAATATGCCGGAATTATCCAAAGCCTACGAACCTAAAAAATTTGAAGATGAAATTTACAGGCGCTGGGAAGAAAGTGGATTTTTTCATCCCGACAAATGTGTTGAGTTGGGCGTGACAGCCGATGATGCCGAGCATTTTTCGTGTGTTTTGCCTCCACCGAATGTGACCGGCACTCTGCATATGGGCCATGCGGCCATGCTTGCCATTGAAGATGTCATTATCCGTTATCATCGAATGAAAGGAGATAAGACTTTGTGGGTTCCAGGCACTGATCACGCTGCCATTGCCACTCAGACCAAAGTGGAAAAAATATTGATGGAAAAAGAAGGAATGAAAGACCCGAAAGTTGAGCTGGGACGAGAAAATTTTTTAGAGCGCGTGCGAGAATACGCGCAGGAATCGCATGACACCATCGTTAATCAGTGTAAAAAAATGGGCTCTTCTTTGGATTGGAAAATGGAAGCCTATACATTGGACGAAACACGCAGTTTGGCCGTACGCACCGTTTTTAAGAAAATGTATGATGACGATCTAATTTATCGTGGTTATCGTTTGGTAAATTGGTGTCCAAGATGTCATTCAACGTTGGCTGATGACGAAGTGGAGCACAAAGAAGAAAATGGAAAATTTTATTGGATTAAATACGGACCATTTGTTTTGGCAACCGCGCGTCCGGAAACCAAACTCGGCGATACAGCCGTGGCCGTGCATCCAAATGATGAGAGATACAAAGACATGGTAGGTAAAAAATATATGATTCCTGGTGTTTTGGGTGAATTTGAAGTTCAAGTCGTGGCCGACGAAGCCGTTGATCCGAATTTCGGCACCGGAGCGGTAAAAGTGACTCCCGCCCATAGTTTTGTGGATTATGAAATTGCCCAGCGCCATAAAATTCCCATGAAACAAGTTATTGATGAAGATGGCAAAATGATGGCGAATTGCGGAAAATATGCGGGAATGACCACCAAAGAAGCGCGGGAAGCGATTGTAAACGATATGCAGGAAATGGGGCTAATCGATCGCATCGAAGAAAATTATGTTCATAATTTAGGCATTTGCTATCGTTGTGGCGCAACCGTGGAGCCGATTCCATCCAAACAATGGTTTATTGACGTTAATAAGGAATTTCATTTTCATCAATCCAAAGAGCATCCGATAGCAGGTTTGAGCGAAGGTGAGCCCACGACACTAAAGAAGCTGATGAAACAGGTTGTGGAAAACGGACAAATTGAAATAATTCCAGAGAGATTTAATAGAGTTTATTTTAATTGGATCGATAATTTGCGAGATTGGTGTATTAGCCGCCAGATTTGGTGGGGACATCAGATTCCCGTTTGGTATAAGAAAGGTTCTCAGCCGGTGGTTCATAGCCAACAGTCTGTGGAGGAAAATATATTTGTTGGAGTTGACGCACCGACAGACAAGGATTGGCAGCAGGATCCGGATACATTGGATACTTGGTTCAGCTCAGGTCTTTGGACGTTTTCCGCTCTGGATTGGCCGAACGTTGATAATTATCTGAAATACTATCACCCCACCAATGTGCTGGAAACCGGTTATGATATTTTGTTTTTCTGGGTCGCGCGCATGATTCTCATGACCACGTATGTCTTGGGTGAAATTCCATTTCACAAAGTATATTTGCATGGCCTAGTGCGCGATGCCCAGGGTAGAAAGATGAGCAAATCTTTGGGTAATGTTATGGATCCACTGGTGATAATTGATAAATTCGGTACAGATGCCACCAGATTGTCGTTTCTTTTAGGCAATACTGCGGGCAATGACATGAGGCTGTCCGAACAGAAAGTGGAAGGTTTCAGAAATTTCACCAATAAGTTGTGGAACATTTCTCGCTTCATGCTTTTGAATATTAAAAATCCGAATGCCAATTCGGATTGCCCGAAAGGAAAAACACTGGCTGACAAATGGATTCTGCGGCGTTTGAATGATGTTACCGGCCAAGCCACGGAAAATATTGAAAAATATAATTTTTCTTTCACCGGCGAATTATTGC
>JAHJCN010000081.1 GCA_018812905.1 Patescibacteria group bacterium
ACCCACATCAAACTTTTTCGCGACACTATCGGAGTTGCTAACTTCAACGTAAATTAACTGTCCTGTGCCAGGCGTAATAGTCAGATATTGCTTTACCGGACTAATTCCGAAGGCATGAACCGCGGATCCACATGCTAATGCCGTGAATATTACAAATATAGTGGCGATCACTTTCTTCATAGAGAATGCTATAAATTTGCCGAAGCAACCAGCGAAATATTTTGCGAGCGGGCGCCGGGCGTAGTCGCCGGCGAAATCGAAGCTTTTAGACCCAAAATCGTACTCACTGATGTAACCGGCGTGCCAGAAACGGAAATATTTAAACCATTTGTTATACCAACATCGCCCATTATCAACGAATCAAAGCCGGTCGCGGAAAGGCCGTATTCTTCTGCTCCGGCAGTGACAGCGCCATCGGAAACCGCGGATATTGAAGTGCCCGTCAAACTGCCGACAGAAAGCACGTAGCCGTCTTCGGCATTTGTTGTGATTTCAACCGTTGTGCTAACCGCAGACACCGAAGAAGCTGACAGCTCGCCGAGATTCAGACTGGTACTGCTGATAGTCATATAAATAGAACTGCTCACCATGGCTTGATACCCTCCTCTTGTTTCATAGACACCACCGGTTATAATTCCAACCGGCGATTCACCAATGGTATCCTCCATGGAAAACGCGCCACCCGTGCTTAAAATGCCGCCAGTGTTCACACTGTCGGCATATATAGTATAACTAGCGGAGTTCATCTCCGATCGTGAGCAGACCGGCAAGCCCATGATTGCCAACGTTATAATTGTGGCAATTGCTTTTTTCATTTTCAAGCTATTTAATTCAATGATTAATTTCCTCCGACAATTGCCCTAATTTTGGCGGCAATGTCCTTGTTGTCCGGATTCAAATCCTTTACTTTATAATAATATTCCAGTGCCTTGCTTTTGTTTCCTTTTGTCTCATATAACAAGCCAAGGCTATACAAAGCGTTTGAATAGTTGGGTTGAACACGCGCGGCTTCTAGCCATAGCTTTTCAGCGTTATCCCTATCCCCTTCCTTGTTTCTATTGTATAGAAGGCGGCCATAATTGAACAGCACCTCAACATTGTTTGATGCGGATGATAAAATTGTCTGATATTTTTCGATGGCCTTATCTATTTTATTCGTTTGTTCATAGGCATTTGCAAGGCCGGTATAAGCTCCGACATAATCTCTTTTCAGCTCAATGGCTTTTTCATAACTTTTGCTCGCCTCTTCCCAATTTTTGGCAACACTATAATTGTTCCCCAACCTCCACCAGAGCACCGGATTGGTTGGTTCAAGTTCAATAGCCTGTGTTAACGATTTGATGGTCCAATCTCTCGCTTCGGGCACGAGCGCGGCCGCGTTCTCATACATGGTGGCTAAATTTTCCCACAGAGCCACGGATTTTGGCGCCAGATCCGCTGCCGCCTTTGCCTCATTCACGGCCAATGCCATAAGTTGGCTGATGCTTTGCAAATCAGGCTTTTCCGCACGGCTCATTTCCACCGCCTGCAAAAGATACACTTGCGCCAATGCCGCATGATAGGTGTCGGAACTTCCACGTTGAGACAGCGCCATTTTCAATTCAGCTTCCGCCGCCTTGTAGTCCTTCGCGTTTAAGGCCCTGGTGTATGCCGCTTCGGCCATATACAAACGAACTCCCCAGATACCAAGCATAACCACGGCCGCCATTGTGATGATCAAAACAAAAGAAAACGACAAGCTATATTGCGGGGTATCTTCAATGGCCCATTCCCTTTCGGAAACCATGTCCGCATTGAAAAATGAAAGACCGGACACAATCATGCCAAGCAACAACCACCACATCCACCATAGCCCGGGGCTAAAATACAAGGCACCCATGCCAACAGTCATTGTGACCCAGCCAACAACCACCAAGAACACATCCATACGCAAGTCCTCCATCATTTCTCTATCAAAATTTTTGGATCCCATGATGCCTTGCGACGTGCTTCTCATGCTTCGATTGCGCAACCAAACTTGGAACACATGTCCGAGGACAAATAGGAAAATAAAAATAAAAAGGAGCAACGTCAGCACGCCACCTTCGGCCGCCAGACTCAAAAACGTGCTGAACGGCTGGCCGAACCGAAGCGACCAAGCCATGTTGTCATAATTAAAACTCTCCGGTCTGAATCTTGAAAAATCATAGTTGAATGTTCCCAAACCGGTGCCAATAATAAAATTCTTAACACCGGAAAACATTGTGTCCAGAGTAATGGACCATGACGGCTTGATTCCAAGCGCCACTTCGGCAGGCAATGCCGATTGCAAAGATTTTGGAGATCCGAAAATAATAAACACGCCGGTGAGAATTAGCATGACGAACAATACGGACAACCAACCTGTGCGTATATCTTTAATATAGGAAAAACCCAACAGAAGCAACAGAACCAAACCGCACAATAGCATCCACCATAAAATATTAAAGCTCAACAAAACCAAGCTGGCAAATATAACTACAATGGAAAAAAAGTACGCTAGAGAACGTCCGATCGAAAGAGATCTTTTCATCAACTGACCGGCGGCCAATATAAATACGATGATCAGCCACAAACCAAATACGCTGTTCAATTTGTCAAAAGAATTCCAAACCGGTGAAACAATCATTGCCAACAAATCAAACTTGAATACAAGCTTTAATACAAACACTAATGCCGACAAACCACCGGCTCCAATCACAACATCCATAATTACGCGCCAGCGCATCGGTGAGTTTACAAAGTTTATTATCAAAAAATAAAACAATCCCAAGAAGGCAAGGAAAATAAAATTCATGACAAAAAATTCTCCGCGTCCAAAAAAACTATCATAAAGACTAACGGAAAAAATTGAAGAGAGCGCGCTCACGAGAAGCAGGCCAAGGATCGGCAGATCAACCACGCTGGTGCGGAAAGACAATTTTTTGGACAACACAATCTTTGTGCCAAAAAGCAAAAAACTGATCAGCACCAAACCGATGAACGCATACTGCTTCGGTATGATAAAAAGATTCGCTAAATTTTTGTCCAGAAAAAACGGAACGAAGATCGCCGTCAGCAATAATGAAATAAAAGACGCGACATCTACCACCGCGTGTAAACGCTGATTTGTCATAAGAAAAAAATTAATTTTTTTAGGTCTAATTGATTATATCATATATAGCATTTTTCTTCACTGTGTATAACCTGCCAAAAAAGTTCGTTGACAGAAGCCGGATGAGTTTGGTATCATAAATTTTGATAATACCCCCGTGGTACTAATATGAGCACAACTGTTTCACGTGAAACATCTTCAAAATCCACCCCGAGTCTCGATTTCATCGCCGGCGTAGTTGAGACACACGGGTGCTTTTTTTGGCAAAAAACAGGCAAGCGCGCGACCCCTTTTTTCCGTATCAAAATTCACCGCGCCCAAGCACCCCTCTTATCCTCCATTTCCACCAAACTTGGCCTTTGTGGTAATATATATAGATACAGTCACGGGGGCAGGAAATATGCTATGCTGGTGGTGCGGAGGCGTTCCGAGATCGCCGACAAGCTCATTCCGGCGCTTGATGGACGTCTATTGGGGTCAAAAAGAAAGGAATACGAAAAATGGCGAGATCGGTTCCACCGGATTGCGTTGAGACGGCTTTAGTGGAGGTTTGGAAGAATCGCATTTTCTTGGTACATTTCATAAACGAACAGCATCGAATCGTTTCTGTCTCGAGAATCTATTAATTTGTTTCACGTGAAACAAATCGCGACGATGAACGAAGATGGCGTCTTGGGTGCACCTCCTGCAGTTCGGCTCGTAGCTTGAATCGTTGCCTAAAAGCTGATTTGTGAGGCTCGAAATCACGAATATTTCTGTTTCACATGAAACATTAGGATGAAAGAAAGGGCATCGTTTATACAAAACAGGGCGATTTCCAGCAACATTGTAGGATCATCCACCTTTTTTGGAAATTATTTATCGAGTAATCTACAATCTATAACAGAATTTTATCTTTGCTACGCTCTGCACAATTGAAGCTATAAAATGCAAGCGAACAGCATTCATTGGACGATAATTGCCAAACTGGGAGGCGCGAAACTAGGTTTAAAGCGAGCGCACGCCGAGACCCCCTTTCCTAACCAGAGAATGCTCCATGTGAAGCAAATCGACGATTTATGTGTACCACGTGAAACATTTCTTTCCAAAAGTGTTGCGCGTGAAACAATTACCTGTATTACATGTTTCACATGAAACCAATATACTACCATTGTGTTTCACGTGAAACACAAGACCCGATATTCGTGTGAAACGCAATATAATACCAAAATAGTGCTACGTGTGGATAAAAAAGATGCGTTTGTATACACTACTGTACACTTTTATCCACCTTTTCTAGGAATTATTAACATACTTATCCACAGGTTCTGTGGATAAGGAAATTATCGCTATACATATATGAAACTAAGCCAGGTGGTCAGTGAAATTAGAGGGGCGTCTTTAGAATTCATTGTTTTCGTGTGCGGAGCCGTGGTTATGATCTTGGAACTCGTGGGAACCCGCATTCTAGCGCCATATCTGGGAACATCAATTTTTGTCTGGACCAGCCTTATCGGCATTATCCTGGGAAGCTTAAGCTTGGGATACTGGTGGGGAGGCAAAATTGCCGACAAACACCCCAATTTTAGGACTTTTTCGCAAATTATACTGCTTTCAGCCCTGGCCTGCGGCCTAATTATCGTAATCAAGGGCTCTGTTTTGGGCTTTGCCGGTAAGATCGGTGATTTGCGCTTGGGTGCTGTTTTTTCCGCCACAATCCTGTTTGCGCCAGCAAGCGTCCTTCTGGGAATGATCTCTCCGTTTGCGGTTAGGTTAAAAATGCACAATTTAGGCACTTCCGGCGCTACAGTTGGTCAACTTTACGCAATTTCGACCATTGGGAGCATATTTGGCACCTTTTTAGCAGGTTTTTACCTACTTTCGCTCGTTGGAAATACAAATATCGTGGTTGGGCTTGCTTTAGCCCTTTGTTTACTGTCCTTTCTGGCCTATCGCGCTCAATTTAAGGCAAAAATCGCGGTTTTGATGCTAGTTTTCATCCAATTATTCACGATTCAGATGGAGAATCGTGTAATGTTAGCCAAAGGAGTGGTGGATATTGATACCGAATATTCACGTGTGATGGTGGCTCATTCCAAATACCACGGTCAGCCGGCAACCCTATTAATCACCAACCCTAGCGAAATTCAGTCCGGATCATATCCGGACAGACCAAATGAGCTGGTGTTCGAATATACGAAATACTACACTTTGGACAAGTATTTGTTCCCCGATTTCAAATCCGCCCTAATGATCGGCGGTGGCGCTTATTCTTATCCCAAGTATTTTTTGGCTAATTATCCGGATAAAACGCTCGACGTGGTGGAAATCGATCCAATGTTTACAGAGCTTGCGAAGCAATATTTTGGCTTTGTAGAGAACAAAAACATCGGCATTTACCACGAGGACGGCAGAACTTTCCTTGCGAGAAATGATAAAAAGTACGATATTGTCTACGTTGACGCATTTCATTCATCATATTCAATACCTTTTCATCTGACGACAAGGGAGGCTGTTGGCGAGATATACAGGTCGCTAAGCACAAATGGGGCGGCGATTATTAACACTATTTCGGCCATTGAGGGAGAAAAGGGGAAGTTCTTTAGAGCCGAATTTAACACGTACAAATCCGTATTTCCCTATGTTTACGCATTACCAGTGTCAAATAGCAAGGACGGAAAGAACATGCAAAATATCGTAATCGTGGCCATGAAAAATGCGAAAATCGCCGATCCAACCGATGCAGACAACCAAACAAAGTATATGTTAAGCCATGTCTGGCAAAATCCCGTCCCGAACGATGTGCCAATTCTCACGGATGAATTTGCTCCGGTCGACCAATATATCATGGAACTATTATAAAACATCCCATATTTTGGGATGTTTAATGTGGACCTAGGCAGAATCGAACTGCCGCTCCAGCAATGCGAATGCTGTGTCATACCACTAGACCATAGGCCCGCTGTGCCCCCGGCATGAATCGAACACACATCTTGTCCTTAGGACGGACCTATTCTATCCATTGAACTACGGGGGCAGACAATCTTTGCCCATTATAACCGTTTATCTAAGTAAAATCAAGAGGACGCAAGGGCCGATTCCATGCGATTACCTAGCCGTATTCCACAATAGATCAAATTGCTTCTTATAGGCTGTGACTATCTTTGGATTTGTGTATACAGTGGCCGTCGGCTCATCAAACAAGAACACCAATATCACCCTGTCATCAAATACATGCGTTTCCATTGGGGTATAGTATCTTTCGGGCAGAAATCTAAGTTGGATGTTCAATCTCGTCTCCAAAACAGTTCCTCCGACTTCGCGCCTTGCTTCTTCCCTCTGGTTATCATAAAAGATTAGCCGCTTTTTTGGCTTTAAATACGCGGTTTTATTGTGATAATCGACATAGAATTGTAAAATTTGTTCCACTTTTTCTTTGCCACCCTCACCATAATTCGCACCGTATACATCATGCCTATATCCCGGCTTCAAATTTGATTTAAATAATTGGTCCATTTCTTTCCAGCCTTTGAATGTTTGAATCTCCTGGTTCCACAAATAATTAAAATAGTTTAAATATACATCGGACAAAGCCTTGTTTTTTATCTCAATTACAGAGAAAGGCTCTGTAAAAATTTGCAATGCGATTGCGTCTGGAAATATTAACATGTTTGAAGGATTCTCATAATTTTGCGGTAAATACTTAACAGAGCACAAATTAGGATGTTGATTGATAAATTCGTTATCTCGTCTGGAAATATAATATGTAATCATTTTCCAATGGATCTGTTTTGATAATTGGATTTCCTCGTATTGCTTACAACTCTTCTCGCCCATAAACTCATACCACTTATCGCCAATTGAACCCAAAACATGCAGGGTTTCTCCATCCTTCATCTTTTTTAGAGACGACGTGCTATATTCTCTAAATCCATCCAGCCCCTCATAAACCGTCACCTCTTGGGTGAGCGGGTGTTTTTTTATACTTTCCAGTTCCTCAATTATGTTGGCCACCATTTGTTCTTTTTCCTTGATTTCATTCATTATGCGTACCGGTTCCAAAGTTTTATACAAAGCAACACCTCGTTCTTCGATTTTGTATATCAATTTCTTGTTAATTAATTTTTCCAAACTGATATATACAATATTCCGGTGCAACCCGGTCTTTTTAATGATCTCACCGGCTTTTGCTTGCCCTCCCAACTGAACAAGTTCCAGATAGATGGAGGCTAAATTTTTTGAGAAGCCAATGGATTGTAAATCTTTGATAAGCATACGATTTTTTAATTTTGTCACCATAGTAGTGACATGAGCGATAGAATATTGGCTGTATAAACATAAAATTATCATATCAAAGTTGTCACCACTAGTCAAGTGACACTATTGACAAGGAGCTAAAAATAGTGTATTCTTATGAGTTGGCTTATTCGGATAATCCTTGAAATGGCGAGAGGCGCAGTGTAAAGCATTAATGATTTACACTTCGTCGCTCGGCAGACAAACAGGTTGAGACGCACGGTGTGTCTACGCTTGCGAGTTACCCGAAATGGCGACAAGGGGAGAATTACCATGCTGAAGACCACACTGATCGCTCTCCTCGTTCTCGTTTCCACCACCACACACACAGCCTTCGCCGCGACGGGCACGGCGGAGGTATTTTTCCAGCCGGAAGAAGGAGGTGCCCACCCCGCCTGCGATCTTTTCCTGGCCCACCGATTCGACCGAAGGGGACTGGGAGTCTCCGCCTTCACCCTCATGACGGAGGGCTGGTCCGAGGCCTTGATCGGACCCACATGGGCTCCGACCGACTGGCTGGAACTGGGCGCCTCGATTGGCGCCGAGCAGGTCTCCGACGGCCTGGGATGGCGTTTCTCCGCTTCGCTCTGGGCCGGCCAAGGCCCATTGTCCTTCTTGGGAATTGTGGAATTCAATCCGCAAACCTTCCAAGGAGATGCCTCGGGGGTTTGGTTCGATCTGACCCCTAAGGCCCAAATTGTGCCTTGGCTCACCGCCGGGGCAAAGTGGAGACGGGGCGTTGGTGTTGGACCTCTTGCCGAAATTTCCATCCCTCCAACTCCGATCGCGCTTTGGGCGAGCTGGATGCCTATTGACCCCGAGAGGGTTGGTGGCGCAACTCATCCGAAGCGGTTCCTCATTGGAGCGCAGGGCCGATTCTAACCCGCGTTTTCCCCTGTCGCGCGCGTCGACAACCTCACAACGCGCAAAACGGTTCGTGGCTACCGCAAAAAGCCACCAATTCTTTTTTAGCTAAAGAAGATATGTCCTGAACATATTTGGGACAATAAAACACACCTCGAAAAGGTGTGTTTTTAGTTTTAGATTTGGCTTCAAAAGCCAGCGAAACTAAATTCGCTGACTTTATTCTACAACCTACCCTCTACAATATTATCAATTATTCATAACATTGTAGAAAGGGAGGGGAGACGGGGTAGGGCGTAGGAGGGGAAAAGGGGCGGATCCTGAAGAAGTTTCATATGCGTCGCGGAGGCCGATCCGCATCGCTGGGTCTTGAGACATTGCAGTATGGACAATTTTCTCTCCAGTGGTCGTGTAAGGCGCCACCCGGGCATTTCCACAGGAGATACGACACCCACACGCTGTCCTTTTGTTCGGTGGAAAAAGCTTCCAGCAAGTCCGAGAAAATGTCACGCATGTTTTCCCCCTTTCCACGGCATCTCACCGCGGGTTTCCCATTAATTTAATTATAGTTCCTACGCTTGTGAATTGTCAAACGTTTGTTTTGCTCCAACAGCCAGATGACACCAATCAGTCTTCACTAATTCCAACATATACTATATACTTCATTGCATATCTAAATTAACAATAAATATGCCTTTTTTTATCATTGGATTAAACATACTTCTGCTAATCGCCGTGGCGGTTGCCGTTATCATTCTTTTTAAAAAAATTCAAGAACAGCAAAAACCCAAAGAAGGGGATCAGAATCTTTTTTTAATGCTTCAAAATCAAATTCAATCTTTGAACCAACTTGTTGATAAAAAAATTACCGAGACACACAAGGTAATGGCCGATACCCAGAACAATCTTCATCGCTCAATTCAAATGCAATTCGGCCAGAGCGCTAAAATTATTTCCGATGTCACCGATCGCCTTACCAAACTTGATGAAACAAACAAACAGGTGATTAATTTTGCCGACCAACTTCAAAACCTGGAAAATATTTTACAAAACCCCAAACACCGCGGTATATTGGGTGAATATTATCTGGAAAATGTATTAAAAAATGTTTTACCTCCGGGAAGCTATCAAATGCAATACAAATTTACCGATGGGGATATTGTGGATGCCGTGGTATTTGTTAAAGAAAAAATCATACCGGTTGATTCCAAATTTAGTTTGGAAAATTACAATCGAGCGGTTTCGGAAAAAGACCCCAATGTCAGAAAGGAAATGGAGACGGCCTTTAAGCGCGATTTAAAAAATAGAATTGATGAAACGAGCAAATATATTAAACCCAATGAAGGGACAATGGATTTTGCTTTTATGTTTATTCCGGCCGAAGGAATTTATTATGACCTTTTAATCAATCAGGTTGGCGCGCTCAAAACCAACACGCACGATTTGATTGAATATGCTTTCAAAGAAAAACGTGTCATCATTGTTTCGCCCACTTCTTTTCTTGCCTATTTGCAAACGGTGATGCAAGGCTTGCGCGCGCTTCAAATTGAGGAGTCAGCCAAGGAGATTCGCACCAGAGTGGAGGATTTGGGAAAACATATTTTGGCCTATGATGAATATATGAAAAAATTGGGAAATAATTTGGGCACCACAGTGAACGCATATAACACGGCCTATCGCGAGTTAAATAAGATTGACAAAGATGTGATGCGAATTACGGATGGGGAAAAGTCGCTAGAACCGGTCTTGTTGGATAAGCCAAGTTCTGATACTATTAATAATTAGAACATTGGAGCGGATAATTTGCCCACGGCAACCTATCCGCAGGAGGTGAAATTGCAAGCTGTCAGAAGTCTCCGGGCGGGCACCACCCAACCACAGTGCGCCGGTTGCAAACAGCCGGAACTGCCCAATTGCGCGACTTGCCCACAACGCAAGGACGCGCCCCACCCCGATGACCGCCACTGCACGGCAGAAGAGTTCTTGCTCTTGGACGCTCTGTCGGACAGCAATCGGCGATCCTTCAATCCATTCAGCGCAAGGCCTTCCTCCCGGGGTTGACGCCTGCCCCATTCTCAGGCGTCTCTCTCAAAAACAAGGCTCTACTATTGACTTTTCAACAATAATGGTCTAATATATAGCCAATCAGTCATTTTTATATCGCTCTCAATAATCAAAAATTTCGTAATTTTCCAATTTCGAAATTGTAAAATCTCTATGCCAAATTTAAAAAATGCAAAAAAGGCTTTAAGACAAGCCAAAAAAAGAACTCTGTTGAACGAAAACTACAAGAAGAAATTCCGCGATGCCGTCAAAAAAACAGCAAAAGCGACCGACAAAGAAGAGGCTTTCAAACTTGCCCGATTGGCGCAAAAAGCCCTAGACAAAGCTGCCAAGCACGGCACCATCAAAAAGAACACCGCCGCCCGACGCTTGCGAAGATTGATGAAGAAGGTCAATAAAGTTCAAAAATAGTTTGTAATAATCGCCTCGCCATTCGAGGCGATTTTATTTTACAAACGATCAATTGATTGTTATAGTACTATAAACTCATACTATTTTTTATATGAAAAATATTAGATCTCACGCGGAAAGATTAGGTCTCGATGAAAATTTTAATTTAAAACAAATCAAAGGCACGGGAAATCCGGAACTCAGACAAATGATTGAGGCTCCCGCGGATTTTTATGTTCCACCATCTCCGGAAGAATGGCGTGAAATAGAGCCGAACAGAGACAGGCTCGAAAAAATTCAAATAGAATTTAAAAAACTGATAGACAAGGATGTGGTAACCAGCGCCCTGGGCGCGCACGAACAAGTCATGGAAGAAAAGATGGCAAAGGAACTAAACATAGATATAGAACTGCTTGAAAAGATTCGTTCTTTGCTGTTGGAAAACAAAGAAATTGCGACGGTGGAAAACAGCTTAAAATTAGAAGAAGGAACGATTGAAAAGATTATTAACTACGTCGGCTCCCAGGAATATATTATCAAATTTATTAAGCAGCAAATTGATATTAAACGAGACCAACTTGTTGAACAAGCCGTCAATAATATTAATGCTCAGGAAAAAGAAATGTCAGATCCGCTTACCGGCGCTTTAAATATTATTGGAATTCAAAATCACTTTCTTAAAGAAATGGAAAAACTTAAAAACGATAAAAGCGGTAAATCATCCGTCGTAATTGCCAACTTTGACATCGATTCTTTCAAAAGAGTAAACGATGAATTTGGCCATTTAATGGGAGATAGGCTTATAAAAGATATTATAATGGCATTGAAGGGTCAGAAAACAGAAGTAACAGGCCTTCGTTCTTCCGACGGGATCGGGAGAGCGGGAGGAGACGAATTTGTTGTGATAGCTTTTTTAGATCAAAACATTGTTCAAAACGCGGAATCTGTTTTTATCGAAAAAATAAAAAATATTCTAAATTCAGTCGCTGGGGACTATGGAAAAGTCTCCATAACGGGTGGATATAGCATCATCACCAAAGATAACAAACTGACTTATGAAGAAGCCAGCCAACAAGCGGATGAGGCGGCGATATTTGAAAAGATAAGAAAGCCCGGCGACTTTTTGCGTTATTCCCCAAATTTAAAACCCGACCTAACGACCATCGAATCTCGCAGGCGTTGGGCAACCGAATGGGTTGAGAGACAATTCAAGCGCAGGCAAGGCGAGCTGGAAGTTGAACTTAACGCAGAAAAAAATCCTAAGCAAAGAACATCTATAGAAAAAAGGATTAAATTGTTGGAGAAACAAAAAACAATAGCCATAGAAGAGAAGGCTCTTGAGCTAGAGCAAGGGCTTAAAAAAACGAATTAGCCTGTTTTCTCCACGAACAAATCAATGAGTAAAGACTGGTCGCCTCGGCCGGTCTTTGTTTTTATATCAATTTGCAGAAGGTCATTGTATATATCTCGAAGTTTTTGCATTG
>JAHJCN010000082.1 GCA_018812905.1 Patescibacteria group bacterium
GTAGCCAAGCAGTAAGGCTGAGGTCTGTCCCCCTGCGGGGGATCTCCCGTAGGGAGACAAAACTCTATCTAACAATTTAAAAAAATGGTACCGTAGCCAAGCAGTAAGGCTGAGGTCTGCAAAACCTCCATGCGCGGGTGCAATTCCCGCCGGTACCTCAAATATGTATTACGTTTACGCCCTACAAAGTCAGCGGAATCCAAAATGGTTGTATATAGGTTTTTCGGAAGATTTAAAAAATAGAATTGTTTCACACCAACAAGGAAAAGTGCATTCGACCTCAAGATATCTACCGCTACGCTTAGTGTATTATGAAGCGTATTTCGATAAAAAGGACGCTACAGAAAGAGAGTATGAATTAAAGCATAGCAATCAACAAAAAGAATTTCTTAAGAATAGGATATCTAAATCACTTTTAGTCTGTCCCCCTGCGGGGGATCTCCCGTAGGGAGACAAAACCGCTACTCATGGGTGCGAATCCCATCGTGGCCTCAAAGCACTGTCAAATAGGCAGTGTTTTTTTGTTGCGACATTGCTTGCTTAATGCATTGTTTGGAGGTAATATATGAATAGAAATTTTCAATGGAAAGCGTTTGAAAATTGGATATTGTAAATTGAATGAAAATTAAAAATTGAAAATTGAAAATTATTACACATTTATGAAACGCCTACTAATCATCGATGGCAACGCAATCATCCACCGCGCCTACCACGCCCTGCCTCCACTCACCAACAAGCAGGGTAAAATGGTGAATGCCGTCTACGGCTTTACATCCATGCTATTGAAAGTTTGGCATGATTTAAAACCAACGCATATTGCCGTTACGTTTGATGTTGCCGGCGGAACCTTTAGACATGAAAAATGTAAAAAATATAAAGCCACGCGAGTTAAGGCCGATCAGGAACTTTACGATCAAATCCCATTGGTGCATGAAGTTGTAGGAGCGTTTAATATTCCAATTTATGAGAAAAAGGGCTTTGAAGCGGATGATGTGATTGGAACGATCGTTTCTAGAGTGGCGCAACATGTCATTGCGAGCGAAGCGAAGCAATCCCAAGACAAAACGGAAGTTTTCATCGTCACCGGCGATATGGACACCCTTCAGCTTATTCAGCCCGGAGTAAAAGTGTACACTCTGCGCAAGGGCATGAGCGACGTGGTGATATACGATGCCGAAGGCGTGAAAAAGCGTTTTGGCTTTGGTCCTGAAATGCTTGTTGATTATAAAGCGTTGCGCGGAGACGCTTCCGATAACATTTCCGGCGTGCCGGGCATTGGCGAGAAGACCGCGGGCGAACTTATCCAGAAAGTTGGAGGAATTGATGAAATATATAAACAATTAATAAAGAACAAAGAGCAGTTAACAAAAAAAGTGAAGGCCGGTGTAATAAAAAAACTGGAAGAGGGAGAGGAAAGGGCAAGGATGAGTTTTGAGTTGGCGACAATCGACACTAATGTTCCGGATTTGCATTTCAAGTTAGGCGAATGCGAATTGAAACCGATTGATAGAGAAAAGATAGATAAATTATTTCAAGAGCTTGAGTTTGTTTCTTTGATAAAACGCATTCCTGGGATGGAAGGTGAAAAATTACAAATAAATCCAAAAAGACAAACATCAAAACCTGTGATAAAAGATCTGCGCGTCATCGAAGTGAAATATCCTGAAACAGTTCAACAAATTTATGATTTAATTCAGGAGAAAGAAGTTTTTGCTTGCAAGGCGGTAATGAGCGGGGAAGATGTATTTGCCGATAAATTGATAGGGGTCTGTTTTGAAGCGGACCACAAGGCGTTTTGGGTGCCAGCAGAATTTATGACGGATTTATGGAAAGTATTTCGCGATCCGCATTTGGAACTCGTCGGACATAATTTGAAGCAGATGATTAAGATTATCGCGTGTCATTGCGAGGATTCTGTAATCACGGAGGAAGAATCAGCTCGCCCGGTGTCATTGCGAGGAGCGGAGCGACGAAGCAATCCCAGTGAAGAAAAAAAACGGCGCGTTCAAATGAAGCCTGCAATGATTGTGAAAAACAAACTATTTGACGTAATGATTGCGTCATATCTTTTGAACCCCGGAAGCCGAGCGCATTCAGCATCCGATGTGATTTTGAAAGTTTTAGGAAAAGAATTGCCGGCGGGATCGAGTCAAAGCAGTCTGTTCGGAGTGAATACCCAAGCTGTTGCCAACGAACTCTATCTAATTTCACGGACCGTAGAAAAATTGAAGAAAGAATTGGAAGACACCGAAGATTTGGGATTGATGGATAAATTGGAAATGCCATTGATTCACGTGCTCGCGGAAATGGAATTGAATGGCATTGCCGTTGACACTGAAATGCTTTCCAAGCTTTCCAAAGAAGCGGCCGCGGAAATAAAAAAGGTGTCGCAGAAAATTTACAAAATGGCCGGCAAGGAATTTAACATCTCCTCCCCAATCCAGTTGCGCGAAATATTATTTGATAAACTGGAAATTCCGGTTGAAGGAATTAAAAAAGGTAAAACGGGTTTGTCCACCGGCGCCGAACAATTGGAAAAAATGCGTGGTTTGCATCCAATTATTGAGCTGATAGAAACTTATCGTGAAATATCCAAATTACAAAATACCTACATCGATGTTTTGCCTACGCTGATAAATAAAGTTACCGGTCGGATACATACTACATTCAACCAAGCCGTCACTGCCACGGGTCGCCTATCAAGCTCGGATCCAAACATACAGAACATTCCCATCCGCACCGAACTCGGTCGCGAGATCCGCAAAGCGTTTATCGCTGAAGAAGGTTTTGTTTTGGTGGCCGCCGATTATTCACAAATTGAATTGCGCATTGTGGCCTCATTGGCGGAGGATAAAAAAATGATGGAGATTTTTGATAAAGATGAAGACATTCACAAGGCGACTGCCTCGGCAATTCATGACGTGGCGCTTGATAAAGTGACAAAAGAAATGCGTCGTTCGGCCAAAGAAGTGAACTTTGGAGTGCTCTACGGCATGGGTGCTTATGGTCTGGCTTGGCGCGCGGGCATTCCGCAAGAGCAGGCGCGAGAATTTATAAAAAAATATTTTGATGAATTTGCAGGAGTGAAGAAATACATTGATAGAACTTTGGAATTTACAAAAAAAGAAGGCTATTGTGAAACTTTGTTCGGACGCCGTCGTTACATTCCGGAATTGAAAGCACAAAATTACCAACTTCGCGCCGCCGCCGAACGTATGGCCGTCAACCATCCCATCCAAGGCACAGCCGCCGACCTTATTAAGATGGCGATGATCGAAGTTCACAATGTCATTGCGAGGAGCGAAGCGACGAAGCAATCCCACGAAAAAGGAGATATAAAACTGCTTCTGCAAGTCCATGACGAATTGGTTTTTGAAGTCAAAAAAGGTTTGGAAGAAAAAGTGGGAAAGATTGTAAAAGAAGCGATGGAAGGAGTAGTCAAATTGCGCGTGCCAATACGAGTTGATGTGCATCAAGGTAAACGATGGGGTGAAATTAAATGATAAACAAACAAAAATTCGGCCCTTTGGGGGTCGAATTTTTGTTGTCTTCTTGGATCCAACAAGATTGGTGCGCGTATTTGGTGACTAGCTACGCGCCGCTAGCTTTCCCTGTGCTAAGGGAATGTGTAGGAAAGACCGGGTTGAATGAGGAATGACCAGAGGCCTTTTTTGCCCAGGGTCTTGGCTGGACCCATTTGGAGCCCGACGGACACTCTCTTTCCAAGCTTCAGGCTGGGGCCTAGTCCCGCTCCGACGAGATGGGTGGTTTTGGCTCCTCCATAGCCATAGTTTAGCTGGTACAGGACTCCACCGCCAATTCCCAGCGAGTCGGTCAGCTTGTGGCCAATGCCCAGAATCACCCGTGGCCAGGGTTTGAGTTCCGTGTTTGGAATGGCAACTCCCAAAAGGAATGATGCACCCCAGCCATCGGAAATTGGCCAGCCAAGCGCGAGGCTGAACCTCGTTGATGCTGGGCCTGGCACGGCCTCGCCCTCGGGGAAGAGAGCAAGATACCCCTCGGCTACCGAAATGGAGACTTTCAGTGCGGCATGAACGGGCCGGGGCAGGGTCAGCAGGATGCAACAGATCGAGATGACGACGACGATCCGAAGCGCGTTCTTCTCCATGGCCTCCTCCTTTTCCGATATTTTAGCCCTCGGATTCAGGGTTTTTGTGTCTGTTAGCCCAGATCATTCTGTCTGGTTATATATAATATCACATTTTTTATAACTTGTCAAGGGTATTTTGGCTTAACACAGCAAAAAACTAGTCATAACAAATTTGATTTCCCTCTCCCCCACTTGCATTTTTTGGCTATAGCTAGTATAATTAAATTATCATAATTTATATGACAATTCGTATGATTGAAGAAAAGTTGCACAAGTTAGGCTTGGGCAAGAATGAAATCAAAGTGTATTTGGCATTAATTGAATTAGGAAAAACAAAAGCAGGCCCGGTAATTGATTATTGTCATTTGCATCGAAATTTGGTTTATCAGTCACTGAACATGTTAACAAAAAAGGAGTTGGTGACAAAAACGGAAATTAATGGCGTGGCCACGTTTGCGGCTAACGATCCGGCAAAATTGGTTAGTCAAGCCGAGGATGCTGTTGATTTA
>JAHJCN010000083.1 GCA_018812905.1 Patescibacteria group bacterium
ACCTTTCGTATTTCGTACTCTCTATAAAAGTTTCGTAATTTCGTACCTTTCGTATTTCGTACTCTCTATAAAAGTTTCGTAATTTCGCACCTTTCGTATTTCGTACGTTTCATATATATTATGCGGCAAAAATTTTTGGATTTTATTTTTTCATACGGATTGATGGGGCTGGGGATACTTTTTTTATTTATCGCTTCCGCGTCCATAAAGACAGGAAATTTTCCAATTTTAAAATTTCCTTCATCGGGAGAAAGAATGAATGTTGAGGGAGGCGGTGACAACACATCCGCAAATCTTCCTTCAAGCAATCCTGTTGTTCCGCTTCCAATAGACAAGAGTGAATTTGGCGGCAAATTTTCTGCCATCGCGGTATTTGCCGTTGATGACATCACAGATACGGTATTGTATGAAAAAAACGCGGATGCTACACGGCCTTTGGCTAGTATCACTAAGCTTATGAGTGTTTTGGTTCTCGCCGATTTACCGGTGCAGTGGTCCACAACCACCATAATCCAGGCGGATGATTGTGAGGACAACAGCAAGCAAATTGTGCCAGGGGAAAAATTTACTTTGGATGATTTGTGGAACATCGCTTTGATTGCTTCGTCCAACAGCGCCGTGAACGCCATTGTTCGTTCCAGTGGTTTTAGCCAAGAACAGTTCGCTGTTCTTATGAACAGAAAAGCAAAAGAATTAAAATTAACTTCCGCAAATTTTGTGGAGCCAACCGGGCTTAATGCAGGTAATGTTGCCAGCGCCAGAGATGTGGCTTCTCTTTTGAAAGAGTCAGTGCGTTTTAATAAAATATGCAAAGCCATGCATACGGCTGAATACTATGCTCACCCGCTTAACCAGCAAAAGGCTCGCCGTGTTTGGACCACCAATTTGCTTTTGACCAATTGGATCCCCAACGAGTTTGATGCGGAAGATATTGCCGGAAAAACCGGATACATCGGCGATTCAGGTTATAATTTTACAGTAAAATTGACAAATTCCAACGGGCATTCAATTCGTGTGGTGATTTTAGGCGCCTCTTCCAGCGAAGCTCGGTTCACCGAAGCGCGCGATTTGGCTCGTTGGATATTTAATCATTATTTATGGCCGGATGATGCGGGCTATGATCAGTTGGCGGAATAGTTTGTGGTGTGGTATAATATCGCATATCTTAAAGATTTGTCGACGATCGTCCTGTTGGCTACGAACTAATATGCCCATCAAAAGTATAAAAAAGTTAAAAAATTTGCGGGGGAAAAGAGTTTTAATACGCGTTGATTTTAATGTCCCATTAAGAAAGGGTAAGGTTCGAGAAGAACATAAAATAGAAAAAAGTCTGCCAACCATCACGCATTTTTTGCGTGAAGGCGCTAAAGTTATCTTGGTTAGTCATTTAGGCAGACCCAAAGATTCCGAGAGAAGTTTGAGTTTGAAATCAATCGTAAGCCCACTGCAAGCATTGTTGCAAAAACAGCCGGTATTTTTGGGTGGAAAAAAATTTGATAAGATTTATTGGAAACGAGCAAGGAAGATGGTGGAAGAAATGCAGGAAAGCGATGTGTTATTATTGGAGAATGTTCGTTTTTTCAAAGGCGAAAAAGACAATAATCCCGAGGTTGCCAAGGGGTTGGCATCTTTGGCTGATATTTTCGTTTTGGATGGATTTGCCGTGGCACATCGCGATTCCTCCTCTGTTACAGGCGTGGCAAAATTATTGCCTTCATATGCAGGTTTGCTATTATTGGATGAAATTGAGGGTTTGTCAAAAGTTTTGAAGCCGGAAAAGCCTTTGGTGATTGTGCTTGCCGGTATAAAAATTGAAACTAAAATTCCTGTTTTGAAAAAATTATTACCAAAGGCCGATAATATTTTAATCGGCGGAGGAATATTTAACACTTATTTAAAATCAAAAGGCCGCCATATCGGCAGTTCTATTGTTGATAACGATGTTGAAAAAAGCTTGCTTGTTTATTTAGACAAAAAGAAGGTGATAAAGCCGGTTGACGTGGTTGTTGGGCGCGCGGACGGAAAAAAAGCCCGTGTTTGGAAGGTTGATGAAAGTTTAAATTTGAATGACAAGAAACTTGGCATCTATGATATTGGCCCGGAAACAGTAAAGATGTACGCAAAATACATAAAAAAAGCCAAAACAATTGTTTGGAACGGTGCGATGGGTCATTATGAAGTCTACCCATATCAATTTGGCACTCACGCCATCGCTCGCCTGTTTGCTTCGCATGCAATGGGAAAGGCGTATGGAGTGTGCGGGGGTGGGGAAACAGTTGAAGTGTTGAAAAAATTAAAACTAATGAATGATATTGATTTGGTTTCCACCGGCGGAGGAGCTATGCTGGAATTTTTGAGCGGAAAAAATCTCCCGGGCATCAAAGCTTTAAAAAATAATTAATAATAATTTTTGAACCATCTCGCCGAGCGGCTTTTGGTTCTATTAGGAGGAAATTTATGCCTTCAATGATGACGGCTCATAGGCCGTCAATGTCGGCATCAAAGCCGGCGGAAAAAGTATGTTGTGGCTCGCGTTGTGGCTGTGAAAAAGGTTATGGTATGGGCAAGAAGATTCTGATGGCGCTATTTGGTGTCTTTTTGGTATACATGATTTGTTATGTTGGGGCTCTTGCCAGGAATAATTTAAAAAAATATTATTTCATTGGAAAGGCCGACACGATGGAAAGAACCATTGTGGTAAATGGATACGGCAAAGTTAGTGGTCAGAACGATATTGCCATGACCACCATCGGCTATTCCAACACTGATAAAGATGTGGCCAAAGCACAGGAAACAAACAAAAAAGTAATGGACCAAGTTATGGATGAATTGAAAATGATGGGAGTGGAGGAAAAAGATTTGCAGAGCAACTATTCCATTTATCCGGATTACAATTATAACCCGCAAAGAGGTCAAGAATTGATCGGTTATCGTGTTACCAATCAAATCACCGTAAAGATTAGGGATTTATCCAAAATTCCGACCATTTTGGGTTTGGCCGGCAAATATGGAGCTACCGAAGTTGGCGGCCTCACATTTACCATTGACGATCCTGAAAACCTGAAGGCTTTAGCGCGTGAAAAAGCCATGGAAGATGCTATAACAAAGGCGCAGAAGTTGTCCGGCTCGCTCGGAGTGCGCTTGGGCGATGTGGTTGGCTACAGTGAATACGAAGGCACTGATTATTATCAGCCGGTATACAATAAATTTATTGGTGCCGAAGGTGGTGGCATGTCCGAAACGGCTCCAGCCTCTGTAGCCGCCGGCAGTAAAGATGTGGTAATGAACAACAGTATCGTTTTTGAAATCATTTCACCATAAAAGATTATCCCCAGCTATGCAAAGGGGCGCCTTGGCGCCTCTTTTATTTGTTCAAATGTGTGGTATAATTAACAAAGTCAATGCCATTCATTATTGTTTTATTGTCTATGAAGATTAAACAGATTGTTGGGAGGGAAATTCTTGATTCGCGCGGGAACCCCACGGTTGAAGCCAAAGTATATTTAGAAAATGGCGTGGTTGGGGTAGCCAAAGTGCCTTCCGGAGCGTCAACTGGCACACACGAGGCCTTGGAGTTGCGTGATGGAGGCAAACGTTATGGAGGCAAAGGTGTCCTGCGAGCGGTAAAAAACGTAAACACCCTCATCGCAAAAAAATTAGTCGGAATGGAAGTACACGATTTGCAAAAATTGGACGCGAGAATGATTGAGCTTGATGGCACTAAAAACAAGAGTTCTTTGGGAGCCAACGCAATTTTATCTGTTTCCATGGCTGCCGCCAGAGCCGCGGCCGACAGCACCGAAATGCCTTTGTATAAATATTTGCGTGCGGCTTATAGTATAAAAGAAAAAGGTTATCGCTTGCCTGTTCCCATGATGAATATTTTAAACGGTGGGCGCCACGCGGACAACGGCTTGTCCATTCAAGAATTCATGATTATTCCGCGTCACAAATTAATGCGTGAACGCGTGCGTATGGGTTCGCAGATTTTTCACGCGCTAGCGAACATCTTGAGTCAGAAAGGATATAAAACATCGGTGGGCGACGAGGGCGGTTTTGC
>JAHJCN010000084.1 GCA_018812905.1 Patescibacteria group bacterium
CCTCCATAATCCAACTGATTTGTTCAACAGTAAGTTTTTGATCGCTATTTTTATTGAATAAAATTCCGGCTCTTTGGGCGATATTGGGGTGAGCTACATTTGAGTCATAACAAAAAACTCGGCGTGGTAACACCAGCGCCGAAGCGATGCCTAGACATATAATTATAATTTGACCCCTCCTTCCCATATTTTTTACAAAGCATCAATCAGCCAAATTCCTTGATTATTTTTTTCAAATTCAATTAAACTACCATATTCTTTATCGCCAGCTTTAACAATGTATTCATAGGTCGCTTTTGTATCCCCCACAAAATCCTTTGAAATCGTGGTATCCAAATCATTTACCATTTCTTCTAACTCGCCCTGTGCCTCAACTTTCTCCAACCCCTCCTTCACCTTCTCCCGCACCCCCTCCTTAAAACAGCACTCCACCGCCTCATCCAAATCCCCCTTTTTCAAAGCCGCTATAAATTTGGCATGCGTTTCCTCCGGCGTCTGCGTCGTAGGAACATCCGCGTTCGCGTATTGCGGATATAACTTATCCAATTCGTCCACCGTATAATCGCTATATGGCCAAACCGATCTGGCCAAGCCCAATCTCACTCGTTCTTGTTTTTTTGAAAACCAGATATACCCTCCAAATATGGCAATGGTGCCAAAAATTAATACTAAAAAAGCAATAATAAATGTTGAATATTTTTTGAACATATTATTTTTTTTAAAAAAAGGCAATCCCTTCCGGAATTGCCTTCCCTCCCTGTGAAATATTATAGCACAACTTCTTTTATGTTAGGATCCCAAACCTGTGGATAACTTTTTATATTCTCCCCTCAACCACTTGCCAATCAATCGCCTTAAAAAACGCCTCAATATAATCCGCGCGTTTAAGGCCATAATCCGCAAGATACGCGTGCTCAAAAACATCCAAAACCAAAAGCGGTGTTGCGCCCGTCAAATGACCAACATCGTGCTCGTTCACCCAAACACCAAAAATCTTATCGCCCAACTTGTCGTAATACACCACCGCCCAGCCAATACCGCGCATGGCGCCCGTGGCTTTGAAATATTTTTCCCAACTTTCAAAACTTCCATACTGCTCAACAATTTTTTTATACAATTTTGATTCCGCATCCGGCTCTTTGTGTTCCACGGTTAAATTTTCAAAATACAATTCATGCAAACGCATACCGTTGAATTCCCAGCCAAAACGGCGCTTGAGTTCGGCGAATTCCGGATTCGCGTGCTTTCCTTCTTCGTCCAATTTTACAATCGCATCAAATAATTTATTAAAATTTGTTACATAACCCTGATAGAGCGTAAAATGATTTTTTAATAAATTATCGCTCAGACCTGTGAGACCGAGCAAATGTTCGTAATTTTTTGCTGTGTACATATATTCAATAATTATGTTATTCCGATATTCATTTATTATGTCATTCGGGACCGGGATCCGGAATCCATCACCAATCCGGAATCTCGCTTTCGCTAAAATGACAATTGAGGAACCCTGTGCTTCGACAGGGATGATAAATTAAATTAATCAAATTTCTTAAAAGACATTGTCAGTGCGTTTAATACCACACTCACAGACGAGAACGCCATAGCTGCGGCGGCGATTGCCGGGTTAAGAAGCCAACCGGTGATTGGATACAAAACTCCCGCGGCCACCGGAATTCCTATTATATTATAAATAAACGCCCAAAACAAATTTTGTTTTATTTTACGCAAAGTAAAGGCGCTAATTTTGATCGCCCGCACCACATCAGGCAGATTGTTTTTGATGAGCACAATATCCCCTGTTTCTATAGCGATGTCCGTACCGGAACTCAAGGCAATGCCCAAATCGGACTGTGCCAAGGCCGGCGCATCATTTATGCCGTCGCCAACAAATGCCACAACCCGCGTTTTTCCATTCAAATCTTCGCTCTGCAATTTTTTAATAACATTGGCTTTATCCGTGGGCAAAACTTCGGCGATTACTTTATTCGCGCCTACCTGCCCGGCAATCGCCTCGGCTACACGCCAATTATCTCCGGTCACAATAAAAACTTCTTTGTCCATTTTTTTCAACATTTTAATCGTTTCTTTCGAATCTTTCTTTAAAACATCGGCAACGGCAATCATGCCGGCGAGCTTGCTGTCCACACCTAGAAGCATTACGGTTTTACCTTCGTTTTCCAGCTTCTCTATCGTCTTATTATTTTCATTATCTATGATAATTTTATTTTCTTTAATAATTTTTCTGTTGCCAAAAAATATTGAATATCGGATATTGGATATTAATATTTGCCCGATTAAACCCTTACCCGGCACCGTATTAAAATTTTCTACAGACAACAAAGAAACTTTTTCTTCATTTGCTTTTAAAATAATTGCCTCAGCCAAGGGATGGGCGGAATTTTTTTCCAACGACGCGGCAAATTGGATTATACTTGGTATTTGAAATTTTGAATTTGGGATTTCTACAATATCAGTCACTTTCGGTTTTCCTTCAGTTAGAGTGCCGGTTTTATCAAAAACAACGGTGGTTATATTTTTAGCAATCTGAAGCGCTTTGCCACTCTTAATCAAAATGCCATACTTGGCTGCAATACCTGTGCCCATCATCACTGCGGTGGGTGTGGCAAGACCGAGCGCGCACGGGCAAGCGATAATCAAAACGGTAACCGCAATTACCAGAGAAAAAGAAAAGATCTGGCCCGCGATAAGCCAAACCGCAAATGAAATGATAGCAATAGTCAAAACGGCGGGCACAAAATAGTATGAAACTGTGTCCGCCAAGAGCTGGATTGGCGCCTTGCTTCCCATTGCCTCTTCCACCACTTTGATAATCTGGGCTAGCAGACTGTCTTTGCCAACTTTCGTGGCGCGTAAAGTAAGAACGCCGGTTTGGTTGATTGTCGCGCCAAAAACTTTGTCTCCCGCTTTCTTTTCCACCGGAATACTTTCTCCGGTAATTGCTTTTTCATCAACACTGGAATAGCCTTCGGTTATCACACCATCTACCGGAATTTTTTCACCCGGTTTTACAAAAACTATGTCCGCCATTTTCACCTGGTCAATGGGTTTTTTAATTTGTTGGCCGTTTTTCAAAACAACGGCCTCCTTCGCCTGCAAACCGATTAAACGCTTCACGGATGAACCGGTACGGCCTTTGGTGACCGCCTCAAAATATTTTCCGAGGGTGATGAAAAAAAGTATTAATGCCACGCTTTCAAAATATATTTGTTGTGCAAACCCTTGATTCCATGAAGTGATGGTCAGCACCGCGCTATAAACAAAAGACACAAATGTACCCAAAAAAATCAAAGAATCCATGTTTGGGCGCAATTTTGTTAAACCCAAAATTCCGGCATGCCAGATGTGGCGAGAAACAAAGATAATGAGCGCCGATAATGCAAACTGAATAAGGCTGGAATACGGTAAAATGAAACTCGCCACGGGCAATCCCAGCATTCCTCCCATAGTAAAATAGAGAATGGGAAGCGTTAGAATTAATATGATGAAGGCGCGTTTTTTGAGCTTTTCTGCATTTCCATCATGGTGCATGTGGTCGGTCGTGCTCATTACCTCCTCCGCACTATACCCGCCAAGCGACGCCACGACTTTTTTGATCGCATTAAGATCAGTTTTGTTATCATCAAATTCCACGGCAGCTTTTTCGGTCGCCAAATTAACATTGACCGCTGTTATTCCGGCAGTTTTCTTAAGAGCGTGTTCAATATTTATCGCACAGCTTTGGCAATCCATGCCGGTGATTTTTAGAGATGTTTTTTTCATATGTTTTAAGTTGTCATTGCGAGAAACAAGTGATGAAGCAGTCTCTTCGATGAATGGGATTAATTCGTCGACCTAAGGCCTCCTCGCAATGACAGTTATTTGACAACCTCAATCACCCCCGAGACCATACCCATCCAACAACTAAACTTATATCTTCCCGGCATCGTTGGCGTGAATTCTTTCACAGATGTTTCACCCGGTGTGAGAGAAATTTGGTCTTTAAATAATTTGAATGAAATGATTGCATTGGTGCATCCACTGGTGCCGGTGTCTGTAATTTCCCAGTGTACAGGAATGCCGGCGCGGACTTTAAAATAATTCGGACTGTAACCGTGGGCTGAAGCGTTCATTATTATAACTTGTTTGCCATTCTCCAGCGGAGGCAGGTCTCTGTCTTGTAAGACCTCCTTGGCCTGCGACGGCTTGGCGCTCAGCGCTGAAACATTTATTCCCAATACATTCAGCTGGTTGGATATATTATACATCGCAAAAAATAAAACTACTATGCCGGCGATGGTGGAAAATATTTTGGCGCGTGCCGGATTTTCATGCAACTTGGCGCTGGTTACGCCAATGATCATCAAAACTGGCATTGTGCCGAGAACAAACATCATCATTATTAAAGCTCCGCGCACTGGCGAGCCGGACAGTATGGCCACGCCTTCGGCTGTAAGGGTGAAACCGCACGGAAGAAGAACTGTGAGAGCGCCGATGCCAAAAGCCACCAAACGCCCGGCTGACTTATCTTTTTTCGTAATATTTTGTGTAAATCTCTTAGGTAGACCAATGTGTATTTTTTGGGCAAATTTTACGCCGAGCATTTGAAGACCCAACCAAAACATTGTCAAAGAAATGACTACTACTAATATTGCCGTAAATATAGGAGAAAACCGAAGCTGGCTTCCCACTGCCCCAAAAACAAAACCTATGGCTGTAAAAGAAACAAGACGGCCAAAATTGAATTGAAGATGCGGAAGGGTTTCGCCGAGCAGGGTCTTTTCACCGATTTGCATTTTGGCGAATTCATCGGATATGGATAGAACAATTCCGCCCACCAGTGCCGCGCAGGTGGAGAGTCCGGCAATGAGGCCGAAGATTAAAAATAAAAATGCCGGCGATTCTTCTGTGATATTGAAAGCACTGGACCAGCCCAGTTTGTTAAATCCGATAAAGGCCATCACCAAAGCCAGACCGATTAAATATGGCCAAACTCTTTTAGATCCGAAAAATGGATTCGTTGAAAATTCATAGCCGTTCACTTTGAACAAACTTGTAAGCTTCTCGGCCGATGGCGGATGGCCATTGTGCTCGATATCTATTTTACCGATTGTGGCTGAAGCCTTAACGTTTGAAACTTCCAGCAAATCACTGATGGAGCTCTCAAGCAAAAGTTCGCAGGATTTACAATGCATGCCTTTAACGAAATATGATGTTTTGTCGTTGTGTGTCATAGTGTATATATCATACTACTTTGGTATAATATATGTCAAGCATGCGATATCCACAACGAGCAAATACCAAATCTAATTTTGAAAATTGAACCATTAAATATTCAATGAAAATTAAAAATTGATAATTGAAAATTATTGTATTTTCTGTAAATATTCTTTCAAAGCCTCCTGCCAGCTTCTTTGCTTAGGCATCTTGGTGTTTATAAGTTCGGAAAACATCGGCCTGAGCGCCGGATGAGGAAATTCCGATGATTTGACCGGAATTATTTTCGGGCCCCTGCCCTTTTGCGCAAAAATTTCCTGTGCCCACTCATACCAATTGCACGCGCCGGAGTTGGCGCCGTGATAAATTCCATGGGGTTTATTGACTTCAATAAGCGCGCGAGTAAAACGGGCGAGGTCAAACGCGTAGGTTGGACTCCCCTTTTCTTCGTTCACAACCTTAATTTCTTTTTCGTCAATTTTCCCAAGCATTATATCCACGAAACTTTTTTTGCTGGAAACACTAGCTCCCGCGCGTCCAAAAATTCTGGAAGGACGAATAATGTAATATTTTCCTCCAACCGACTGCATGTTTTTTTCCCCTTCCCATTTTGATTTTCCATATTCGCTTATCGGATTTGGCGCGTCGTCTTCTTTGTATCCCTCCGGTCTATCGCCCTTAAAAACATAATCGCTGGAATAATTTACAAAAATTGCGTTGATTTCTTTAGCGACTTGAGCGATATTTTTTGGCGCTTCAGAATTTATCAAAAAAGCCAATCTTTTTTCATTTTCGTCCACTTCGCACTTGTCCACGGCATTATATCCCGTGGCGTTGATGATAATGGCTGGTTTAGCCAAAATTATTTTTTCTTTAAGATCGGCTCCGGTAATATCAAAATCCTCTCTGTCCCAAGCCAGAACTTCGTAATCGCTTTTAAATTCATCTAATAAATATTGTCCGAGCGTGCCTTTAGCGCCAATGATAAGTATTTTTTTCATATTGTAATTTTATGATTTTTGTCACCCAACGCAATTTTATAATTCCAATCCATTCTGTCATCCCGAGCAAACTTGGAGGGATCCCTCCGCTTGGGTCGGGATGACAGTGTTTGGGATGACAGTGTTTGGGATAACAATGCTGTGAAAATTTTGACTTCATGGGAATGATCGTTCATATATTATCACAAAAACAGCAAAACGCAAACAAAAAACACCACTTTCGTGATGCATTTTGTTGGACACTCTGCTTTGTTCTTGGGCGCAGAGTGAAACCCAACCCCGGGTACCTCCCTGTTCAGAGCCCGCTCTGTTGCGTGCGAACA
>JAHJCN010000085.1 GCA_018812905.1 Patescibacteria group bacterium
AATCTTTACGAAATTTTACAAATATTACAAGTCTCTCAATTTGAAAAAACAGCTCTACCAAGCCTAATTTCAACAACACAATTACATTTTCCTGAAAATGAAAGACAAATTTCGCTAGATTTAGGGGAATTTTGACGCAACACTTGTGCGTTTCGCGATATCTGACGTCCGCGTTAGCGGATGTGGCTTTAGCCCTTGCAGATATCGCGTGTTAGCTGATGTAAATAAATTCTACGAGCGAAGCGAGTAATTATTCGGGCAAATTTTATTTTTTTAATTCGCTCGCCAATTCTCTTACGATGGTGTCAAAGAAATCCTGGTAACCCGCAAAGTTTTCTTGCGTTTGTAGGTCATAACCTGCGATATCTTTAATATCTTGAAAATTTTCCGCGGTATCCAAAAAAGCAGTCAAATCCTTTTTTGTTTTAGGGGATAAGTTGGTGACAATACTATCCACAAAAGTTTTCACGGTGGTTACTTCTGGTGTTTTATCTTCACCCTGTCTCAGTGCTTCTATGACAGGTTTAATATGAGCACCGACTAATAAAACTTGTCTATATAATGCGCGTTCTTTTTCTTTAATCCATTCTTTTTTCCTTGCTTCATCTCCGCCAACCCATTCTGGTTGATTTTTTTCGTCGTTTAAATAATCTTCGTTCAGTTGGTAAGAGCCATCAAAATCGCACACTTCAGCCGCTAAGGTAATATCTTGCTTGTGATTGTTCATCGCTCCCTGATTAATTCTGTTCTCCAGCAAAATAGCTGCTTGCCGTCCCAATAATTTGCTGAATGTTTTTAGAAAATTCTCATCACTCATGTCTTCTCCGAACTCCTTGGCAAGAATGAGCCTGGATGTATCTAAAATTGAAGAAATTTTCTCTTTCCTTTTTTCTTGATCCATTTCTTTCATGGCATCTTCCAACTCACTAACTCGCCAGACATTTCTAAACGCTCTTACATTTTGGCCCAATATTGCCGATTTATAGTCTTGAGCTTCGTATGAACCAATCATTTTTTTATAGAGTTCGGGGTCGTTAATTCTTTCTTCGTTCGCTTTAATATGTTCGACAGGATTTTGTCCAGCTATATCTTCAGGATCATCATTATCTGGTATCGGCAAATTATTATCAATGCAAAATTGACGAGAAAATTTTATGGTCGTTAGAATTTTTGGCATTCTCAAGCCATATTTTTCCATTAATTCTGACTGCTTTTCTTCCAGTAATAAATCTTCATAATAAGCGGCACCCATAAATCTAACCAATAGTTTCTCGTCAACCTCTGCCACAAAGAGGGGCATGGCACTTTCTTTGCCCAAAGGAAATGATATTGTGCCGCCCTTGGCTTCAATTTTTTTCTGTCCTCGCTCGTTAACGCGATTTTCTCCCACGCCTTTCCATTGCATAAAATTGTAATCGGTGCTTCCAATTCGTGTTGGATGTTCGATGCATGCTGCCTTGCCCATGGCAACTGTCGATTTTACGGCATTTGCTGGCATGTCCGCATCACATACCATATTTCTGCCATGCTCTCCAATAAACATTGGCCGCAAATAAGTTCGTGGAAATTGTGGCACTTCGCCTGTCTGGGAAAAACCACTATCGGGAGTTAAAAAGCCTGTGTCTGCGAACACCAAGCCGTCTACCGGCGACAATTCAATTTTTTCTCGTGGTTTTTTGACTTCCGTTGGTTCATGTGGTCGTTTGAAGGCAGCAGCTTGATCGAGATAAGGATTTGGTCCAAATTCGCTCATAAAATATTACAATTAAAAAAATAAAATTTGCCCGAATAATTTTTGCTCCGCAGAGCAAAAGAATTTATTTATTTCAGCTAACGTTTGCGTGTATGCGATGTGGCGTAATGATATAATTTTTCCCATCATTGCGCCATATGGGCGAGGTCTCAGCCGAGCCGCATACACGCTGTTGTGCGATGTTTTTTCACTTCCGTTTTTTTAACCATTTCCAGAATGACACTGCTGGAATCGCAAAGATAAAAAATATTACAAGTGGGATATCACGTAATCGCCATTGTTTATGTTTTGGTTTTGATGTGGTCTGCTCCGAGGCGCTAATGGCAAGATCGTCAGGGTGCTGGTAAGTTTTATTAAGTGTAATATAGGTTTCTAATTCATCGCCTCGAACTCTCGCGTCCAATCTTTTGGCCAAATTGAGCATAACCTGCATAGTCTTATCATCTGGATTCTTGGTCCAAATTTCGCCTTCTTGCCAGAGGAGCACATACTTCTCACCATCAGATTGTGAAAATGATATTTCAAAACTTTCCTTAAACAGGGGACTCGGTTGTAACTTAAAACCATGCATGGAAGTGATTAGTTTCTTAGTTTCATCCAACGTGATTGGCTCGCGATGTTTGTCTTTGGTGCGTAGAATTGTTACGTGATATCCCATATTTTTAAGTCAAGGAAGTGAAAAAATTTCGTATAACGTTCATTTGTATCTGAAGTTTTTGCCCGTTTTATCGGCATTTACAGCCGATTTAGTAGTAGCTTCTCAATGTTCGACATTCATTGATTAATCACCAAACTAAGGGCAAAAATTTGCGTGAAAGATTCTTGATGTTCCT
>JAHJCN010000086.1 GCA_018812905.1 Patescibacteria group bacterium
GCGAGATCTTTTTTTATTTGTGTTTTCGCGTCCGGAAGATTGTTTTTTATACTTTCCAAAATGCGCGCGGATTGAGAGGGATCGATTTCAAGGTAAATTGAGATGTTTGGAAGTTGCGAAATTGCGAAATTGGAAATGATGGAATTGATTTGCCGGAGAAGTTTTTCATGTAAAGCGAGTCCTTGGTTTTCTGCGACAAGAGCGGTTTTTGGTTCGTGTTGGATTGAGGGTTCATTGTCGAATTGTTCGGCGGTGAGATAGGGGAGATTGGCGGTGACCACGATGTGCGTGTAACGTGTAACGTGTAACGCAAAACGTTCGATTATTGGTCCTAGGAGACTGCCTTGTAAAAAAATTATTTTTATTCCATGCCGAGCGGCATTTTTTTTGGCCACGCGTAGGGCGCTATTGGAGGTGTCGGTGGCCAAAATTTGTATGTCACCACGAGGAGCTCCGCATCCGTTGGCCAACGCGGCAATTTCAGCACTGTCATTGCGAGGAGGTCGAAGACCGACGCGGCAATCCCTTGAAGCTTGGGATTGCTTCTCGCCAAAGGCGGGAAGGCGTCGCTTGCTCCTCGCAATGATATTTGCAATCGCGATTGGAATACATCCGGTCCCCGCGCCAACATCAACCAACAAAATTTTTTCCGCAATTGCGCCATTTCGCAACTTCGAAATTTCTTCAACCACGTTCTCCACCATCAGCTCTGTTTCCGGCCGCGGAATCAAGGTGTGTTTGTTCACCAAAAAATCCAAGCCAAAAAATTCTTTATGCCCCAAAATATAAGCGACAGGCCATCCTTTTTTATAGCGTGCGATCGATCGCCATAGTTTTACGCGTTCGAAAATATTTAAAACATATTCCGGATGAGAAAAAAAATATTCCCTCGTTTGATTGATCGCGTTTGTCGCCAGCAATTCCCAATCCAAGTCCGGGATATTTTGTTTATTTTTTATCGTCAGTTCTCGCAGGTTTAGCATAATGATAAATTATTTTTTTTCCATCCGCGATCCGCGCGTAACATCGATCGATTAACGAATATTTTTTTTCGTTCAGAACAGAAGTTATATTTACGGGAATGTCATTCTCGTCCGCCCTGTTGTCTTGCATTACGAAAATTTCATCATAATCGGATAGCTTCCGGTCTTCCATCCATTTTAAAATTTCTTCATCCGGATGTTTGTACATTAAATAATTGGTTGTAATTATTTGACGATCCCAATTCTCATAATCGTTAGACGGAAAATATCCCAAGGCCGGAACGGAAGATTTGTAATATCTGTCAAAAAGCATTTTGTGCATATAATAATCGTAAATAAAGATTTGCTGTGTGTTATCTTTTTTGCGCTCCTCAATACAATTATTGATTGTTGACCAATCGCTTAGAGGCAGTATTTCATTTAATCGCGCTAAACCCGGCGTGGTCAATAAAATAATAAGCAATACGATTACTAGTTTGTTTTTGAAATAATAATTTAGCAAATAGGCCGAGATAATCAACAGCCAGGGCAAGCCGATAATGAAAAATTTTATATTCCAGAGATTAAAGACGACCATCGTGAGCATCGGAATTATAAAAAAAATAGACATTATACACAGCATGCGGTCGATTTTTTTGTTTTTAATTTGCTTCCACAACGTATAACCGGCAATGGCGAAGAAAAGAATGATTATAACCAGCGCGTGCCAAAATGATAGGGGACCAAAAAAGAGCGCTTGCATGGATTCAATTTTTCCTTTGAAAGTATTTTTAAAAAGGAAAAACCAGGAACTGTTGAAAAATAATGGGTTTGTAAATTTGAAATATACGGATGGTATGGCCCAGATCAGCCACAAAGCAAAAGGAATAATGGAATATTTTACATATTCAACGATGTATTTTTTTCCCGCGGTCAACATGATAATTATTTCGGCTAAAATCACCCAGGCGGCTGTGAGATGGGTGAAAAGAAGGGCCAAAAGAGAAACGGCAAAAATTATGATATTTTTTCTATTTTTTTCTTGTCGATAGAACAAAAGAAGAAAATAATGAACATTGATAATGGCTAATAGAGTTAATAGGGCATAGCCGCGCGCGGTGCAGGACATAAAAATGTGATATGGCGCGAGCGCTAGCAGGAAAGCGGCCGTGTATGCTATCCGTCTGTTGAAAAAAATGAGGCCAAAACGAAAAAGCGACCATACGCCGGCCACTCCAAAAATTATGCTGGGAAAACGCGCGGTAATTTCGTTCGGTGAAAAAAAATAAAACCAGATTTTTAAAACCAACATGTGGAAAAAAGGGTTGGTTTCCCATGTCCAAAATTTTATGCTTTCCAACCACGGTTTCTGGCTGTATGTGACGCTGAAAATTTCATCCCACCAAAAATCGCCATATTTTAATAGAGCGAATATCCGAAGAACCAGGGCAAGTAATAAAATCGCTAGAAGCGGAAAGTTAATTTTTTTTATCATTTGTGAAGAAATTATCTATCTTCGAGAGATCTCCCGAAGTGAGACAAATCTCATATAAAACCTAGCTGTCAGAATTCAAATATTAGATTTTTGAATTTTGGATTTTTTATTAATTTGAAATTTGTGATTTTGAATTTTTTTATACTTGTTCCGCGTAATCCGCCTGCCTCAACGCTTCAATTATTGGTTCAATATTACCTTCCAAAATTGTTCCGATATTATTCCAGTTTTGGTGAATGCGGTGATCGGTGATGCGATCTTGCGGAAAGTTGTAGGTGCGTATTTTTTCACTGCGATCGCCCGAGCCGATTTGTGATCGGCGTTTGGCTTCAATTACGGCGCGTTTTTTCTCCATGTCCAATTCATAGAGGCGGGCACGCAGAACATTCATGGCTTTTTCGCGATTGGAGGTTTGCGAGCGTTCGTCTTGGCACTGCACCATGGTGTTGGTTGGGATGTGCACGATGCGTACGGCTGAATAGGTGGTATTCACGCTTTGTCCTCCCGCGCCACCCGAACAAAAAGTGTCTATGCGCAAATCTTGCGGATTGATTTTGAATTCCGTTTCTTCGATTTCCGGCAACACGGCCAC
>JAHJCN010000087.1 GCA_018812905.1 Patescibacteria group bacterium
GCCAAAGAAGAGCCGGGTGCGCATAAGGTAATTAAAGGTTTGGAAAATATTGATAAAGTGATTTCCATTGATCAGACGCCCATCGGTCGCACTCCGCGATCAAACCCGGCTACATATACGGGAGTATTCACGCTCATCCGCGATTTATTTTCCAATTTATCCGAAGCGAAAATGCGCGGATATGATGCCGGTAAATTCAGTTTCAATGTCAAAGGCGGCGGACGTTGTGAAGCCTGCGCCGGCGAAGGATATATCCGCATTCCGATGCAATTTTTGGCTGATGTTTTTGTGGAGTGTAACGAATGTAATGGATCGCGCTACAACCAGGAAGCTTTGGAGATCCACCACCACAACAAAAATATTGCCGATGTGTTGAAGATGACGGTTGAAGAAGCCTTTAAATTTTTTGTGGATATTCCGGCTATTTCCGACAAATTGAACGTCTTGCGCGATGTGGGATTGGGATATTTGGAATTGGGACAGCCTGCCACCACGCTTTCGGGCGGTGAAGCCCAGCGTATCAAGTTGGCCACGGAATTGGCTCGCGCTTCCACCGGCCGTACCATGTATATTTTGGATGAACCCACCACCGGTTTGCATTTTGAAGACATTAAGCGATTGCTTTCGGTTTTGAGCATGCTGGGAGAAAAAGGAAATACCGTCGTGATAATTGAGCATAATTTGGAGGTCATTCGTTGTGCGGATTGGATTATTGATATGGGACCCGAAGGAGGCACAAAAGGCGGGGAAGTGGTGGCCGAGGGCACGCCAGCGGATATAAAGAAAAACAAAAAAAGTTGGACGGGAAAATACCTATAATTGAAAATTACAAATTCAAAGCACCAAATTTTCTCCATTCGGGAGATATCCAGAATGGAGAAAAATAATATCAAAATTCAAATATTCAAATGCGTTTTGGAAATAAAAAATCTCCGATTGAGTCGGGGATTTTTTATTATATTACTTTGCTTTTTTAGGTTCTTTTATTTCTGCCATCCTTCTTTTGAATTTCGGATCGCGCAGATGGTATAGTTTGGAGCGTCGAACTTTTAATTGTTTCAACACTTCAATTTTTGGCACCACCGGGGAATAAATGGGGAATATCTTTTCTACGCCCACGCCTTCGGAAATTTTGCGCACAGTAATGGTGGCTCCGGCTTCTTTGCCATGGCGAACCGCGATGATTGTGCCTTCATAGATTTGAATACGCTCTTTTTCTTCGCCTTTGGTATTCATTTCCTTAATTTTTTGATGGACTTTCACCACCATGCCAGGCTTGAAGTCTGTTGTTTTTTTGTCTTTTTGTTCTTCGGACATATGTTTAAAATAATCGTGTAACGTGTAACGCGAAACGTGTAGCGCATAACGGACAGGTTGCGCGTTACACGTTGCGCGGTATGCGACAATCGTGTGGCCTATTTTAGCTTAAATCCGCTTTTTTGTCAATATTGCCCTTGCCAACCAGTCGTTCTTTGATGATTTTGGCTATGTTATCAACGGTTTCATCCAATTTTCCATCATGATTGACCAGTTTATAATCATAATCTTTAGCGCGCTCAATTTCTTCATATCCGAGGCGGATTCTGTTTTCAATCATTTCTTCGGTCATGCCACCGCGTCGTCTGGCGCGTTCCCGCAGGGTGTCCATGTTGTTCGGCAAGAGAAAAATGGATAAATGGGGTATGCGCAAATCGTCAAAATGTTTTTTGCCGTCAACGTCAATCGGCGCCAAAATTATATCATTATTATCTTGTAATTTTTTAAAATAATTCTTGCAAATGCCGTAATATTTGTTATCGGTGATATTGTATTCTAGAAATTGTCCTTGTTGAAGTTGTTTTTCAAATTCTTCTTTGCTTATAAAAAAATGATCTCCGCCTTCAATGTCGCGCGGGCGTTTGGCGCGAGAAGTGGTGGTGACAAGTTTGGCGGAATTTGGCAGAATTTTCAACAATCTTCGGATTGCGGAATCCTTTCCGCCTCCGGCGGGAGAAGAAATTATAACCAATAATGCTTGTTTGTTTTGCGTGTTCATAGTTATGTAAATTCAAAATCTAAAATCACAAAGTCTCTCCATCCGAGAGGTCTCCAGCAGGTAGACAAATAAATTCCAAATTTCTAAAACCAATTTAAATATTTGAATTTTGGATTTGTAATTTATTTGTGATTTGTTATTTTGAATTTATTATTTCTATTTCAATTTCAGTAAAAACTCCTCCAACTCTTTCGGTAAACGAGATTCAAATGAAACTTTCGTTCCGGTCAAGTCCACAAATCCCAACTTGGAACAATGCAAAAATAGCCGACCCAATCTTTCGTCCCACATTCTTTTTCTTTTTTTCTGAAAATATAACGGATCGCCAACCACCGGGTGGTTGTATGCCAACAGATGCGCGCGAATTTGATGCATGCGTCCGGTGTAAATTTTGACGCGCAAAAGAGTGAAGTTTACAAATCTTTTTTCTACCAGAAATTCCGTTTTAGCTGTTTTGCTATCCTCGTCAATTTCACCTTTTTTCACTAATGGCCGAGCAGACATCCTATCTGTGGTGCGTGAACGGGCGATAGGGAAGTTGATTTCATCCCAATCTTTTGCCACTTTGCCGTGCGCCAAAACAATGTATTCTTTTTCAATCGTTCGTTTCTTGAATTGGTTTTTGAGATGATCAAACATTTTTTGCGTGCGCGCGACCACCAGCAGTCCGGAAGCTTCTTTGTCCAGTCTGTGAACAATGCCGGGACGCACCGGATCTTCTCCCACTTTTTTTAATTCAGGATATTTTTCGGCCAAAAGTTCCGCGAGCGAATCTTTTTCCAAGCGATTGGTGGAGTGGGTGAGCATGCCAGATGGCTTGTTTATGACAATATAGTCCGGGGTTTCGGCGACAATTTTTATGTCTTTAACATCAATTTTGTCATTCCCCCGACTAAGTACGGGGGAATCCAGGTTGCGCGTTTTGTGGATTCCCCCGTACTTAGTCGGGGGAATGACAGCATCATGAGTCGCTTCCTGTTTTATTGATATTACATCGCCGTCTTTTACCCTGCTTCCCGCCTTTTTCGGTGTCTTTTCGTTCACTTCCACGAGACCATTATCAATCATTTTTCCCGTTTGTGAGCGAGAAATACCCAAAGCGGACGACAAAAAAACATCCAGCCGAGAGCCGGCGGAATCGCCTTTTACAATGATTTTATTGATTTTGGACATATGTTTTGTCCAATTTTACACTAAAGATAGCAAAAACACAAGCCAACTATTGACTTTTTGGCCATTTTGTGCTGTACTCCCACGTTATTTTAACAATTTTAATAAGATCCAAAAGAATTTCTCGGGTTGCTTGTTGGTTGCGTAAATCCCGCGCCTTGCGGGACCGCCTCCATTCGGAGGAACCGACGCGGAAGAGCGCTCGACAGACCCCCTCTGTCGAGCCATCAAATATGTTACGCTTTGTTAAAGAGTGGCGTTGAGATGAAAATAAAACCATTCAAAAACCACCTCGCAAAATTGAGGTGGTTTTTTGTTATCCGTGCGCCCAGATGGGCTTGAACCATCGACCCCCAAATTATAAGTCTGGTGCTCTAACCGGCTGAGCTATGGGCGCGCATATTGGCCTTATTATAGCAGTTTACAAGAATATTTCAAGATGTTAGAATAGCCCAATATGAAAGCCATAATTCTGGCGGGCGGGCTTGGCACCCGCCTTCGTCCTCTCACTCACACAACCCCCAAACCCCTTTTGCCGGTCAAAGAAAGACCGATTGTTGAGCATGCCATCCTGAATTTTAAAAAACATGGGATTACGGACATTATACTGTCCATTGGCTACAAAGCGGATTTGATTAAAGAATATTTTGGTAATGGATCCAAATGGGGGGTGAGTATCGATTATAGCATTGAAGATGATCCTTTGGGCACGGGCGGAGCCGTTAAGAAGGCAATTGAAGGTTTTGACGAAACATTTTTGGTCATCAATGGAGATAATTTGGCGGATTTTAACTGGACCGAGGCGATAAGAGAGCATAGAGAAAATAAGGCGAAAATCACCCTGGCTCTTTATCCGGTGGAAGATGTCACGCAATACGGCATTGCGCGTTTGGAGCAAAAAAAGATAACAGAATTTGTGGAAAAGCCCAGCGTGGACAAGGCTCCGTCTAATTTGAATAATGCTGGAGGATATGTGATTGAGCCCAATGCTCTGGATATTTTGCCGGAAGGCGTTTCATCCATTGAAAAAGATTGCTTTGAAAAGTTGGCGGGAACAGGCGTGGTTTTCGCCCACATCCATTCCGCTCAATGGTATCCCACGGATACTTTGGAAAAATACAACAAGGCGAATGCGGAATATAAATTATAAATATTAATTTGTTACATGTTATATGACGCATGAATATGCTCACATCCGACTTTGATTACAATTTGCCGGAAAATTTAATTGCCCAACAACCAGCGGAACCGCGTGACAGTTCGCGTTTGATGGTTGTCGACAGAAAAGAAAAAACAATCGATCATCGGCATTTTTTTGACATTGTAAATTATTTGCGAAAAGGGGACTTGTTGGTTTGGAACAATACAAAAGTTTTTAAAGCTCGTCTCCGGGGAAAAATTGAAGTTGATGAAAATGTTATTGATGATGAAAAAAATGGCGGAGAAATTCTAAACACCAAAGAAGTGGAAATTTTTTTAGTGCGTCCAATGGAGAATTTGGGAGTGTGGAAAGTGTTGGCCAAACCGGCGCGAAAATTGCGTCTTGGAATGAAAGTGCGATTTGCCGATGATTTCGCGGGGGAAATTTTATTGAAAGAAAAAGATGGAACAATTTTAATGCAATTTGGCGATGATGATATGGGTGTGCGCGCCAAAGCCAATAAATACGGCGAGGTGCCAACTCCGCCATATGTTGGTTCACAGCCGGCAACCGATAGCTCGCGGTTGGAAAAAGCCTATCAAACCGTGTATGCAAAAAAAGAAGGCTCGGTGGCCGCGCCAACCGCAGGGTTTCATTTTACGCCGGAACTTATAGAAAAGCTGGAAAAAATGGGAGTGCGCTTCGCGGAGGTGACACTGCATGTTGGGCTCGGAACATTTTTACCCGTGAAAACGGAAAAAGTGGAAGAGCATAAAATGCACGCGGAGTGGGCGGAAATTACGGACAAAAACGCCAGTCTGATTGAGGAAGCCAAAGCCGAAGGCAGGCGAGTGGTTGCCGTGGGCACCACCACTGTGCGAACCTTGGAGGGCGTGTATAAAAAATTTGGTAAAATTCAACCATTTTCCGGTGATGTGAATTTGTTTATCCTGCCCGGTTTTAAATTTGAAGCGGTGGATGCGTTAATAACAAATTTTCATTTGCCCAAATCCACTCTCATCATGCTAGTGTCGGCTTTTGCGGGAGATAAACAATTTATCACAAAATGTTACGAGGAAGCGGTGAAAGAAAAGTACAGGTTTTATAGTTTTGGGGATGCGATGTTTATCATGTAACATATAACATGTAGCATGTAACACGCGGTAGTAAAACCCAGTTTTTTGTTGTCATCACGACCGAGTCAAACGAGCGGAGAGATCCCTTATCGGAGTTTTTCCTCGCGCAGTGGGGGCTCGGGATGACAATTGATGAACAAAAAAGACGCCTCAGTGAGGCATCTTTATTCAAAAATATTAGTCCGCGATCGTCACACCCATTTGTCTGCAAGTTCCTTCCACCATTTTCATCGCGCCTTCAATATTCTTCGCATTCAAATCCGGCATTTTCTTTTCCGCGATCTGGCGGATTTGCGCCTTGGTGATTTTGCCAACTTTTTCTTGAAGCGGTTTACCGGAGCCTTTTGCCAGATTGATCGTTTTTTTGATCAGTTCCGGCACCGGGGCGATTTTCATTATGAAAGAAAAACTGCGATCGTCATACACGGAAATTATCACCGGCACGACCTCACCTTTTTTGTCGGTGGTTTTATCATTGAATTCTTTGCAGAAACCTTGAATGTTGACACCGTGTTGACCTAAAGCCGGGCCAACCGGAGGCGCCGGATTGGCGGCACCGCCAATAATTTGCAATTTAATTTGTGTAACAACTTTTTTTGCCATAATAAAATATTAAATTCTAATTCTGCCGAGAAGCCAGACCGAAAGGGATTCTTCGCTACGCTCAGAATGACAGAGTGGGCGAGGTATAATCGATCTGCGACAGTTAATTATTATATTTTTTTAACTTGTAAAGCATCCAATTCCACCGGGGTTTCGCGACCGAACATGGTCACCATCACCTTGATCTTGCCGCGTTCGTGGTCAACCGCGCTGATTTTTCCTTCAAAATTTTTGAACGGTCCATCCACGATTCTCACCACGTCATTCACCTCCAAATCCATTTTGTGTTGAGGCTCGGATGCATTGGTGCGTTTCAAAAGGTCTTCCACTTCTTTTTGGTCGATTGGCGTCGGAGTTGTGCCGGAACCGATAAAGCCGGTCACATTCGGAGTATTGCGCACCACATACCAGGAATCATCTGTCACGATCATTTCCACCAGTACATAGCCAGGGAAAATCTTTTCTTCTACCGTGAGGCGTTTGCCGTTTTTTATTTTAATCTTTTTTTCTTTTGGCACCATGACATTGAAAATTTTGTCCTGCATGGCAAAAGATTCCACGCGCTGTTCCAGATTGTGTTTTACGTTTTCTTCATATCCGCTGTAGGTGTGAAGCACATACCAACGGCGTCCCAAATTTAGTGTTTGTTTAGCCATAGTGATTAGCGGATAATTAGGGTGTTAATGCCAAGATTCAAAAAATAGTCCAAAATACCGAAGAAAGCGGCCATGCCAAGGGAAAGCCCGATGACAATCAGGCTGTAGTTGGTGGTTTGTTTTTTGGTTGGCCAGTTTACTTTCTTCATTTCAGCGTAGGAGCTGACGAAGTAATTTTTCGCGGATGTTACGAAATTCATATATTTTTTAGGTTTTTTAAAACAGCCTTTTGGCCGTTTTATTACTTTGAATATAGCAAATAACGGCTTTTTTGTCAAGTTTTGCTTGATTTTGGCTAGATATCCAGATTTTTTACGTCTTTAGCATAGGTTTGGATGAATTTTTTGCGCGGCTCCACTTCGTCGCCCATGAGGATCTCAAAGGTTTCGTTCGCGAGTTCGGCGTCATCCACTGTCACCTGTTTCATGATGCGATTTGCAGGGTCCATGGTGGTTTCCCAAAGCTGTTCGGGATTCATTTCTCCAAGACCTTTGTAGCGTTGGATGTTCACTTTCAATCCACCAATCACCAAAGCTTCGGTTTCCGAGCCTTCATCTTTTTCTCCTTCAATAACTTCGCTTTCCTCAGATTCTGCATTTTTAGCTTTGGCTGGTTTTCCGGGTTCCGGCTTTCTGGTCTGAAGATCTTTGATGATTTTTAACTTTTCTTCTTCGTTGTAGGCATATTTCATTTCTTTACCGCATTTAACGCTGAAAAGAGGTGGTTGAGCGATATAGATATGGCCTTGGTTGACGAGGTCGGGAAAATAGCGGTATAAAAAAGTGAGAAGAAGGGTGCGGATATGCGCGCCGTCCACATCGGCATCAGTCATGATGATGATGCGATGATAGCGAAGTTTGGTGATATCAAACTGCTCGCCGATGTTTGTGCCAAGCGCGATGATTAAAGATTTTAATTCATTGTTGGTTAGAATCTTGTCTAAGCGCGCGCGCTCCACATTGAGCACCTTTCCGCGCAAGGGGAGAATGGCCTGGTTGTCGCGGTTGCGTCCTTGTTTGGCCGAGCCACCGGCGCTATCGCCCTCCACAATATATAATTCGGAAATTTCCGCGTTGCGACTGGAGCAATCGGCCAGTTTACCGGGCAATGTGAATCCTTCCAAAGCGCCTTTGCGCAAAATTGTGTCGCGCGCGATTTTGGCAGCGTTTCTGGCTTTGGCCGCCAGTACGCATTTGCCGATAATGCCCTCGGCATCCTTTGGGTGTTCCTCCAGAAATATCAAAAATTGTTCATTCATCACGGTCTCTACAGCGGTTTTGGCCTCGGTGTTGCCAAGCTTGCCCTTGGTTTGTCCTTCAAATTGCGGGTCGCGAACTTTGATGGAGATAATTGTGTTCAAACCTTCGCGCACATCTTCGCCGGTCAAATTCGGATCTTTTTCTTTTAAAATATTTTTGTTGCGGGCATAAGTATTGAGACATCGGGTGAGAGCGGTGCGAAAACCCTGAACGTGCGTGCCACCGTCTATATTAAAGATATTGTTGGTGAAAGCAAAAAGTGATTCGGTATATTCGTCCGAATATTGCAGTGCGATTTCCACTTTGACCCCCTCGTGTTCTTTTTCCGTGTAAAAAACTGTTTCGTTTTTCACCCCTTTGCTGTGGTTTAGGTAGCGCACATAGGAAGCGATGCCTCCCTCAAAGTAGAACTGATATGTTGGGTTGATAAATTGCAACGAAGTTTTATCTTCGGTTTTTTCTTCGGCCGAGCGTTCGTCGCGGATAACGAGCTTGACGCCCTTGGAGAGATAGGCGGTTTGGCGTAAGTGATCAATAATTGTTTTCCACTCAAAATTCAATGTTTCAAAGATCGTATCATCCGGACGAAATGTAATGGTGGTGCCCGTGTCTTTGCAAGTTCCGATTGAATATACTTTTTTTACTGGTTTGCCACCATCCTTGTATTCTTGAATCCAGATTTTGCCATCGCGGTGAATTTCCGCGCGCACATGGGAAGATAGGGCATTCACAACAGAGACGCCCACGCCATGCAAACCGCCTGATACCTTGTAGCCCTCACTGCCAAATTTACCGCCGGCGTGTAGAACGGTCATAACCACTTCCAAAGCGCTGATTTTTTGCGTGGGATGAACATCAACCGGAATACCTCGGCCATTATCTTTGACCGAAATCGTGTGGTCTGGTAAAAGAACAACGGTAATTTCGTTGCAAAATCCGGCCATAGCTTCGTCTATGGAGTTGTCAACGACTTCCCAAATGAGGTGATGCAATCCGACAGGGCCGGTGGAACCGATATACATGCCCGGACGCTTGCGTACGGCCTCCAAGCCTTCCAGCACGGTTATGTCTTTCGCGCTATATGATTTGGTTGGTTTATCGTTTTTTGAGACAGGTACTGCTTTGGCAACAGGTTCATCTGTTTGTTTTGGCAAATCAACATTAATGATAGGTGTTTTTTCAGCGCCTAAAAGTTTGGATTTCATTGAGTCCAAAACTTGTCCTTTTTGTACTTTGCGAGTGGGCATAAAATGAAGTTTATAACAGACAATAAGCCGTTTTTAGGTGGCTACGCGCCTTTTTTAGGCGTTGCTATTTTAGCACATTGCATGGGGTTGGGCAAGGGCAAAAGGGGACAAGTCTCTTCAAAAATAATCCTGAATAATGTATACTAACAAATGTAAAATGTATGCTCAATCTATACAATGCCAACAATCACAACGGCAACGGGATCGACAAAGGATCCGTGCGCGTTCCATTGAACAAGAACGGGAAAAAAGCCAATTTTGAAAAATATCAAGATCCTTCGGGTGATTTTCCTGCCAGCGCCTTCAAATGGTCTTTTTGGTATATAAAAAACAGGGTGTTACTATTTAAAATTTTGATTGGGACGCTTATTGGCCTAAGCGTGATTTTTTGGTCGCTCAGTTTGTGGAAATGGGGAGATTATTTAATTTTCGGATTGCCGGAAATGCAAAATCTTTCGCGCGAATCGGCAACATTTATTGACTACACCGGTTTACATCCCGCTTTCACGGCTCAGCCTCTCCAAGTGATCGGCACGCAGGTTCACTCGGGGAGCGCCGGCAAAATAGACGCGGTGGCGGAAATGACAAATCCCAACAGCAAATTCATTGTCTATTTTGATTATTATTTTGTTTTTGGCGCGGAAAAAACTCCGGCGCAAAAGGGCTTCCTTCTGGCGGGTGAAAGCAGGCCGATTGTTCAGCTTGGTCTTGATGGCGCCGTGTACTCCGGTTCAGCCAGTTTAACCCTTGAAAATATTTCTTGGCGCAGAATTTCCGGGCACGAGGCTCTCGATCCGTCTGCATGGCAAAAAGAAAGACTAAATTTTGTTGTCAGTGACTTTCAATATTTAAGCCGAGGTAGTGCTTTGGCCGGTGATTCAAGCGCCGTCCAATTCAAATTGAAAAATGATTCGGCCTATGGCTACGCGAGCCCCAAATTTTTAATAGGATTATTTCAAAATCAAAGTTTGGTAGGAGTGGTTCCCTATGAACTGGATGCGTTCGTGGCACAAGAAACACGCGAAATTGACGCTCGCAATTTTTCTCCGAGTTTGAATGTAAACGAAGCGGTGGTTTATCCATTAATTGATCCGTATAACAAGGAGGTATACCTGGAGCCTGAGAAATAGTTATGTTCAGCTTGAGAAAATTTTCCATAAGAAACTTTGATTGGATTTTGTTTACCGCCGTTTTCCTTCTTCTTGTCACAGGTCTTGCAGCAATATACAGCGTGGATTTGTCCAGGGGATCAGAATTGTTTTATTTTAAAAAACAACTCATTGCCGCCGGCATCGGGTTGTTTATATTATTCGTCGCGAGCGCCACTCAATATACTTTTTTTCGCGCTACCGCCAAATGGTGGTATGTCGCGGCCGCGGTTTTGCTTATTTCTGTTTTAATCGCCGGTCGCGTGATTCGCGGAACAAAGGGTTGGTTTTTAATCGGTGGATTTTCTTTTCAACCGGTTGAATTTGCCAAGATCGGTTTAATTTTGATGCTGGGTCATATTATTTCTCGCTTCGGAAGAAATTTTGATCGACCTCTTTTCTTTTTTGGCACGGGAATAATCACCTTAGGACTTATCGCTCTTGTAATGATGCAACCTGATTTGGGATCGGCTGTTTTACTCGGCATGATTTGGTTCGGTTTTATGTTTCTGGCCGGGGCGCGAAAACTGCACATGATTTTGCTTGTGGCCGGAGTGATTGCTCTTGGCGTGTTTTCTTGGTTTTTTCTTTTGCAGGACTATCAGAAGGATCGTTTAGCCGTTTTTGTTGACCCGCAAAAAGACCAATTCGGAGCCGGTTACAATGTTACGCAGTCTATTATCGCTGTGGGCGCGGGAAAAATTTTTGGCCGCGGTTTGGGTTTTGGTTCGCAAAGCCAGCTGCGTTTTTTACCTGAAGCTCAAACTGACTTTATTTTTTCTGTTATTGGAGAAGAACTCGGTATGGCCGGATTGGCGGTTATCTTGTTTTTGTTTGGGATAATTTTCTGGCGGCTATACGCATTGGTTATCAATTCAAATGATGAGTTCATGGCGTCAGTGGCTAGCGGCGCGGCTATTTTATTCTTTTGCCAATTTTTCATCAATATTGGAGCGAATTTGGGGTTGTTGCCCGTTACCGGCGTCACTTTGCCGTTTATAAGTTATGGCGGTTCATCGTTGATAATGAATTTATTGTTGGTTGGCATTGTGGAGAGTATGGTGGGGGAGAGATATTAATCACAAAGCACTCATTGCGTAAATACAAAATTCAAAATTTCAAATTCTAAAAAACAGCCGGCGTGGCTGTTTTTTAAGTGTCAGTGGAGGGAAGCTCACGTCGTCCTCGCTTCGCTCGTCCTCCCACGAAAGGGCTTCCGCCCTCTCGTGTGCTCTCCCTCGGCAAAAGTGGGGAACTCCCGTTCCCCAAACCCCTCCAGGTTCGATTCCCCTCTATTTTTTGTGTCAGGGGAGGGAATCGAACCCTCCACCTCGGGGTTATGAATCCCGTGCTCTAACCGACTGAGCTACCCTGACGAGTTGAATAAATATTATAGCATTTTGACGGTTTTGTCAATTGTATCCACAGCTTCACACTGCGCTAAATATGCGGTATATGGTATAATAAATACAGAAAAATACAATCTTTCAATTTAATTTTTGAGCAAATTTGAAGCATCTCCACTCGGTGTGTGGTTTTATACATAAAGAATACAAAGATGAAAGAAAGAATTAATCCGGCTTTGTACAAGAAGGTTAAAAACATCTCAAAGCTGTGTAAAGTTATAAATAAGAAAACCGCCAAAGAAGAACAAGAAGAGAAAAAAATTACCTCCGGTTTGTTCCGAATATTTTTTGTTATTTTCTCAATCATTGCTTCAATTTTTTTAATCGCCGCCATCCTGCGTCTGTGGGATTACTATCTTCATCGTTCCGCCCCAACTTCCGCTTTGGAATATTATATAATGGAGCGAGATTTTTTGGAGAAATATGCGATGGACAAAGACGGGGGTGGGTTTGTGTATTGGGTTGAGCGCGACGGAAATGTGGTGGATGATAAGAAATATTCGATTTTTCAAGCCAACATGATTTTGTGGTTGGGAGGTTTGGAATCGCAATACCACGATGACAAAAATATTGAAATGGTAAAAAGCGCGGCGGATTATTTGGTGAAATATTTATACAAAGGCAATGGCGAGTGGTACGACTACGACTTGCACAGCCACCGTACAAAAAGAGATTTTTTTTGGAATCCAAGAAGCGAAACCTATATCGCCCAAGGTTTGTTCCATGCATACAGACTCACGAAAAACGAAAGATACTTGGTCGTTGCACAGCAAACCACCGCGGCTCTTATGCAAAAAAATCCAGACGGGATCATTCATGCAGAATTTGATCCGGCTCAAGATATTGGTTTTAGGTTCCCCGAACACATGGCTTTTATTGATGAATATAGATTGACAAGCAACACTGTCGCGCTTGATTATGTTAGACTTTTTGACGCAAATTACGGTCCCAGATTCGCCAAGGAAGTAATAAGCGAGGACGGCCAAATCTTTTTTTATCACGGCACTTCGGTAATTGACAAATTGCTTTATGGTTTTCTGGATGATAACACAAAGGCGTATGAGGAAGCCTCCACCGGAAGGGAGTTTTACTGGTCAATGATGTTTGATGAAGCCAAACCCTTTAATGTTAATGTACCTGGGGAAAGTTCGGACAATGGCCGTGATTATTATGACAAACGATTGGCAATGGATTTGATTGAGTGGACAAAAAGAAACGAAGAAGTGTATCGCGATGACGCTAAAGACATGTGGGGTGAATTAAAACGTTTCTGGGATGTAAACAAACCCTATGGATTTTATGTAAACACAAGTGAGACCAGAAAAACTTGTTTTACAATCGGCATGCCTCAGCCTTTGATGGATCTCACCGGCCCGGAAGTGATATCTTGGGATGATAGTAATCTCGCTTTATGGAATCATCAGGCCACAGTCGTGGTTAGGGATACGGAAAACTACGTTTGGAATGATATCACTTTTCGAGGCATAGGTTTGAATTCCCCAAAGTTTAAATTCAGGCCGATTTTGGGCTTTATGTACGGCAAACCAACATTAAAGGAAGGGCCGTGCGAGGGCTGTGTCACTTATGATTTTAATTTTGTCTCATTATTTCCGGGGCGAGCCAAGGTATACAACGAAGACTATTTCGGCAACAAATCATGGAACGATGTGCCGTCACAAGTACAACTGGCTATACGCAACTGGTCTAATTTGAACAGTAACAGCATCATGTATTACTTTGTGTTATTCATCGCAGCTCTCGTCATCTTCCTTATTTCCGCATTTATTTGGCTGTTCGTTTTTTTCAAGAGGAGAAAAACAGAAGATTTTGAAGAAAAAAAGGTCAAAAAAGCCGAAAAAGATAAAATCAACAAAAAATAATTTTTAAGTATTATTGAATGCGCAATAGGTGGGTAATATTGTTTGGAATAGCGACACTAAGTTCGGTGAGTTTGTATTCTTTGTTTCGACTTGGAACTGTTTTTTATTCTTTCAGTGAAGAACCCGGTTTTTTTGCCAGGCTTATCGTGATTTTGTTTTTTTTAGCGGAACTTTTTATTGTTTTAAACGCTTTGGCCTATTTCGTCAATATTATATCATCCACTTTCTTTTATGAGAGAAAAGATGAGGCGTGGCGCAAGGTTCATATGAAACGGCCACCGGCAGTTACGGTTTTTATCCCCATGCGGAATGAGCCATTAAAAGTAGTGAGAAAAACAATAATTGCCGCCAGGTATATCGACTATCCGAATTATGAGGTGGTAGTGGTGGACTCATCGGACAGCCCGCATTACAAAAAAATCAGACAGTTGGCGAAAATGTTTGGTGTAACATATTATGTAACTCCACATCCTCGCCATGGAGCTAAGGCAGGGGCATTGAATGACGCGTTGCGAGTTTTTAACACTCCCTATTTTGTGGTTTTTGATTCAGACTACAGATCAAGTCGAGATTTTCTTAAAATGCTCGTGCCACAGATGGAAGAAGATAAACAACTCGCTTTTATCCAAACCCCGCAATTTTATGGCAACCATACAGATTCTCCAATTAGTAGAATCGCGCAAATTCAACAATCAATTTTTTATGAATATATTTCCGAGGGAAAAAGTTTGCACAACGGGATGTTTTTATGTGGAACCAACGCGATCGTACGACGGCAGGCTTTGGAAGATGTCGGCTGGTGGGATGAGGATTCGGTCACTGAAGATTTTTCCACGTCAATAAACATGGTAGCTCAAGGCTGGAAAACAAAATATTACAACCACATAATGGCTTTCGGCGATGGGCCCTCGAGCTTGGCTCAATACATTAAACAACAGTATCGCTGGGCGCGTGGAACATTTGGGGCGTATTTTGATAATATAAATTTGTTTTTAAATCCTTTCAGTAGTGCTACTTTTTTGCAAAGGGTGGAATTCACGCTTTCAGGCGTATATTTTATGGTAGGAATAGTGTGGCTTTTTTTAATGTTTATGCCGATATTTTATATTTTTTTCCGCGTGCCGGCCTACAAGAGCGATCCTCTTCTTTTTACCATAGCGTATTTTCCCTATGTTTTTCTATCTTTTCTTTTCTACGCTCTCACCATGCGCGTTCGCAAAATTAAGGTTACGGATTTGCTTAAAGCACAATCTTTAACTTTGAATATTTTGCCAGTCTACATTAAAGCTTTGTTTGACGCCACTTTTGGCCGTCGCGCTGTTTTTGAAAAAGTCAACAAGAGTTCGGTGGAACAAGAGATTCCTTGGGGGAAGTTGAAAATACAATTGTTCATGATCGGTGCCAGCGTTATGGCATTTCTTTACGGCTTGTATTCCTATCCCGATGCCTACAACAAACCGGCGCTAGCCTCCAACATATTTTGGGCATTATTTCATTCCGTGATAATGTCGTATTTTCTCATTAGTCTATATGTTGCAAAAGAAAAAAATGTTCGAACTTGAGGTTCTGCAGGAATTAATGCTTGATGAAATAAATTGCAGGCTAAGAGCCATTTTTGCGCTTTTTTTGATTGGCGGAGAAAATAGAAAAAAAATATTTTGCATCCTTGATAAAATGGAAAACGCAACTCAAAAAAATATTGATATTTTGAATCAATAATCATTATGGTGACCAAAGAAGATCTAGCGGACTACATAAATGAAATGAAAAAAATAATTGAAGATTCGCGAAAAATACTTTCGCGCGGTATTGAATTATCTCCGCGAAACAAAATGAAAGTATTAAAGAATATTGAAATACAAGATAATTTATTATTGGAATTGGAAAAAATTTTTTTAGAAAAATATGAAAAAAATTAGGAAAGCCATAATACCGGTTGGAGGAGACGGTAAGCGTTTTTTGCCGTGCACAAAAGCTGTTCCAAAGGAAATGTTGCCGGTGGGAAATAAACCTGTCGTTTTACATGTTGTGGAGGAAGCGGTGCAATCTGGCATTGAAGAAATAATTTTTATTATTTCCCCTCAAAAAAATGCGGTAGTAAATTTTTTTTCACCGAATGAAATGTACGAGCGTTATCTTTTGGATTTGGGGAAGGATGAAGAGGTTGAGCGTTTGCGCGACATTTCAAAAATGGCTCAATTCACCTTTGTGCCCAGCGCTCCTCCCTATGGAAACGGCGGAGCAATTTGGCCGGCCAAACATTTAATCGGCAACGAACCTTTTGTGGTGATGTGGGGCGATGAATTTTTCTTGTCAAAAGATGGGCCGAGGCTTAAACAATGCATCGATGCTTTTTATGAATATGAAGAACCAATTATTTCTGCCGTTGAAATTGAAGATAAGACAAAAAGGCATCTTTATGGCATGGCCGAATTACAACCGCACAATGGAGAGAAAAATATAAAGAAAATTGTGCAGATTGTTGAGAAACCGCATCCGGGAACCGAGCCGTCCTCTTTTGCCACGCATGGCGCCTATGTATTGTTACCGGAGATCTTTGATTATTTCAAGCAAACAAAAAAAGGAAAAGACGGTGAGTTGTGGTTGATTGATATAATCAACGAGATGAAAGAAGACACCGGTCTATTGGCCTGCATTATTCGAGATGGAATATATCTGGACTGTGGTAATTATCCGGATTATTTAAATTCACAAATTGCATATTCATTGTTTGTTAACAGACATGATAAAAACATTAAAAAGAATTTTAAAAAACTTATTAAGCAGTTTTAGATTCTGGTTTTTTGCTGTTGTGCTATCGCTTGTCGCGGCCGTTTTTTTGTTTATAGTGTGGCCATATCAAAATTATAATTTCAGGCTTTCGTCAAAGATTGCTCCGGCTTTGCGTGTTTTTTATTTTAATCAGAGCCATCATTTGAATGATCCTGTTAAAAATTGTTGGTATGATAGCGGTGATTATATTGTATTCGCTCATAGAAATTTGAAATCTTTATATTATCTATCTCTCGCGTACAGCTTGAGCAAGGAGGCGGATACCAAAAAAGATCTTTTGCAGACAATCAATTCGCAGTTGGTATGTGTCGATGAAATGATAAAACAAGATTGGAAGCAATTTCGCGATCAAAATTCTCATGGAATGAATGTCCCTCCAATAATCAATCAAATTTATGTCCCACCAGCTTTTTATAAATTCAAGCCGGGAGAAGGGAAAGACATTTTTGCGTTAAGAGCTTTGGTTGCAAAAAATCTTGGAGACCAAAAAGGCCTTGAATATTTCAAGGATAAAACAGAAAAAGCCGACAAAAAAACAATGTCAGAGCAATGTTGCGAGGAAGGGCCTTTGGCGATAAGCGACAAAGATTTGAACGATATTTTGGTGATGTTGGGTTTGGCCGAATTTAAAGACGGCGATTATGATGGCGGTTGGGGAGTGTCTTATAGAAATATCAAATTGATTGAAGAAAAAGACTATGGCAGAGTAGTGAGAATGTTAAAAAAATTACAGGATAATAGGGAAAATTTGATAACTCGTTTTGATTATATCGGCGGAAACTATGATTTGGCGGGAACAATTGCCATTGAAAGAATGTATGAACGGGCAACAGGAGACGCCCAGTTTAAGTCGTTAAGTGATTTTATTTACTTGTATTTGCATGGCAAAAATCAATATGTGGTGGATTTTACGAATTATAAAAAAATTTATCATCCCTGTGGCGAATGGTGGTCTAATTGCCAACTAACCGCGACTTTGATTAACGGGATTGATGAAAAAAGAGGGTTTGATGTAACACGTCATGATATTTGGCGTTTAACGGAAGTGCAATTATCCGGACAATCCAATTATGTTTTGATGGAAATTTTGTATAATAATTATTAATTCTAATCTTCTTTTTTAATTTCACCCGTATTTTGTAGAAGATCTAGGGCGCTTTGGCCGGCTTGTTCGTCGGTCTTTTTTGTTATTTCAGAAAAAGAGAATGATAAATCCGTGATGCCAAGCAGGCTGTTTTTTACGCAAGTGACGCCATTTTGTCGGTAGAAGAAAATCGGCGTTTCAGCTGTGATGAATTCACCAGGCGAGAAGAGGATGTTCTGAATGTATAGCTCCGCTTCGCCGCGATTTTTGTTGGTATCATTGGCCAGAGTCACATTCACTCTTCCGACTGACACGGGAACATCATAAGATTTTAATGCTGTTGAGTTTACTTTGAATGTTGAGGACGCGGTTCCGCTCATGATGTTTAATTCCGGCCACGCGCCTGAAGCGGGTGCGCTTTTTGCGATTAGGCGCAAAATTCCGTCCGAGGGCGCGCTTAAACCGAAAGCAAATTTTTCAGATATTTCAAGTGATGGTTCCTTGTTTTTTTCTAGCGGAAGCACCAGTTTATATTTTGCACCGTCACCCTGATTGATTAGCAGTGTATCCAGATTAATTACATTAATATTTAATCTGGGCAAATTTTTCAGTAATGTATATTGCCACTGCAAAGCCACATTTTTATCCGTTTTTTTGCTGTTTTCGAAGTCGTTAATTTGAACTGCCACAGCATCTTCATTGGGGGCGAATATGCAGAAGGAATCATACTCGTCTGATGTCGCGTTCACCGAATGGATCGTCGCTTCGTTTCCGTCGATACTAAAGTCGTCATCATCTTCCGTCGCTTCCATTGAGTGGAGCGATATTCTTGTCGCGTCATCCTCGTATGTGTCAATATATTTTGGTTCTGTCGGATTAATATATAGTTCCGGCAAAAATTTTCCATCCATATCTCTCCCGATCGGCAATCCCAAGTTGTGTAGAATATTTGGAGTAATATCCTCATAGCGGATATCCACATATTCGCCTTTTTTAATATTCGGCCCTTTCCAGACAAAGATTCCATCCGGTCCGGTTGGATTGGAGTAATGGTTGCCGGATTCAATTGAAAGATTTAGATAGTCCTTCATTGCGGTGTGCGTGCCATTTATGATTAAATCTTCATCAAATATATTTCTGTTGATATCGCATTCAATATCGCTGTTTGAGCCGGTGGCAAGTATGATGGAATTAAACAGAGGTTGTCCCGAAGTGGTTTTGATGTTCCTTAAAGCCTGTATCACCGCATTTCTTGTTTGCTCATAATTAGTTTGCGGAACAACGCCATAAGTATATTTTCCTTTTAAATTAATACATAGGCGACGTTGCCAATCAAAAGAATTATTGTTACATTCAAAAACTCTTGTATTTTCATAATTGATTTTTCCTCCTTCATAATAACTTAAGAATCCCAATTGTGACAAAAGGGGATTGAAACCCGCAAAACGGTAGCCGGTGGCCGGATCGAGAAACACTCCGTGATCGGACATTACAATAATGTTTGTATTTGGACCCGATCTTTCAATATACTCTCCAATCATTTTGTCTTGGTCGATATATAATTTATTAATCATATCACCATATTTCCCAACCAGAACCGGACTCACCGGAGTGGGATATTTTTCAGGCCATAAAAACTTAAGAAATAAATGCTGGGAAGCGTCAACACTCCCATCAATTTGCATCATGATTGTAGGTCTTTCTTTGTTGAAGGCATAGATACTGTTGGAAATAAAGAGTTTATTTAATTTTGTTAATATATCAGCCGATTTTGAAAAAAAATTATCATCTTCAATATCAGTTGGAACCGGAAAAACTATCTGAAAACCATCGGTGAAAGGATTGATGCCCAATGTTTTGATGCTGTTGGCAATGATGCCTGCTCGCAGATAATCGGGATAGACGCCGTTCTTCTCATCGATCAAAGCCATATCGGTGACAGTATATCCGTTAATTTTTTCCGGAGGCCAAGTGGCCCAATAGCTAAACAATCCGATTTTTTCTCCTCTTTCCGAAAGAATGTTCCACAGCGCTTTTGTCGTTCTGTCTTCGGAATTGGAAAATTGCGCTTCATATGTTTCGGATGTGCTCAAAAAACTTCTGATACCATGTTTACTCGGAAGTTTGCCTGTGGCAATTGTTGTCCAAATGGCCGGAGAAATGGTGGGGTTTTGTGTTTTCATGGTAGCACTCACCCCTTCATCAATTAATTTTTGCAGATTGGGCATGCGACCAGCGTCTAATAGGGGATTGATAATATCCCAAGTGGCGGCATCAATGCCAAGAAGGAGAAACTTTGGATGTGGGGCGGGCGGTTTAGTTAATGACATTGTTATGGTGCCAAATATAATTATCAAAAAAGCGCTTAGGCCGAAAAAAGCCGTGGCGCGTTTTGTTTCAACTGATTTACCAATGTCTTTTATCGTTTTAATTATTGGATTTATATTTGTTTCATTAATATTTTCACTATCAAGTTTCATATTTTATAAAGTAATATCGGATATATTATACACTTTTTTTAATTAAAATAAAACATGAATTATGGCGTGGAGAAATAAAAAACACTCACCGATTTGGCGAGTGTTTATGATTATGAAGAAGATTTACAGAACGGCCTCTTTTGCAGCCTTGGCTACGCGGAATTTCACCACAGTTTTGGCTGGAATCTGAATGGTTTCTCCGGTGGCCGGGTTGCGACCAACGCGAGCGGCACGGCGTACTTTCACCAATTTACCGATTCCAGGTACGATAAATACTCCACTTTTCTTGACCTCTTTATAGGCCAACTCTACGATCGTGTCCATAAGACCGATCACGTCTTTTTTTGCTAAGCCTGTTTTTTCTGCCAACGCAGATAACAAGGCTGACTTTGTCATACCTGCCATATGTATTGTGTTAATAATAAATAACTTTGTTTATTTTAAGATATTATATAATAAAATCAATAATAATGCAATAGTGAGCCGGTGAAGACAGTTTACATCCCGCTATTTTTTTGTTATCCTGTGTCAATATGGCCACACTTCTAAACATCGAAAAATTAGCCAAATCATACGGACCGCGTGTCATTTTTAAGGACATTTCTTTTTCTGTTAATGAAAAGCAAAAGATTGGACTTATCGGCCGAAATGGAGTTGGAAAATCAACCCTATTGCGTATAATTCTTGGCCAAGATCAGTCGGATTCGGGCATGGTGGTTTTGCACGATATTGCACGCTTGGGTTATGTCGAACAGCATGAAAAAATTGATCTTGCCCAAACGGCTCTGAATTATCTGGAAGCACAGACCGGCCAGCCGGCATGGAGATGTTCCAAAATAGCCGGTAAATTTGACCTAAAGCCCAACCATCTGGAACAAGCCATTTCCGGCTTGTCCGGCGGTTATCGCATGCGCCTCAAATTGGCTTCCATGTTACTGAAAGAACCGAACCTGTTTTTGCTTGACGAGCCCACCAACTATCTTGATGTCCACACGCAAATTTTATTGGAAAATTTTTTGCAGAATTACAACGGTGCTTTTATTATCGTCTCCCACGATCGTGAGTTTCTGAAGCGAACCTGCGAACAAACTTTGGAGATTGAGCAGGGCGGTATTCAGTTTTATCCACGTCCGATTAATGAATTTCTGGAATACAAAAAAGAACGTTTGGTGTTTTCTGAAAATTATAATAAAAAAATTGATTGCGAACAGAAACACCTGCAAGCATTTGTGGATCGTTTTCGCTACAAAGCCTCAAAGGCCAAACAAGCACAAAGCAAACTCAAGGCGATTACGCGTTTGGAAAAGATTGAGATCAACGACCATCTCGCGAATGTGCGCATTAGCATCCCGGGGGTGGAAAACAAAAAAGGTATTTTGTTTCGTGCCCGAGATTTGTCCATTGGGTATCCGGAAAAGACCGTTGCCTCCGGCATATATTTGGATATTGAACGGAAGGAAAAAGTGGCGGTGATTGGTGACAACGGCCAGGGGAAAACGACTCTATTAAAAACGTTAGCTTCTGTTATTCCGCCTATCGATGGAACATATAAGTGGGCGCCGGACGCCAAAATCGCATACTATGCCCAGCATGTGCCGGCGGAATTGGACGCTTCCGAATCTGTTTGGAGATATTTGCGCCACAGCGCGCCCGAGGATATTTATGACGAGGAGGTCAAGCGCATGGCTGGAAATTTTTTGTTTGACAAAAACGAATTGGAAAAAAATATTTCCATGCTAAGCGGTGGAGAGCGCGCACGGCTTTGTTTGGCCGGTTTGCTTTTATCCAAAAGCAATGTTTTGTTGTTGGACGAACCCACCAATCATTTGGATTTTGAAACCGTGGAGGCGCTCGGCCGAGCTTTGGAAAATTTTGTCGGTACGGTGATTTTTATTAGCCACAATCGTACCTTTGTGAATTCCATCGCTACCACGATTGTGGAGGTGAAAGATGGGGGAGTACGGCGTTATGTTGGCACTTATGAAGATTATATATATTATCTTGAGAATTTCACCGCGCCGGCCAAAGAAGAAAAAGCCGGTGATATTCCGGCACCGATCATGGAAAAGCCAAAACAAATTGATGATTTGAAGAAACGGAGAAAAGTATTAAAAAAATTGGAAGATGAAATTGTTGCACTGGAAAAAGAAAAAAAACGTTTGTCTCAAAAACAGGCTATAGACCCCGCTAAGTTTACGAACGAAGATTATGTTCAGCTTGGGGAGGTTGTGAAGAGTGTGGAGGCTAAAGAAGAAGAGTGGGTAAGACTGGGAGAATGAATGACGAATGTTGCTTGATAAAAACCCGCTTTTTACATCACTTTACAACCAAATCCAAACCCAATTAATAAGCTTTGTATATATGTGTACACCCAACAACCACCTCCGTATCTTGTATGCCCACCCTCGCCCGTGGTAAGATTAACCCATAAATTTAACCCACTAAAATATGCCAGCCGAACACCCACCCATACCCGAATCAGAAAAAGAAGTATCCCTGGAACAGTGGCTTGCCACGGATTTTAAGCAACAATACAATAAAC
>JAHJCN010000088.1 GCA_018812905.1 Patescibacteria group bacterium
GAACGTCGACCCCCTGTGTGGGGCTGACATAAGCCAACACCGCAAACGTCGCACAAAGTGACAATACTATTGAAATTGCGACTGTGAATAAAGTTTTTTTCATAAGAAAACTATTAAGAATAATATTCCAATGTTAGCAATTCTTTCAGCCATAAGCAAAAAAATAACTCTACCCCCCATTCCCCATCGCAATCCCCGCATTCCTTCTCATTCCCTCCAGCCCCGCCCGCATAAGCGGACTCCCCGCGAACCGCCGCAGAAACTCCTCATCGCTTCCTATCTCCAAAATCTCCTTCAAATCAAGCTCGCCCCCCGCAGCGCCCGGATAATTACTGTCACTGAAATTTGCCTTATCAATGCCACAAACAAGCACGATCAGATCGGATATGCCGCTAACATTAAATTCCGGTTTAACTAATGATTGATCATATCTGGATTCTTTCATCCATAATCAAAGAAACACAACCCTCAACCTCCGGACTTCGACCTTGAATCGACATTTGAAATTCGGATTTCGGATTTACCCCCTATTCCCCATCGCAATCCGCACGCCCTATTTTGCTTTTTCAAAATATATCAACTAGTATTATTGCATTACCACTAACTAACTTTCTTATCTATCTACAACAATGAAAAATAGAATAATATCAACTGCAATAATTATTTCCAGTTTAATGTCTTTTAGCGCTTTAGCTACAGCAACAACAGTGTCCAATCCAGGGAATTGCGGCGTATTTGTCGATGTAAAGGCGGATGATAAAAGATGTACTGCAATTTTATATAATTATGAGCGTAAAATATTTAGAGGGTATAATCTGGATACATACAGCAGTGGTGAAGTCTACTTTAAGCCTGACACAACTATTAACCGCGCTGAAGTACTAAAGGTGGCCTTGGCTACTTTTATAAATCAGGATTTTTCAAACCAGGAAGTTTTTGGTAGAGAACTTGGATTTTCAGATGTGATGTCTGATGATACACAGTGGTGGTTTCCCTACCTTAAATATGCCAAAGAGAATGGAATGATCCAGGGATATCCGGACGGAACTTTCAAACCAACCAAAGACGTTACCAGAACTGAATTTCTCAAGATGTTTCTTTATTTTTCATCGCACAAATCCGCAATCGATAATTGGGTAATAGAACAAGAAGGTGATCATTGGGTTGGGCTTTGGGCCGATACTCCGCCATATGCCTGGTATGCAAAATATGTGGTTTTTGCGAATAACTATGGTCTATTTGCCAACTTTGGCAACTGTGCCGCAGGATCGATATGTCCGGAGAAACCAATTACCAGGGGAGAAGTTGCAACTATGATTTATAACTATCACAACTACCTAAATACTGAAGTAGGATTCCCTGAAACGACCGGAGCGATAGAAATGAAAGGAACATATTACACAACCACAACCAGTGGATCTGCAATGTATTTTATGCCAGATGATTTATCAACTCTGGAAGGCGGAGAATACATTCATCTTCTAAATTATGAAAATTTAATAGATGATAAATCACTTTATGCAAAGTTCGGTTTTACGCAGTTCGATCCTATAGCGGATTGTCCGGCTTTTCACGGAACAGCTACCATACTTGCCGAGAAGTATGAGGAAAACTGGGATAATAGCTGGTCATATATGGTTTTTGAAGTGGAAGAAAACACCTCACCAATCTGCGAAGAGTTTAGAGAATTTGCGGAATAAAAAATACGTACCGAAACACAAGCTTCTTAATCTCTCCATCCCAAACATAATCTTCCTGGCATTTCAAGTACCCGGGTTTATTACCGGATAATAAAGGGATATCATTGCATCCGCTTGCGCTTGCTGCCATAAGATCCGTATTGTATTCAATTCCTTCAAAAACATTATTTTTTAGCCAATCATATTTTCCCTTAATTTTGCCATTAACCTTAGCTGCATCCCTGAAATTTTCCCCCTGGAGTATGTATGAAGAAAATGATTCGGCAAAATCTTCCGCGTATCTGTTCCAGCCTTGAGGGCAGGTATCGAAAGCACTTGGGGACGCGGCATAATCGGTAATAAATTCATAAGGATCACCGGTTTTTTTCTGGAAGCAATTTGGCACACCATTATCGGGATTAGGCTTCAAATGCACATTCCCATCATCATTAAAAGAAATACTATAAAAGCCCCTGGTGTCTATCATGCCCCTTTTTGGATACGCAGAATCTTTGGAAAATAGAAGCCCATCAATATAGTGCCCGTATTCATGGACGTAATCTTTTAATTCTACCGTATCGTTCATTAAAAATGCGCTAACATCGAAAATTTTTAAATTAGTAAACGTATTCGCCGCTTTATTGTAGAAATCAATGCCACACTGTATTAGAAAGCAGGCTTTATAAGATTCAGCGGTCGACAAAGCTAATGCCTTTGGTAATACCTGGTAAACCATTGAATATATTTTTGCTATGTGCTCCTTTGAAACATCATTTTCGTCACGCTGTATTGTATTGTACAAAGGGAATAAATCCTTATATTTCATTTCCTCTTTCTCCTTCAATCCAACCTGTCCATCAAGATGTTCAATGAATGACGCGTCTACAAAATTGAAAACAGTCAACCCGTTTCTTTTTTGGAACTGATTAATAACCAAAATATGAGGTTTCCCGCCAGACACCAGGTTCCCTTGAGAAGTATTGTACCCAAGCATTTTCAATGCTGACATGATTTTATAGCCAAATTCTTTTTTATTTAGAGTCTTCCCGGGGATACCGATTGCATACTGCATGGAATCCATATCGTAAGACTTACCATTCAAAACGTCCTGAACCCTTTGGTCACCCGTGAAAAAACTTGAACTTATTTTATAAACCGGAGTTATATTTTGAATCTCGTTTTTTATAAATACCGGATTTTTTTGGGGCTGAAAAATATTCCTTAAAGCACCACTAAATAAATTGCCACTGTAGCCAAATGATATTGATATTATTGCGACTAATAGCAACAGACCAACGGCAATAAATATTTTCTTCATAAATAATAATTGGCTTATTAAAACTGCAAATAAGTTACCACACCCCCATTCCCCATCGCAATCCCCGCATTCCTTCTCATTCCCTCCCTCCCCGCGCGCATTAACGGCGAACCCGCGAACCGCCGCAGAAACTCCTCATCGCTTCCAATCTTCAGGATCTCATTCAAATCCAGCTCGCTCCCCGCGATCCTGCTTTCCTTAAGCCCCTTAAACGCAAGCTCTTGCGGCAGCCGCAGATTGTACGGACAAACCTCCTGGCAGATATCGCACCCAAAAATCCGCTTCCCCATGCCCTTTTTCAGATCATCCGCAATCGGCCCCTTATGCTCAATGGTCAGATAAGAAATGCACCGCCGCGCATCCATTTTTTTTGGACCGATGAAAGCTTTGGTCGGACAGGCCTCAAGGCATCGCGTACAATTCCCGCATGTGCCGCTAACCGGCGCATCATAGGCAAGCTCCACATCCGTAATAATCTCCCCCAGCAAAACGTAAGAACCGAACCCCGGTGTAATAAGCGTTGTATTTTTTCCAATGAACCCAAGCCCCGCGGCCACGGCGTAAGCCTTTTCCATCAACGGAGCGCTGTCCACGCAAACCCTCATTCGCCCTCCGATAAAACCGGCAATCTCCTTCAAAAGCTTCCTTATCACCTTGTGATAATCCCGCCCATACGCATACCGCGCAATAATCCCCGTCGGCTCCCGCGCATCTCCGTCAACTGCCGCCTCCCTGTAATAATTCACTCCGATCACAACAACGCTCCGCGCCCCGGGCAGCAGAGACTCTGAGGAAACCCTTTTCTCAAAGTCTTCCAGATATTTCATCCCGCCGTGGCGTCCTTCATCAATAAAATCCTTTAAATAAGCCAGATTTTTGCGCGCGAAATCTTCATCCAAAACCGCGGGCGCAATCCCGACAAGATCCGCCCCCGCCTCCCGCGCGAACCTCTTAATGTCTTCGCTGAAACTATTTTTTTTACTCAGATGCCTTGGAAGTTACTGCACTTTCATCCGGCGCACCGGCACCCGCCGTCACGTCACAATTGGCCTTCTTGGCCAGTACTTCGGGCGCGGTTGTACCGATTGTCGGATCCTGTCCGGGGAAAACCCAGGTCGGATAACGGTCGATCCCCGCTGCGCGGCAGGCCTCCGGATCACCGTTCTCGCCCCGCGGATCACACTCAATATATGTTATGTAACGGAAATCATCTCCGAACATTTTTTTCTGATTGGCGCAGTTCGGACACCAGAAAGTCCCATAATATTTAACCCCTTTTCCCGTCAGGCATTGTGCCATTGCGGCGTACTCCCCGTCCTTCGGTTGCACATTGCACCCTGCCAGAAACACAAATAATAATATCGATGCTGCAAATATTTTTTTCATGATGGATAAAAAGTTAATTATCATTCGCGGTTCCCGTTCCCGAAAGCCGCCGATACATAAGATTAATTGCACCCGGCCTTTTCCGCAAGCTCGTCAAGATTGCGTGTGCCGATCAGCCTTTCGCTATCGGCAAAAACCCATGTCGGAAAACTGGTGATTTTTTGCGCCGCGCACTCCTCTGCCCGCGCATTTTCCCCGCGCGAATCACATTCTATGTAGTCAATATACTTAATATCTTCGCCGAAAATCTTTTTCTGATCGGCGCAATGCTGGCACCAGTATGCCCCATATAATTTTACGCCCTTTTGCGCGAGACACTGCGCGACCGCAGGCGCCACGGCCGCAGCCTCCACTTTCGAAACCGCAACAGCCGGTTTTTCCGCCGCGACCGCGGGTTTCACAACCACCGGCTCCACAACGGGCGGCGCAACGCTGGTAACCCCGGCAAACAGCAACAAAACAGCCAATAATAATTTTAGAACGCTCATATGGAGAATTATACACTACAGAGATTACTTGAAAATCTCCTGCGCGTTCCTGAAAGCTTTCTCAAAAGCGGCGATCGTCGCATCCCGATCCTGGCTGATCTTAAACGTGCACGCCTCCTGCAGCGTAGCCGGCATCAGCTTGTGCAGATAAGAAGGCGCAATATTAAACC
>JAHJCN010000135.1 GCA_018812905.1 Patescibacteria group bacterium
AAACAGCCGGAAAGCGAACCACCACCGCCTTCTCCTCCTCCTCCGTCGCCATCGCCATCGCCATCGCCGTCGCCGTCACCATCGTCATCATCTTCCCCTTCCCCGGTCCTTTCCGGGTCATCAAGCCAGGACAGAATCATACCCATAAGTTGTCCTCTTTGTATATGATTGTCAATCGCTTCAAAACCCCAAGGCAGGAATATATGAGCTCCCGCCCCGCGATAATATGCCGTTCCCGCAGTGCCTATGAAAGGAGCGTCTCCTATTCTACCACCCGAAAAAGGAGGTCTTGGTCCGAACCAATAATTAAATATTGGAGATACGATAGGAGTATCGGTTGCCGGCTCCGCAGTAGCAAAAAAGATTTGATTTTGCGCGCCGGTAGAGCCCGCAATAACAAGGTTGCCTAAACCAGGCAGAGTAACAGGACTAACCCTTCTTTGAATTGTCTTAGGGAATTCATATCCCATAGAGGTATATACATTAGTAAGACGAAGAACATCAAATAAGAAATTCCCCGCCTGTAAATTTTGCCTTTCACAGTGACCAAAATATCCTAAGCCAAGCGAAATACAATTTATGAAATCAGCAATTATACCCTGGCCCGAGAGAAACAATCTCCCGTTGTTGGGACTACTCAAGTAGTTACTCAAACGAGTTTGTTCGTCTGAAGTAAGAGTTTCTATGTTCCATATTGTATTGGAATAAGGTATGGGAACAGGTCTTATATATCCCCAGCAGTCGCCGGTAAGCCATATAACTTTATCGTAACTGTTTAATATACTCTGATAGATTTCGCCATGCATTACTAAATCGCCTTGGTCAGTGCCGGTCCAACCGTCTTCCGCATAAAAATTAAATCCAACAGAACCGGAATAATCGACATCGCTATCGTCATAATCCACATGCCAGACATCGTAGAGTCCTACCGAGGGCGAGTCATCAAGCGCTCTTAAATACCAGTCCTCGTAACCTTTTGTAAATGTACCCGAAACATTGTAAGTATTAAGTTTTATGTTAAAATCATTATACGAGACAACAGGATAACCGTAATCGTCGTCCACGACTAAAATATTGCCGCCGGCAGTGGGAACAAATTCATTTACTAACTGGACGCAAATCCATTTCTCTTTTTCCCACCAACTGCCCCAAATGCCGCTGCTATAAGAATTCCCGTCCCACCCGGGCTGTTCCACTTTTACGAAATAATAACCGGGTTCAGTGCTAAGCGTATCGAAATCATACGCATAAGGAATGATAGGAGAAGCCACCGATATATATTCTTCCCCTTCGTCTCGTCTTATGTCTATTCTCGTTATCTTTATTTCAGGAATAGCGACCCTGGAAACACCATCTCTTGCGGTTATATTTATCGTAGTGCTTTCAGTAGCAGCTCCATCTGGTATCTCATCAACCCCTATGTCGTGCGACTCATACTGCCCTTTAGCAAGAGCTCTTAAATTGTCCTCGTCAAAAGCCAAATCAGGCGGTAAAGTAGCAGTTTCTATTGCCGTGGTCTGTGGATAAGGAATCGGAAGCGCAGGGTCTCCAAATAAGGTATATGTCCAAATAGCTTTCTGGTTTGCCCAGTATGCCATATCATTATTCGCCACAAAATCGTGAACAGGGCCTATAATAGCAGTATCGGAACCATCAATCTCGGAGTTATAATAAGAAGGAGAACCGACAAACAAGTCGCCTATGTATCTTGGCGAGGAATTAAAACTTCTCGCTGTATAACTTAATAACTCGTCAAAATTGTAAAGTCGGGATTGGGATAGAACTCCATCAGTAAAAGAGGGAGTAATTCCCGTATATGTATAGTCGGTAGAGCCGATATATGCTATACCGCCGCCTGTAGTACCGCTACCAATAGTTTCCACTAACGCTTCCCCAAAAGAAATACTATCTTTAAAAGGGAAAGGCATATCAAATCTTCCGTTCCAATCGGAATTAGAAACCACAATTGGTATATGGGAATCCGTTGAAGTATAAGTGAACACGAGAGTAGTATCTATATTGGGGCCATCTAAATATACAGAGGTTTCATTTCCACCTCCCAAGTGAAATAATAACCCGCAATCTGTGTCATTAAGATAGGGAGACATCGATACAGCATTAAAATCATTAGTCAAATCCGTATCATCTTTATTTGTATGTCGCAGTTTTGTTATTTCATTTCCTTCAAAATATCCTAAATTAGTAATGTGAGAAAGGACGAATTCGTCCCAGAAAGCAAATTGAGAAGTAATGGTAGGATAAGAATTAAGGTCGCCAGCGACAGTTACGACTTTCCTAAACCAGCTATTCCACACGCCTGGAGTCGCAACGGCAGTAAGATAATCGTCGCATTTAGTATACACATCAAGCAATTCATCCAATCCGCTATCATGTATCTCGTATCCGTCACCGGGTATAAATGGTGGTCCCGGTTCTTCTACCTCTACACCAGCAGCTTCCGGATTCCCCAATACTCTAAGACAAATATCATTGTTATCTAAAATTAGGTAAGTAGCGCCAATAGGAGCATCTTCGTCATCATCAGCAGGATTGCCATCAGAGACTATCCACAATTCATAACCCGCCCATCCTGCAGGCTTGGTAACAATCCAATTCTTCGTGCTATCGCAGACATCACACTCATCCATATTATAAGTATTAGGAGGATTAGTAAACAGTAGTGGGTCAGTGATAGCAGTAAGCTCCGTCACGGTTCCGCTATCTGAAACAGGGTCAAAGTCGTGAATGGGAATTCTGCCGACTTTTAAGTCCGGTATCCAGTCAATTTCACTACCATAATCAGGTGAAGCGTAGAAAAAGTCGGTAGGGAAAATAGTATCGTCAGCGTCAGGGTTTTGGTCATATGTACCCTCATCCATCCATACATACCAGCTTTCCGGAACACCGTTATAAGTCATATTTGCAGCACCTGCCGCACCGGTATCCCCCAATAAAAGCAGATATTTGAAGCTTGCTTCAGCAGTGTTAACACCAAATGTTGGGGAACCCTGGCCAGCAGAATTACGAAGCAAATTAATAGCACGACGATAGTCCCATTGCCCTCCCGTTAATACGTGCTCGCTGTCATATTTAAGCACACCTCTTAAAAACTTTATAATACAGAGATTTGGGACAGGGTCTACGCCGGCTGGAGGGTAAGGGCCATCTATCTGGTCTTCTCCTGGAGTGGCAAGAACAGGCGGTGCGCCTGCAGGGGAAGGTTCTTCTGCGCCTTCGGGCTTACCATCGTAAGCGGCGACTATCTCTTCTACTATAGCGTAACAGCCATTCATTGAAGATATATGCCCTATAACCGGGGCATTATTATGCATTTGCAAAAATAACTGCGCCACCGATTCGAACTTTTTCGGCGTGATAATCAAAAGTTCGTAGTCATCGGCTCTAACAATAGTGGAAAAAGAAAATAGAATGAGCAAACTCAAAGAAAACCTGATTAGAGAAAAATTATATTTCTTCATTTGAAAATGTCCTTAGTGTCATTGCGAGCCAAAGGCGAAGCAACCTCGTTTCTCTGGATTGCTTTGTCGCTACGCTCCTCGCAATGACATTTTTATTCTGTTTTTTGTTTGTTATCCGTAAGTTGATAGTTTACTGTTATGTCTGCGTTGGTAACTAATAGTGCGCGTCCTGAGCCGGAAATATATTGCATAGGGAAAAATTTGACAAATACAAATAAGTTTTTGTTGTCTTTGCCGATATCGTAGGAAACCAAATTGCCCGGGAAGAAAGATTCTAAATTGCATGTTTTGCAGACAGAGTCACTTTTTCGGGAAACTCCCATCTCCTTCCGAATATCGGGATTCTGTTTTTCTGCGTCAATACTCTGTTTTTCCTTCAGCATACTTGAAGCGCGTGCAATAGGTATCGGATGCGCAACGATATTCAATTTATTTAAAAGCGGTCTATAGGCAACATTACTTACATTCACTCCCGAAACTTTACTGTTTAAGGGTAAAGTGACAATAAAGGATTTGAAAGGAAGTTGCGGCTCGCCTGGATTACCGTAAGGTTTTAAGTCCTCTATTTTTACATAGTCCTTGCTTTTTACAGTATTAAGCGATGTCTGTGATAGATCCAAACTAAAATGCAGTGTTTCCTGGTTTCCGCCTCCAACAAGAGAAGTTTTGTTAAGAGGAACTACACCTTCTTGAGATTTAGAAGTTAAAAGACCTGTCCCTTCAAGGCTTGATACGATAGGACCAAAGAACAGTTCTTTTTTTGTCCCGTTTAGAAATTCATTTCTAACGGGATTAG